>NZ_JAUZVK010000002.1:0-391253 GCF_031844505.1 Gordonia sp. AC31
TGTCGAACCAACGATGACGAGAAGCCCTGCCTCCAGTTCCGTCCTGTGATGTGGAAGGTCCGTCATGCCAACAACACTCGCCACCATGCTGCGCCCAGAGACCGACAGTGTCGAACACTCCGGCGGTGAGGGTTATCTCGCCGTGTTGACTGCGATTCGCGAGGCGCTGTGGGATCTGCCCCCTGGCGGCGCGGAGCCGACCGGCCGTCAAGCGAGCACCGCGATGTCTCTGCTGATCGAACTGCGCTCCATCCTGGACCATCACGCCGCCGTCGGAGCTGCCACCCTCGACCGTCTCGGTGTGGCCCGACAGTCGACCGGCAAGACGTCCGCCCTGCTGATCACAATGGGCGCAGCACCCGCAATCGCGCACCGCTGGTTGCGGATCGGCAACGCACACGCATGGCTCTCTCGGTTGCCCGGTTACACTGCCGACGGCGCGATCCCCGGGGAACACGCCGATGCCGTCGTGAACGGCATAGTTCATGTCGCGCGTCGAGCACCCGAGGGTGTCTGCGCCGAGGAACGAGCAGAGGTCGAGCAGACCCTTATCGCGCAGGCGATGTCCGGCGCCACCCCTGCCGAAATCGCCCAGAAGGCGCGCGAACTGGGCAACGAGTATGCGGTCGAGTCCGGCGGCCTGCATGCTGGCGAGGACCGCACCATCAACGAGTTCACCGTCTCCCCGACCGGGGAAGGCCGGGTCCGCGTACGCGGCGATCTCGACACAGTCATCGGCGAAAAGCTGACCGCGGCAATCGAATCTCTGAACACTCCGAGGCCTGAGCCCGACGGCACCGACGACTCACGGACCACCGGGGCCCGCAACGCGGATGCTCTGGAACTCATCCTCGATGCCGCGGCGGTGGCCGACATCACCCTTGCAACCCCACCAAAGACCCACGTCAGCGTGCTCCTGCCGGCGGCTGCTCCCGACAAGGCCAGCCTGTTGTGGCTGGGTTCGATCAGCCCCACCACCGCGTCCTTGCTTGCGTGCGACTCCTCTGTCACCGACGTGGTCATCGACGGCGACACCGTCCCCCTGGAGATGGGCACTTCCAGACGACTGTTCCCGACGCATCTGCGTAGAGCGATCATCATCCGCGACCGGTGCTGCATCAAATGCGGTGCGCCTGCGGGCCGCACCCACGTCCACCACATCCAGTTCTGGAGCAACGGCGGTTCCACCGACATCGACAACGGGTGCTTGCTCTGCCCGTCCTGCCACGCCCACATCCATGCCGGCCAGTGGGAGATCATCATGGGGCGCGACCGCCACCCGTGGCTGGTCCCACCCGCATCGATCGATCCGATCCGAACGCCATTGCCGGCATACAACCGCCGCACCATGACTCTCGATGACCGGGCCGCAGCCTGATCCACCTCGGTGGTCGATGACCGACTCGTATCGGCGAACGGCCGGAGAGCCCGAGCGCCTGATACTTCTGAAGGCGAATCCGTCGAGAGACGACGCCCCGCGTAGCACCTTTTCGCACCGATCCGTCGGAGCGCGCATGCCCTTTGAGAACTTCATAGTGTTCACGCCCGACCTGTGGTGCGGGTGAACTGCGTAAGGCCCCACCTCCCTGGTGGGGGGTGGGGCCTTACAGCGCGACTGTCAGGCCAGTGCGAAGTCACCAGCTCGACTTCTGGCACACCGGCAAGTCGACGTCGCAATTGGGTGGCATCCGTGGGCGCTGAGCCCCAACGGGATCTCGTAACGAGAAACGCTGCCATAGTTCGCTTTTCGCCATGCAGTCCGGCGGGCGGGTAACGTCGACGTCATGCCCGAAGCAAGTGCGACCGTCCTCGTCCGACAACCCCTCACCACGGTGTGGGAGTACTGCCTCATCCCGGAGCACGTCGCGGCGCTGACGCCCGGCGTGATCGGCGTCGAGACCGTCACCGACGGGCCGGTCTCGGTCGGGACCGTCTGGCGCGGCCAGATGAAGGGGCTCGGCCGCGCCGTCGACTGGACCGGCGAGTTCACGCGGGTGGATGCGCACACCGCCACCGAGTTCTCCTCCACGGAGTCACCGCTCGAGTTCGCCATCTCGGCCACGTTCGCGGAGGTTGGTCGCGGCGTCGAACTCACCTACCGCATCCGCAACGCCGGCGTCGGCGGGGCGGTCGGGAAGCTTACCGACGCGCTGGCGATCCGCGCGTATCAGCGGTCGCTCGCCGCGAACGCGAAGAAGCTGCCGCGCCTGGTCGACGAATGGGCCGCCACCCGCTGACGACGACGCGGTCCGAGGAGTGCGATGTCGGCATCAGCCACGAGCGATCGATCTCCGACGGAGAAATCCATGAGGACGACGGTCATGAAAGTCTTTGTTAGACATACGAATCGGGGACAATTCGGACGTAGCCTTCGCGGCCGACGGGGAGTACTCTGACCGGCGGATGCATCTCGTTCGGACCGTGCACCACCCGCCCCGAGACGGTGTGCGGCGTGGCTCCGGCCTGCCGACCCACAATCGTTCGCACACAAAGGGTTCCGTCATGCCCGAATCCAGCGCATCCGTCACAGTCCAGCAACCACTCGACATCGTCTGGGAGTACATGTCCGCTCCCGAACACACCACCGCCTACCTACCGGGAACCGTCGAGGTCACTCCGCTGTCCGATGGGCCACTCGCCGTCGGCTCACAGTGGAAGGGTAAGACGGCCGTCCTCGGTCGGACGGTGGACTGGCGGGGAGAGTTCACCCGCGTCGACACCTGTAAGGAGACGGAGTTCCAGACCGTCGAAGCGCCGTTCCCGTTCACCACGCACATCTCTTTGGAGGAGACCTCCGACGGCGTCCGGGTGACGTGTCGGATCACGTCCTCGACCGGTTTCGGCGGGGTGTTCGGCAAGATGGCCGATCCCATCGTCAACCGCATCTATCAGCGTTCGCTCACCGCGTCGATCGAGAGCGTCCCCGACCTCATCGAGGAGTGGCTCGCTCAGCAGTGACACGACAACGGCCCCACCTCGCCGAAGCGAGATGGGGCCGCTGGGGAATCGGTAGCACGAATGCGCTCCATGAGCGCATTCCTGCTACGAAATCCGTCGGGTGAAAATCACCAGCTGGACTTCTGCACGCCCGGCAGCTCGCCGGCGTGCGCCATGTCGCGCAGGCAGATACGGCACAGGCCGAACTTGCGGAACACCGAGTGCGGGCGGCCGCACTTGTTGCACCGGGTGTAGGCCCGCACGGCGAACTTGGGCTTCTTGTTGGCCTTGTTGACCAGAGCCTTCTTTGCCATGTCAGTTGTCCTTAACGTTGTTGTCCTTGAACGGGAAGCCCAGGGCACGCAGCAGCGCCCGGCCTTCGTCGTCCGTGGTGGCCGACGTCACGACGGTGATGTCCATACCGCGGGGCCGGTCGATGTTGTCGATGTTGATCTCGTGGAACATCGACTGCTCGTTCAGGCCGAACGTGTAGTTGCCGTTGCCGTCGAACTGACGGTCCGACAGGCCGCGGAAGTCGCGGATACGCGGGAGGGCGATGGACACGAGACGGTCCAGGAACTCCCACATGCGGTCGCCACGGAGGGTGACGCGCGCACCGATCGGCATGCCCTCGCGCAGCTTGAACTGTGCGATGGACTTGCGAGCGCGACGGATCTCCGGCTTCTGGCCGGTGATCTTGGCCAGATCCTCGACAGCGCCGTTGATCAGCTTCGCGTCACGGGCGGCGTCGCCGACGCCCATGTTCACGACAACCTTCACGACGCCCGGGATCAGCATCACGTTGGGGTATTCGAACTCTTTGTTCAGCGTGTCCTTGATCTCCTCGCGGTAGCGAGTCTTCAGGCGCGGCTGGATCTTGGGTTCAGTAGAGGTCATGTCAGATGTCCTTCCCGCTCTTGCGCGAGATCCGGACCTTCTTGCCCGTTTCCTCGTCGACGCGGTAGCCGACGCGAGTCGGGTTGCCGTCGGAGTCCACGACCATCACGTTCGAGACGTGGATCGAGGCTTCCTGGGTCACGATGCCGCCGGAGGAGGCACCGCGCTCGTTGGCCGACGCGGCGGTGTGCTTCTTGATTCGGTTGACGCCCTCGACGAGGACACGCTGGGTCTTCGGGAAGGCCTGGATGACCTTGCCCTTGGCACCCTTGTCCTTGCCCGAGATGACGATCACGGTGTCACCCTTGTGGACCTTCATGTCAGATCACCTCCGGTGCCAGCGACACGATCTTCATGAACTTCTTCTCACGCAGCTCGCGGCCGACCGGGCCGAAGATGCGGGTGCCGCGGGGGTCGCTCTCACCCTTGAGGATGACGGCGGCGTTCTCGTCGAAGCGGATGTAGCTTCCGTCCGCACGACGGCGCTCCTTGGTGGTGCGCACGATGACGGCCTTGACGACCTCACCCTTCTTGACGTTGCCGCCCGGGATGGCGTCCTTGACAGTGGCGACGATGACGTCGCCAATGCCGGCGTAGCGCCGCGAGGAACCGCCGAGCACGCGGATGCACAAGATCTCCTTGGCACCGGTGTTGTCGGCGACTCGCAGGCGGGATTCCTGCTGAATCACTCGTTAGTCTCCTTGACCTGGCTTCTTATGTACGGCGGATTTCCGACCCGACGCACACGGTCCGTTGCCATCGAACACACGCCTGCCTGGGGTTTTGACCAGGTTGTGACACCTGAGCGGTCCGCCCCAGTGGGTTCGTGAGCCGACTCGCGACACAGCGGTGCCGCAGGCAACCCCACAAGTGTAGGGGAATGCCCAGGTCCGGGCCAAATCGATGGCCCCGGCGACCGCGCGGGGTTTCGGAGGACGCCGGGCCGGGAAAGTTTTTCGCGCACTGACCCATCTGGGGTGCACCGCCACGCGAAGCACCCATGAGACGAGATCGACCAGACACAAGCCCGTCCGGCGAGCAATCAGTGCGAGCCGGAAGGGAGCGAAACACCGGGGGCGTGTCAGCGCCGGGGGTAACTCTCGGCTGCCGATCGTGAGCCGAACGATCACCATGCTCCCCGGCTCCGCAGTTCAGTCCGACAACCGCGGGCCTGACGGCGAGTCCTCGACTCCGGGCCACCCGCCCCGAGTTCGTGGACCCGAGTTCGAATCCCCACGCTCGATCCGGGTTCGACGCTGCCGTGCGGGCGCATTCACAGGGGAGGCACGCGTGACCACAGACGACGCGGTCCGGAACACCGTTGCTACCGACATCGACGCCGGCCTGACGATCCCGATGACCGCCGCACAACGCGGCATCTTCTACGCTCAGCAACTCGAGCCGGACGTGCCGATGACCATCGACGCGTACGTCGAGTTCCGCGGCGACACATCGGGTCCGCAGGCCGAGCACGGTGACGACCCCCTCGTCGACGTCGATCCGGACATCATGCAACGTGCGGTCACCCTGACCGAGCGGGAGACCGAAGCCCCACTGCTGCGGTTGATCCCGACCGACGACGGCGAACCGATGATGGTGCTCGACCGGTCGCAGGGAGTGGTACTCGGGCGACAGGACTTCTCCGACGCCGACGACCCGCGCGCGGCAGCGCTGGCCTGGATCGACCGCCGGCGAAGCGCGAGTTCGGACGTGTTCGAAGACCGCATCCTCGAGACCCACCTGCTCAAGATCGGTCCCGGGCACTCGATCTGGTACTGCCACGGTCACCACATCGGCTTCGACGGCTACGCGGCCATGTACATGATGTTGCGGGTCGCCTCGCACTACACCGCGATCGTGAACGGGACCCCGCCCCCGATCGCGGACACCGCGTCGATGGTCGACATCGCGGAGTTCGACCGTGAGTACCGCGCCTCCGCGAAGTTCGTCGAGGATCGCGAACACTGGGCGTCGCATCTGGCCGACATGCCCGAGATGACCACTCTCACCAGCCTTTCGGCCTCGGCGGCGCCGTTGTCGGACGTACGGTCGGCAGTGCTGGACGACACGCTCGTCGCGCGCATCCGCGATCTCGGCCGCACCCAGCGGGTCCGGCCCGCCTCGGTCATCACCGCCGCCGTCGCCGCCTACGTCGCGCGCTACACCGATCGCGACGAGGCGATGCTGAGCCTGCCGGTCGCCGCCCGCGATCGCGATGTCCTCCGTACCTCGGCGGGCCTGACCTCGAACGTCGTCCCGCTGCGCATCGCGCTCGACGACGACACCGCCACCCTGGCCGATCTGTTGAAGTCGGCCAATTCAGAGATCAAGGTCGCCGTCCGGCATCAGAAGTTCCGGCATGAGGACATCACCTCTCAGATCCTCGGTGCGGCCGGTGCGCGACGAGGATTCTTCGGACCGCTCGTCAACGTCATGCTCTTCTTCCAGCACATCGACTTCGGTCCGCTCAAGGGGGAATTGCACGTCCTGTCCACGGGCCCCATCGAGGACCTGTCGGTGAACGTCTACGACAGCCTCGACGGCGGGATGACCCTCGACCTCGAGGCGAACCCCAACATCTACCCGGCCGAGGAGATCACCACCCACCACCGGCGCCTGGTCGACTTCGTCACCGCCTTCGTCGGCGCGCCGGTCGAGACCAAGGTGTCGGACCTGCACGTTCTCACCTATGCCGAACGAGCCGAACTCCCCGAGCGCATGACCGGGGAGCAGGTCGAGCACGGCGACACCACCCTCGTCGACCTGCTCGACGACGCGGCCCGGGCCCACCCCGACGAGACCGCGATCACCGACGCACAGGACGGACACTCGCTCACCCACCGCGAGTTCGACTGCGCCGCAACACAGATCGCATCCGCGCTCGCGCGTCGCGGGATCGGCCCCGAGAGCGTCGTCGGCGTTCAGCTGCCCCGCAGCACCGACCAGGTCGTGTCGTTGCACGGCGTCGTCCGGGCCGGTGCCGCGTTCCTGCCGATCGATCCGGCCGAACCGGCCGACCGGCTCGGTCACATCCTCGAGGTGGCCGCCCCCGACCTCGTCATCACCGAGTCGGTGCTCGCCGAACTGCGCGCCGACGACGATTCCGACGTAGCCGCACCGACGCCCCCGAGCCCCGACACGGCCGCCTATGTGCTGTTCACCTCCGGTTCCACCGGCAAGCCGAAGGGCGTGGTCATCACCCACCGCGCCATCGTCAACCGCCTCGCGTGGATGCAGGCCCGCTACGAGCTCGCACCGGACGACCGGGTGCTGCAGAAGACCCCGTCCACCTTCGACGTGTCGGTCTGGGAGTTCTTCTGGCCGTTCACCACCGGCGCGGCACTGGTCGTACCGACTGCCGACGGTCATCGCGACCCCTGGTATCTGCGTGACGTGATCGCCGAACACCGCGTCACGACACTGCATTTCGTGCCCTCGATGCTCGCCGCCTTCACCGCGGCACTCGACGCCGACGATGCATCGGAGCTGACGAGCCTACGCCGCATCTTCACCAGCGGTGAGGCTCTGACTCCCGCGACGGTCGGTGCCGCCGCGTCGCTGACGTCCGCTCCGATCCACAACCTCTACGGCCCCACCGAGGCCGCGATCGACGTCACCCACCACGACCACTGTCGCGCCGACGTCCCGGTGATCCCGATCGGCTCCCCGGTGTGGAACACCGGTGTCCACGTGCTCGACCACCGCCTGCGGCCGCAACCGCCCGGCGCGATCGGCGAACTCTATCTCGGCGGCGTCCAGCTGGCCCGGGGCTATCGCAGCCGCGCGGACCTGACGGCATCGCGGTTCGTCGCCTCGCCCGCGGCGCCGGGCGAACGGCTCTACCGCACCGGCGATCTCGTCCGTCTGAACGCCGCCGGCGAGCTGGAATACCTCGGTCGCACCGACTCACAGGTCAAGATCCGCGGCCAGCGGGTCGAACTCGGCGAGATCGAGTCGACCCTCAGCCGGCTGGACGGCGTGACCGCCGCGGGCGTGGTCATCCGGGATGATCTGGTCGCCGGTGAGCCCACGATCGTCGGTTACGTCACCGGCACCGGACTCACCGACAAGGACCTGCGAGCCGAACTCCGAACCGCGCTACCGGATCACATGATCCCCACCGCGATCATGGTCCTCGACTCGCTGCCCACCACCGCCAACGGCAAGCTCGACCGCCGTGCGCTGCCTCGGCCCGACCTGCGGACCCACCGCGAGTTCGTCCGGGCCCGCACCGCGCTCGAACGCTTCGTCGTGGCGACCGTCGCCGATGTGCTCGACCTGCACGACGACACGTCCGACGAGGTGGCGAACGAGGCCCACGCCACGGCTCCGGCGTCGATTTCTCTAAGCGACAACTTCTTCGAGATCGGCGGGACGTCACTTTCAGCGACACGGATGGCCTCGCGGCTGTCCCGCGCCACCGGCCATCGGATCGGGATCCGTACGGTGTTCGACGCCGACGACCTCGCCGGCCTCGTCGCGGCCCTGTCCGACCTGGGCGTCGACACCGATGAGCCGGCCGTCGGCTCCGCCTCGGTCCCCTCCGACGACACCGCCGGGCGGACCGTCTCCGGAGCCGTGCCGCTGTCCCCGGCCCAGCATCGGCTGTGGCTCGCGACACGGCTGGACTCCGCGTCCTCGGCGACCTACAACATGCCGTTCACCGTCCGCTTCGTCGGCGCACTCGACACCGACGCACTCCGGACGGCCCTGGTCGACGTCGTCCGGCGACACGAGCCGCTGCGCAGCGTCGTCACCGAGATCGACGGTGTGGCGTGCATCTCCGCGATCGACCCGGACGCGGTCGACGTCGACCTGCCGGTCCTCGCGACCGGTGACGTCGCCCAGTGCGCGGACCGCGACTTCGCCTCGCTCCCCTTCGATCTGGCCGCCGAGATCCCCGTCCGTGCGCGCCTCGTCCGAACCGCCGACGACGATCATCGACTCACGATGGTCATCCATCACATCGCGGCCGACGGCTGGTCGCTGGCCCCCCTCGCCGGCGACCTGGCCACGGCCTACCGCGCCCGCCGCGACGGCATCGAGCCCGAATGGACGCAGCTGCCGGTCTCCTACTCGCAGACCAGCGCCGCACGTCACGCATGGCTCGACGAGAGTCCGCATGCCGCAGCCGAACTCGAGTTCTGGCGGGACACCCTCGACGGGGCGCCGAGCGAGACCGAGCTGCCCCTGGACCGTCCCCGAAGCCGGGATTCAGAGGTGACCGGCCGGTCCGGATCGTCGGTGACCTCGACCATCGGCCCCGACACCTACGGCGCGATCCGGACCATCGCTACCGAGGCCGACGCCACGGTCTTCATGGTGCTCCACGCCTCGGTGGCGGTCCTGCTCCGTTCCCTCGCGCAGTCCTCGGACGTCATCATCGGCACACCGGTGTCCGGACGCGGCGACGCCGACCTCGACGATCTCGTGGGCATGTTCGTCAACACGCTGGCGTTGCGCACCGTCGTCGACAAGGACCTGCCGTTCGCCGACCTGGTGGCAAGTGTCCGGGAAACCGATCTGAACGCGTTCGACAACGCCTACATGCCGTTCGACCGGCTGGTGACCGAACTGAACCCGGCCCGTTCGGGCAATGTCCACCCGTACTTCCAGGTGTCGATGGCCCTGGAGGACCGTTCCGCCATCCGGCTCGACTTCGCCGGGCTCTCGGCGACCGCATCCCGCGTGGACACCGGTCGCACCACCTTCGATCTGCAGTTCACGTTCACCGAGGTGCGCGGGGCGACCGGCGAGCCCGCCGGCCTCACCCTCGAGATCGGTTACGCCACCGCTCTCTTCGACCGGGACACGGTGGCCGGACTCGGTTCGCGCCTGGTCCGCATGCTGGAGGCGGCGACCGCGGACCCGAGCGCCCCGATCGGCGACCTGCCGGTGCTCGACCTGCACGAGCGTCTCGATCTCGTCCCGGCAGTCGGCGAAGGCCGCCGTCCGGTCGAACACCTCACCCGGCTGCTGTCGGCGGCCGCGGAGTCCTCGCCACACCGCGTCGCGGTCACCGACGGCACCCGGTCGCTGACCTACCGCGAACTCGACGCGGCGTCGAACCAGCTGGCGCGGGCGCTCATCGACGGTGGCGCCGGGCCTGAAAACCATGTGGCCGTGGCACTTCCGCGCAGTGTCGAGTGGATTGTCGCGATGTGGGCGATCGCCCGCACCGGAGCCGCCTGGCTCCCGGTCGATCCCGCGTATCCGTCCGGCCGCATCGAACACATGCTGACCGACTCGGGCGCACGACTGCTCGTCACCGATCGGTCGTCCGATCCCGGCGCCGGGCCCGCTCTGAGCACAGTCGTCCTCGACGACCCCGCGATCCGCGAATGGGTCGAAGCCGAATCAACGGAGCCCATCGCGGACTCGGAGCGACGAGGCGTCCTCGACGTCGACCAGCCCGCCTACCTGATCTACACATCGGGGACCACCGGCACGCCCAAGGGCGTCGTCGTCAGCCACCGCGGACTCGCCGACTTCGGCGCGCAACAGGTCACGCAGTACGGGATCACGCCCACCAGTCGGACGATGCACATGGCGTCGCCGAGTTTCGATGCGTCGGTACTCGAGATCCTGATGGCGATCTCCGCCGGGTCGACCATGCACATCGTGCCGCCGGGGATCGTCGGCGGCACCGAACTCGCCGAGCTGATGCGCGATGCGCGGATCACGCACGCGTTCCTGACCCCGTCGGTGCTGACGACCATGTCCCCGGACGACGTCCCCGATCTCGAGGCACTCGTCATCGGCGGCGAGCACCCGAACTCCGAGGTGGTCCGCACCTGGTCGACCGGCCCGAAGCTGTTCAACGCGTACGGTCCCACCGAGACCACCGTGGTGGCCGCGGTGTCGCCGCCGATCAGTCCCGACTACACGACGCTGACCATCGGCCGGCCCATCCGCGGCATCTCCGCGCTGGTCCTGGACGAGCGCCTGCGTCCGGTCGCCCCCGGCGCGATCGGCGAGTTGTACATCGCCGGTGAGCATCTCGCCCGCGGGTACCACGGCGTCCGACCGCTGACATCCAAACGCTTCATCGCCAACCCCTATGGCGATCCCGGCGAGCGCATGTACCGAACCGGCGACCTCGTCCGGTGGACCTCCGATCACGAACTCGAGTTCCGCGGGCGGGCCGACCATCAGACCAAGATCCGCGGGCATCGCATCGAACTCGGTGAGATCGACGCCGCCCTGGTCGCCGACGAGTCGGTGCGGGCGGCGGTCACCACCACGCACGGCGAGGGCGACCGCGCCCATCTCGTGTCCTACGTGACCGTGACCGCGGGCGCCCACGGGCAGGCCGCTGCGGTGCGAGACCGATTGGCACAGCGCCTGCCGCGGCACATGATCCCGTCGACGATCATCGAGCTCGACGAGATCCCCACGACCCCGATCGGCAAGGTCGACCTCCGGGCACTGCCCGCGCCGGAGCCGGGATCGGTGGACGGCGACGTGGCGTTCGTCGCGCCGCGCAACCCCCTGGAGCAGGCAGTCGCCGATCTGATCGCCGAGCGTCTCGAGCTGGAGCCGGGCACCATCGGCCGCGATCATGACTTCTTCGATCTCGGCGGCAACTCGTTGCTGGCGACCCAGATCGTCGGCGCACTCGAGAGTCTCACCGGGCGACGAATCCCCGTCCGCGAGGTCTTCGACCACTCGACCGTCGCCGGCATCGCCCGGCTCGGCGGCGCCGACGAGGGTGACACCGCCCTCGTCGAGGCGCGGACGCTCGCCGACCTCCGGCACGATCCGGACAGCCCGGCGCGACCGGGACCCGCGCAGCAGCAGCTCTGGTTCCTCAACCAGCTCGCGGGCGGTGCCGAGGCCGATCCGGGTCTAGCCGACTCCGACAACGGTTCGTCGACAGCCGATTACGCCATCGCCTTCGCGCTGGATCTGCGTGGCGATCTCGACGTGGACGCCCTCTCCGGCGCGCTCCGATACGCCGTCGACCGCCACGAGATGCTGCGCACCGTCTATCCCGAGCACGACGGGCGCCCCGACCTGGACGTACGTCCCACCGACGAGGTGCAGACCGAACTCACCGTCGTCGAGACGACTTCGGCGGAGTGGCCGGCCCAGGCGCAGGCGCTGGCGCGTCGTCCGTTCGACCTGACCGTCGACGTACCGCTGCGCGTCGCGCTGCACCGGATCGACAGTGACACCGCGCATCACAAGCTGACCCTCGTCATCCACCACATCGCGGCCGACGGTTGGTCGATGGTGCCGCTGCACCGCGACATCACCACCGCCTACGCCGAACTGCGGACGGCGGCCGAGAACGGTACCGAAGCCGCGGTCACCGCCGCTCCGCCGGCCCTGGACTATCGCGACTACCTGCGCTGGCAGGCCGATCACCTCGAGACCCGGACCGATCTGGCCGACCGGTGGCGACAGGACCTGGACGGGATCGATGTCGGTCCGATCCTCGTGCCCGACGCGCCGAGCGGGTCCGCCCGCACCGCGGGCGTGGTCGAGGTCGACTTCGACGCCGAACTGCGCAGCCGCCTGTCCGCACTGGGCGGCGGCCGGGCGACCGAATTCATGTGCGTGCATGCGGTGTTCGCCGCGCTGCTGCATCGGCTGAACGCCGACCCGGAGGTTCATGTCGCCGGTTCGGCGTCGGACATCGTGATCGGCACCCCCGTCGCCGGACGCGCCGATCCCCGGCTCGCCGACATCGTCGGCATGTTCGTGAACTCGGTCGTCCTCCGGACCCCGGTCGACGGGAGCCAGGGGTTCGCGGCCCTGCTCGACTCCGTCCGCAGCCGCGACCTGGACGCGCTGGCGGGCGCCGACATGCCGTTCGAGCAGATCGTCTCGATGCTCAATCCGCCTCGCACGGACCGGCATCCGATATTCCAGATCGCGCTGGCGTTCGACGCCGGGGTCTCTGACACCCTCGAACCGGACCACACCAGGGTTGATCTGCCCGGCCTGCAGGTCGTCGCCGAGGAGATCGAGACCGCGGCCGCCCGGTTCGACCTCGAACTGCGAATCCGCAATGGGCGCGCGCGGTTCACTTATGCGACCGATGTCCACACGCGCGAGCGCGTCAGCGAACTGGCCCGGATGTTCGTCGATCTCGCACGCGCGGTCGCCGCGGATCCGTCGACACCTCTCGACGACCTCACCGGGGCGGCCGATCTCGCGGCCGCCGCCGAACCCAAGGTCCGCGACCACGGCTCGATCGAGCCGAGGCATCTTGCCGACATCCTCGCCGACACCGTCATCGACCACTCCGATCGCGTGGCGGTCGAGGACGGAGACCGCACGCTGACCTACGCCGAGATCGATCGGATCTCCACGCGCTGGGCACTCACCCTGCGCGATCTCGGGGTCGGCACCGAGGACGTGGTCGCGATCGCCGTCGATCGCAGCCTGGAATCGGTGGTCGCCACATGGGCCGTGACGAAGGCGGGCGCGGCCGCATTGCCGGTCGACATGCGTTACCCGGCCGAGCGGATCGCCCACATGATCGCCGATTCGGGCGCCATCCTCGGCATCAGCAGCGCCGACCACCGTCGCGATGTGCCGCACGACATCTGGTGGCTGACCCCGGAGGATCTGCGCACCGGAGAGCGCGCGGGCTTCCGGCCCCCGGCCCGGCACCCGGATTCGATCGCCTACATCGTCTACACCTCCGGCTCCACCGGAAAACCGAAGGGCGTCAGCGTTTCCCATCGCGGCCTGGCCGCGTTCGCCCAGACCCAGCGGGAGCGGTACGAGGTCGGCCCCGGCGATCGCACCCTGCTGTTCGCCTCCCCCTCGTTCGACGCATCGATGCTGGAGTTCCTCCTCGCGGTCGAGTCCGGCGCGACGATGGTGGTGGCACCGACGACGATCTACGGTGGCGACGAACTCGTCGAGTTCCTCGACGAGCGCAAGGTGACCCACGCGTTCATCACGCCGTCGGCGCTCGCCGCCGCGGCACCCCATCCGCTCCCGCACCTGCGGACCCTCGGTGTGGGCGGCGAGGCCAGCACCCCGGAACTGGTGGCGCGCTGGGGAACCGGCCGTCGCTACATCAACTCTTACGGGCCGACCGAGACGACCATCGTCGCGACGATGTCGGCGCCGCTGCGCCCGGGTGAGCCGATCACCATCGGCACGCCGGTCCACGAGTGCACCGCACTCGTCCTCGACCACCGGTTGCGCCCGCTGCCCGACCACGTCCCCGGCGAGCTCTACCTCAGCGGGCCGGGAGTGGCACGGGGCTACCTGGGGCGCCGCAGTCTGACCGCCGGCCGGTTCGTGGCCTCCCCCGACGGAAACGGCGCCGTCATGTACCGCACCGGTGACATCGTGCACCGCGACGCCGACGGCGCGCTGACCTACCACGGTCGCAGTGACAACCAGGTGAAGGTCCGCGGTTTCCGCATCGAACTCGACGAGGTGAGTGCGGCACTGGCGGCCGTGGACGGAATCGACTTCGCCACCACCGTCGTCCGCGGCGAGAGCGCATCGGCCACCCTGGTCGGTTACGTGACGCGGTCGGGCGGGGCGGCCGGCACTGCAGACGCCCCGGAAACATTGGACAGCGCAAAGGTGTTGGAGTCGGTCCGCAGCCGCCTGCCGCGCCACATGGTCCCGTCCGCGATCGTCGTGCTGGACGAGATCCCGCTGACCGGCAACGGCAAGCTCGACCATCGGGCACTGCCGGAGCCGTCGGCGAGCAGCATGTCGTCCGTCGGTCGCGCACCGCGCGGTGATGCCGAGACCGCACTGGTCGGCATCGTCGCCGACGTGCTCGGCCTCGCCCGCGAGGAGATCGGAGCCACCGACGACTTCTTCCTGCTGGGTGGCACCTCGCTGCAGGCGACCACCCTGGTCAGTCGGATCAACCGGGTGTCGGCCGACGGTCGCCTCCGCGTCCGGGACGTCTTCGACCACCCGACCGCCGAAGCCCTCGCGGACCTGATCAGCCTGCCGGCCGACTGGGTACCGACCGCGGAGTCCGACGAGTCGTCGGGTCGCCCGGTCCGACGGGAGACATTCCCGCTCGCGCCGGTCCAGCGCCGCCTGTGGTCGCTGGCGGCGGCCGACCCCGGGTCGACCGAGTACCTGATGCCCTTCGTCCTGCGACTGACCGGGGACATCGATCTCGCGGCCCTCCGCGGTGCACTCACCGATGTCGTCGCCCGGCACACCAGCCTGCGGACGGTCTTCGAGGCGGTCGACGGGACACCGACGGGCCGGGTGCTCGACGATCCCGCGGCCGTCGTCGGCTCGCTGACCCCCGTCGTCCCCGCGGACCCCGACGCGCTGATGAGCGAGATCGCGCGCCTCGCGTCGACGCCCATCGACCCGACCACCGAGGCGCCCTTGCGTGCCACGGTCGTCGCCGACCCCGGTGCGCGTGGCGAGACCGCGACGCACATCCTCTTGCTCGTCGTGCATCACATCGCCGCCGACGGCGCGTCGTTGCCGACCCTCGTCGGCGACCTGGCGCAGGCCTACCGAGAACGACGCGCCGGCCGCGCCGAGACCTGGGATGCGGCCGCTCTCGACTATCGCGACCACGCCGTCGAGAGTGCGACGGCGCCCGCGGCGACCGACGAGCTGGGATTCTGGACCGATCACCTGGCAGGTGCTCCCGCCGAGAGCACGGTGGAACCGGTCGGCGGCGGCAGACGTGGTTCGGGTGCCCGGTCGGTGAGTCTGCCGCTCCCGGCACACACCCGGGCGGGCCTCACCGCCTTCGCCCGTGAACAGTCGACGACGCCGTTCTCCGTCCTGCACACCGCACTGGCGATCCTGCTGCACCGTCTGGGCGTCGGCGATGACCTGGTCATCGGCAGTCCGGTCGACAACCGCACCGGGATGACCGGCGTCGACCGTGACTACAGCGGCGTGGTCGGCATGTTCGTCAACATGGTGCCGCTGCGCAGCCACCTGCGCAGCGCGGAGACCGTCGCCGCACTGGTCCGCCGGACCCGCGACACCGACATCGACGCCCTCGATCACCGCGGGGTGCCCTTCGACGACATCGTGACCGCGCTCAATCCCGAACGCGCGCACGGTCGACACCCGCTCTTCCAGGTGGCGTTGTCGGTGCACGACTTCGCCGGTGGCGCGCCGACCCCGGAGGGCGGTGCTGATTCCCTCGCCGGGACCGCCGTTCCGATGGACGACGACCTGATGGCCGAGGTGGCCGAATTCGAGTCCCTCGCCGCCAAGTTCGACCTGCAATTCACCGTCACCGGCCTGGGCGCGACCGACTCCGACACCGACGCCGCCGTCCAGATCACCTACGACGCGGCGCGATACGGCCACGACGACGCCCAGATGCTGGGAACGCGGCTCATGCGCGTGTTGCGCGGCATGCTCGGCGACCCCGGACGCGCGATCGGCGACATCCGCATCACCGACCCCCTCGAGGTGGCCGAGCGCACCCCCGCTCTCGGACCGCGCGGCAACGCACCGACGACGCTGGACGTGCTGATCGCCGATGCGGTGCGGCGGCACCCCGACGGGCTCGCCGCGATCGGGCAGCCCACCGCGGACGGCGAGGGCCCCGAGACGCTCACCTACGCCGAACTCGACGCCCGCTCGAACCGGCTGGCCCGGGTCCTCCTGGGCCGCGGGGTGGGGGCCTACTCGCGCTCGGACGACGAGCCGGGCACCGAGGGACCCGACGTCCGGTCGTCCCGCGAACCGGTGGTCGCGATGGCGATCAGCCGTTCCATCGACTCCCTGGTGGCGATCTGGGCGATCGTGAAGGCCGGCGCCGCATACGTTCCCATCGACCCCGAGTATCCCGCCGACCGCATCGCGCACATGCTCGACGACAGCGGCGCGCAACTGGTCGTGACGACCTCGTCGTCGTGGGAACGCATCGCGGAGAGCTCGGCCGGGAGCGAGGTACCGACCCTCGTACTGGACGCCGCGTCGACCCGGACCCGCATGAAGCACTCCTCGCCGGCGCCGATCACCGACGCCGAGCGGGCGTCGACGATCCGCCCGGATCAGTTGGCCTACATCATCTACACGTCGGGATCGACCGGTAAGCCCAAGGGCGTCCTGGTCCCGCACAGCGGGTTGCGCGCGGTGCACGACGAACTCGCGGAACGGATGAACCCCGGACCCACGTCCCGCGTGTTGCACTTCGCCTCACCGAGTTTCGACGCCTCCGTGCTGGAGATGCTGCTCGCGCTGGCCGGTTCGTCGGCACTGACCATCGTCGAACCCCACGTCTACGGCGGCACCGCGCTCAGCGATGTGATCAGGACGCGCCATGCGACGCATGCGTTCATCACCCCCGCCGCGGTCGCCAGCATGGACCCCGCCGCCGTGCCGTCACTGCGCGCACTCGCGGTCGGTGGCGAGGCCTACGGAACCGACCTCGTGCGGCGCTGGTCGCCCGGTCGCACGATGATCAACGTCTACGGACCCACCGAGACGACGATCATCACGACCGGCAGCCGGTCGCTGACCCCGAACACGCCGCTGACGATCGGCACGCCGAACAACGGCGTCGGCGCGCTCGTCCTCGACGATCGGCTGCATCCGGTGCCGCCCGGCGTCACCGGCGACCTGTACCTGACGGGCGTGCAGCTCACGCGCGGTTATCACCGTCGGCCCGGCCTCACCGCGGTCCGATTCGTCCCGGCTCCGATGGTCACCGGGCCCAGGTTCGCCGGCCAACGGATGTACCGCACCGGCGATCTGGTCCGCTGGACCGACGACGGGCAGCTCGTCTACGTCGGCCGCAGCGATTCCCAGGTGCAGGTCCGCGGATTCCGCATCGAACTGGGTGAGATCGACGACGCGCTCGCCGCCGAACCCGACGTCGACTTCGCCGTGACACTCGTGGACGGCACCGGGGCCCAGGCGATCCTGCGCAGCTACGTGACCGCGACGCGCGGGCACGAACCCGATCCCGCCGACCTGCGGCGCCGGGTGGGACGACGGCTGCCGCGGCACATGGTGCCGGTGTCCGTCTCCGTGCTCGAGAACATTCCGCTGACCCCCACCGGCAAACTCGACCGCGCGGCGCTGCCGACCCCGGCCGTCTCCGCCTCGGGCCGGGCGCCGGCCCCCGGGACCGAGACGACCATCGCCCGCGTCTTCGCGGAGGTGCTCGAGGTCGACCTCGATGCCATCGGTGCCGACGACGGATTCTTCGACCTGGGTGGCAACTCCCTGATGGCCACCGCCGTGACCGGCAAGCTGAGCGAGCTCACCGGACAGCACCTGGCGGCGCAATCGCTGTTCGGGGCCCCGAGTCCCGCCGAACTCGCCGAGCTGCTCGACGGAGGGGCGCACTCCGACGGGGACACCGGACCGTCGGCCTCCGGTCTCGACACCCTCCTGCCGTTGCGCCGCACCAGCAGCGACGCCGGAAGCGATGCTCCCCCACCGCTCTTCGTGGTCCACCCGGCGATCGGACTGTCCTGGAGCTTCACCTCCCTGCTGCCCCACCTGCCTGCCGACCGCGCGGTCTACGGCCTACAGCACCCGGCGTTCGCCGGTGATCCGTGCCCGCAGACGATCGCCGACCTCGCCCAGGTGTACGTGGCGAAGCTGCGCACGGTGTCACCGGAGGGGCCGTACCACCTGCTCGGATGGTCGCTGGGCGGGTTGATCGCCCACGAGATGGCCGTGCAACTCCAGGAGGCCGGCGAGACCGTCGAGCAACTCGTCGTGCTCGACAGTTACGTCGTCGCCGAACGGCCCGACCTCGACACCGAGGCGTCGATCGCAGAACTCATGCGCGAGTTCGGACTCGACGTCCCCGACGGTGGCGAGGAGGGCACCGAGCCTTCGGTCGCGGACGCGTTCCGCGTCATCTCCGCGGCGGGCGGCGCGCTCGGCGGCTTGTCCGAGGAGACGCTCACGACCGTGCACGAGGTGTTCCGCCACGCGTCCCCACTCGCCCGGAACTGGCGACCCCGGGTCTTCGACGGCGACCTCACCTTCGTCACCGCGACCGTGGACGCGCACGACGGCCCGCCGGCGGTCGCCGACTGGCGCAGCAAGGTCACCGGTCGCGTCGTCGAGGTCCAGGCGACCAGCACCCACGCACGCATGTTGCTGCCGGAGAACGTCTCCGAGTGGCTGACCGCAATCGAATCAGGCCCGATCGAATCTGACCCGGGCACACCGGGAATCGCAGCACAGGAGGAGGAATCATGACGAACCCGTTCGACGACACCGCGGGGACCTTCCGCGTCCTCGTCAATCACGAGAACCAGCATTCCTTGTGGCCGGACTTCGCCCCCGTCCCCGACGGTTGGACCGTCGTGTTCGGTCCGTCGGGTCACGACGAGTGCCTCGAGTACGTCGAGGAGAACTGGCGAGACATGCGGCCCGCCAGCCTGATCCGCGCGATGGAACGTTCGCAGAACAGTGAAAGGGAGGTCACACATGGGGCGGCACAGTATGGCTGACACCACGTCGGCCGAAACCACTCCGGGGACCACGGCGTCGCCGTCCGGTCCGGTCACGACTCCCGGCGAGACGTCCACCGATGGCGTCTCCCCCGCCCGCAACGCCCTCGAGCTGCGCGGCCTGCGAAAGACGTTCCGCACCGGGCTGTTCGGCCGGGGTCGCCGCGTCCATGCCCTCAACGGCCTGGACCTGACCGTGCCCGCCGGCACCGTGCACGCGCTGCTCGGCCCCAACGGAGCCGGCAAGACCACCACCGTCCGCGCGGTGGCGACGCTGATGAAGCCCGACGAGGGCAGCGTCGTGGTCGACGGTGTCGACGCGCTCGCCGATCCCGGCGCAGCCCGCAAGATCATCGGCGTGTCCGGGCAGTACGCCGCCGTCGACGGGAACCTGACCGGCTTCGAGAACCTGCGGATGGTCGGTCAGCTGTACGGACTCTCCCGGGGCGAGGCCTCGGCACGGGCGCGCGAACTGATCGCCGACCTCGCCCTGCAGGACGCCGCCGACCGCCCGATGCGTACCTACTCCGGCGGCATGCGCCGGCGGCTCGATCTCGCCGGCGCCCTGATCAACCGACCGTCCCTGGTCATCCTCGACGAACCGACGACCGGGCTGGATCCCCGTGGGCGACGCCAGATGTGGGAGGTCATCACCGAACAGGTCGCGAACGGCGCGACGGTCCTGCTCACGACGCAGTACCTGGAAGAGGCCGACGCCCTGGCCGACGAGATCACCGTCATCGACCACGGGACGATCCGGGCCCAGGGCAGTGCCGCCGACCTCAAGGCCTCCACCGGTGCGTCGATCCTCACCATCGAGGTGCGTTCGGACGGGACCGCTCACGACGAGCTGGTCGCCACGACCCTCGCCGAGGTCGGACTCGGCATGCCCGAACGACTCGACGAGTCGGATCGCCCCGACCCGGCACACACCGACAACTCACGGTGGTCCCTGCCGGTCAGCGACGGGAGCCGCAGCGCGGTCGCCGCCGTCCGGGCGCTCGACGCCGTCGGAATCGTCGTCGTCGACGCCACCGTCGCGACGCCGACCCTCGACGATGTGTTCCTGGCCCTCACGGAGCGGGACACGCCGGACAACGATGGCGGCAGTGACCACGGCGAAACATCGGCCACGGCCGATGCCGAGACCACCGTCATCCCGACGGTGGCCGACGCCGATCCCGATCTCTCCCACGCCCCGACGACCCGAACGGATCGACTCCATGCTCACTGACACCGCAGTGCTGGTCGAGCGGAACCTGCTCACCGTCAAGCGAATTCCCACCCTGCTCATCAGTGCCACCATCCAGCCGCTGATGTTCGTCTTCCTGTTCGCCTACGTCTTCGGCGCGACCTTCGGCGGGGGTTCCTACCGGGAATTCCTGATGGCCGGCATCTTCACGCAGACCGTCGTCTTCAACGCCGCCTTCACCACGGTCGGCCTGGCCAACGACACCTCCGACGGCATCGTCGACCGGCTGCGGTCGCTACCGATGTCCCGGTTGGGCGTCATCAGCGGCCGTGTCACCTCGGACATGCTCCTGGGCGTCGTCGGCCTCGCGGTGATGGTCGCGTGCGGGCTCGCGATCGGCTGGCGGGTCCAGGGCAGTGCCGGCGACGCCGCCCTCGCCTTCGGCATCATCGGACTGTTCGCGCTCGCCATGGCGTGGGTGGGTGCGGTGACCGGTCTCGCCGCGCCGAATGTCGAAGCCGCACAGAGCATCGGGTTCTTGTGGATGTTCCCGGTCACGTTCCTGTCGAGCGCGTTCATCTCCGCCCAGAGCCTGCCGGGTCCGCTGCGCGCGATCGCCGAGTGGAATCCGGTGACGGCAGTGGCGACCGCGTCCCGGCAGCTCTTCGGCAACGAGGCACCGCCGACCTTCCCCGAGGCCACCGGATGGGTCGCCGACCACGCGGTCGGATACTCGGTGGGATCGGCACTGGTCATACTGGCGGTGTGCATACCCGCCTCGCTCATCCTGTACCGCCGCGCCGCCAACCGGTGATCTGCAGGTCAGTGATCCATGGATTCGCGATCGGTAGCCCCGGGATCGACGATCACCCGAGAAATCCCTACGTCTTCGTTACCGTGGAACCGTGACACCGGACGATGGCAGCGCGGCCACCGACGCGCACCACGGACGCGGGGGCGAAGCACAGATGCTGCGGGAGTTGCTGGCCGCAGCCGCGACAGGCGATCGGACCGCGTTCTCCACGCTGTACGACCGCACGAGTTCACGGATCTACGGACTCGCGTTCCGCGTCGTGCGGGACCGTCAGTACGCGGAGGAGATCGTCCAGGAGGCGTACCTGCAGTACTGGCAGAAGGCCGGCGAGTACCAGCCCGGGCGCGGTTCGGTCATCACATGGATGATGACCATCGCCCACCGGCGGGCCGTCGACCGCGTCCGATCCGAGGAGCTGCAGCAACAGCGCATGTCGCAGTACGGCGCGGTCTCGGTGGAGACACCGCGGAACATACCGCTCGAGGTCGTTGTGCAGACCGACGAGGCGCGTACGCTACGAACATGTCTCGGCACGCTCACGGAACTGCAACGGAGCTGCATCGAGATGTCGTATTTCGGGGGCCTGACCTATCCCGAGGTCGCCCGGCACACCGATACCCCCTTGCCCACCATCAAATCTCGGATTCGAGATGGCCTGCGTCGGTTGAGAACCTGCCTGAAGACGCACGAGGACGCCTGATCCCACAATGACCACATCCGATACGACCGGGGACCGCGGGGCCACCTGGCTCGACGACCACGTCGAATTGTTCGCCGTCGGCGCGCTGACCCCCGACGAGACCAGACGCGTCGAGTCAGAACTCGCCGCACTTCCACCCCACGAGCGGGCGGAACACGACGCCCAGATCGCCGACATCCAGGCGGCCATGGCGGGTTTCGCGACGACGTATGCGCTCGACGCACCGCCCGAACTCCGGGACCGGGTGCTGCAGCACGTCTTCGAGGGTGCGGCGCTGACCCCGGAGGCCTACGTACCCTCGGGCATCGATCCGGGCCCGCAGAACCCGGCCGCCGCGGTCGATCCCGTCCCGCCGGTCGCACCCGCGGGAACGGGCCGATCCGGCGAGAGCGACCTCGCGCCGCCGCCGCCGGTCGAATTGCGGCCCCGCGACTCGCGCCACGGACAGCATCGATCGGGTGGAACCGCGCGGCGCCCGGCACGCGCAACGGCGATCCTGGCGGCCGCGGCGGTGACCGTGGCCGTGGCGCTCGGGGCAGGCGTGCTCATCGGTCGCACCACCGCCCCCGAGTCGTCCACCTCGTCGACGGCGCTCAGCGACTCCCAGCGTGAGGTGCTCGGGGTACTCACCGCCGCGGACGCGTCCGTGAGCGTCGAGCCATTGGCCGACGACCGGGGCACCATCGCGGTGGTGACGTCCGAATCGGCCGACCAGGCGGTCGCGCTCCTGCGGGACCTGCGCACGCCCATCCCGGCCGACAGCACGTATCAGTTGTGGCTGGTGGGCGGTGCACCGCAGCCGGTGCCGGCCGGGCTGATCCCCGGAGACGACACCGCCCCGGTGGTGGTGGACGACGTGCGCGGGTCGAGCGTGCTCGCGGTCACCATCGAACCGGCCGGCGGTTCGCCGCAGCCGACGACACCGATCCTCGCCCAGGTCGCCCTCTAGGCCGGCGAGAATTCGATCCTTCGGGTGACAGCCCTGGCGATCTCCGCTCGTATCGTTCTTCTGTGTGCGGGCGATCCATAGACTGTGGGGCCGGCACGTCGGCGCGTCCGATCCGACGGGATCTCGAGAACGAGTAGGTGCGATGTGAACGGAATCGGTCGTCGGGAACAGCGGCAGCGACATCTCGGCGGGTGGCGAGTCCTCGCCGGGTTGCTGACGGTGGGTGCGGTCATCGCGGGCCTCGCGACCGCTCCCGGGGCGCCGGCGGCCGCCACCCCGTCGTCCCCCGACGGTTCCCGCGTCGTCGACTCCTACACCGATGACCCGCAGCAGGTGACGCTGCTCGTCCACTCCGCCTCGATGAACCGCACGGTCCCGGTCACGGTGCTCACGCCACGGGATCGGACCCGGCCGGCACCCACCCTGTACCTACTCAACGGCGCCGGTGGCGGGGAGGACTCCGCGACCTGGGACGCACGGACCACCTACAAGCGGTACTTCGCCGACCGGCACGCTTATGTCGTCACCCCGATCGGTGGCGCCTACTCGTACTACACCGACTGGCAGCGCGACGATCCCGCTCTCGGCCGCAACAAATGGCAGACCTTCCTCACGAAGGAACTGCCGCCCCTGATCGACGACGAGTTCGACACCACCGGCGTCAACGCGATCGCGGGGATCTCGATGGCGGGGACCTCGGTGCTCAATCTCGCCATCGCCGCCCCCGGGTTGTACCGATCCGTCGCCGCCTTCAGCGGGTGCGCTCGGACCAGCGACCCGGCCGGCCAGCAGTACATCCGATTGGTCGTCGAGGACCGCGGTCAAGCGGACATGACCAACATGTGGGGCCCGCTCGACGGTCCCGGCTGGCGAGCCAACGATCCGTACCTGAACGCGGCGAAACTGCGCGGCAGCAAGGTCTACATGACGACCGGGACGGGAGCACCGGGTGTCCACGAGCAGCTGACCGACCCGAGTATCGCGGGCGACGGTTTCACGCTGGCGAACCAGGCGATCGTGGGCGGCGGGATCGAGGTCGCCATCGACATCTGCACCCGGCAGATGGTCGAGCGTATGCGTGCGCTCGACGTCCCGGTCGAGGTGAACTTCCGCCCGACCGGCACCCACTCATGGGGCTACTGGCAGGACGACCTGTACCGGACCTGGCCGCGTATCGAACGCGACCTGCGCTGAGCGCTCAGTATTCGAGGGCCAGGCCTCACCACTGGTCGAGACCGGTGTAACCGTCCTGGAGTGCTCGCGCGAAAAGGTGGGTTTTCGTCGGCGCACTTCGCCCGACCGCGGTGTACTTCGCCCGGATGCGCGCAAGGTGCGTGCTCACCGTGGACGCCGAGATGAAGAGTCGTGCGGCGGCATCTTCTTTGGACTCGGCGGCTAGCCAGGCGAGCAGAACCTCGACCTCCCGGTCCGACAGACTCGGACGTGTCACTGCCGCTGAGCGTTCGACGGGAACCAGGTAATCAACCGGCTTGGAACGTTGCCGTGGCACGACTCCGTGCCGCGGTGCGGCCGCCGTCCTGGCTCGGAAGATATCTGAAGTGACCGTCATTGTTCCCATCCCCTGTTCAGACCGGCGCTATCTCGTGTGTCCCCGACGCCCCAAATCAATCTGTTCCAACGTTAAGACGGCGTAGTAACTGTCGGTAGACCCAGAAATGGGGACTCGACTCCCGCTGCCATGCCGTCAGCCATGTTTCGTTCGCCCCCAGGCCCCGTCAGGTGTTGACCGTCCCTCGTGCCGGTACCGCTGCGGCACCGGGAGCCATCCGTCTTCGACGGCACGCTTGAAGAGATCCACCTTGGTGCGCGTCGGCCGCCCGGCGTCCGCATATTTCTGGCGAATTCGCTTGAGGTACTCGTTGACCGTCTCCGCGGAGACCCCGAGAGCAGCCCCGACTCGGGCCGACGTCTCGCCGGACGCGTACAGCGCCAACACTTTCTGCAACTGAGGCGACAGGTCGACAGTCGCCAGTTCGGGGTCGCCGTCTATGGCGGCAGCCCATTCTGTGGTGAGGACCGCCCGGCCGTCGGCGGCCGCCCGGATGGCGTCGATGATGACCGACTCGTCCGCCGACTTGAGCACCACGCCGAGCGCTCCGGCGCGCGCCGCCGATCTCAACAGCGCCGGATGCTCTCCAGAGGTGTACACGACGGTGGCCACTCCGGCCGCCGACAATGCGTTGACGTTCTCGCGAGGCGTGGTGCCGTCGTCGAGACGGAGGTCCAGCAGGACCACGTCGAGCTGCATGACACTGAGCACGCCGGCAACCGTCGTCGCCGAGCAGACCAACGAGATGTCCGAAACCGGGTCCAACACTCGTTCGATTCCCCAGATCGGGGACCGATGGTCGTCGACCATTCCAACCCGGATCGCTGCATGACCCTCCGACGAATCCTCGTCGATCAAGGTCGTCTGCTCGTCGTTCACCAACACCCCCACGAGGCACATGCGAGACTCTCAGCCTTTACTCAGCTTCACGTTACTGAAACCTCGACCAAAGCTACGTGCCGAGTCGGACATATCACCCGTCGGAGCGCGAAACTACATCAACTGGTCCCGATCTGACCGCTGGCGTGTCCACATTCTTGGGGACACCACCCGGATGGGTCCCGCCGGGAGCGAAGGCATGCAAGACTAGAACATGTTCTAAAAAGAGTGACCGTGCCGGCGCCAGCCGGCGACAAACCGACCAGCCCCCCCCCCGACCAGACCCGACCCGACACGCAGGAGCAGAACAGGTGAGCGCACCTTCGACGCACGATGTACTCGGCACCCCGGTGACCATGCCGGTCGAGATCCGGCACGCACGGTGCTTCGTCGCCGGTTTCACCGCCGACACCCGGGCCGTGGCACGGGCCATCGACGCCGAATCGGCACAGCCCGGGACGCTTCGCCCGTTGCGCATCCGACCGGGTCGCACCATGTGCATGCTCGTGTTCGTCGACTACGTCGACGGCGACCTCGGACCGTACAACGAGTTCGGCGTGTGCTTCCTCGTCGAGGATCCGACCACCCCACCCGCCTCACCGATCCGGGCATTGCGCTCCCTGCTGAAGGGGGACGCGCGTGCGCTGGTGCACCGGCTCCCCGTCGACGGCGACTTCACCCTGGCCGCCGGGCGCGGCATCTGGGGATTCCCGAAGACACTCGCCGAGTTCGAGGTCGATCACTCCTCCGCCACCAGACGCGGCCGCCTCGTGTCCGACGGCGCACTCGTCGCCGACCTGAGTGTGAAGCCGGGGCTCAAGGTCCCGGACTCCACCGCCGACACCGTGTTGCACGCCTATTCGCAGCTGGACGGGATCACGCGGATGACACCGTGGCGGCTCACCTCGACCACCGGCACCCGCACCCGGATCGGCGGCGCGCGCCTGACCCTCGGCGACCACCCCATCGCCGACGAACTCCGATCCCTGCAGCTGGGGCGGCACGCCCTGATGTCGAGCTCGGTCGATCGGATCACGATGCGTTTCGAGAACCCCACGCTGGTCTGACCGCCATCTCCGCCGGGTTCGCGGACGTCCGTGCCGTCGTCGCGGACAATGGTTCCATGAGCAATCTCGAGACGGACCCGGTCGAGGTCGAGTGCCATGCCGATGCCGGCGTCGCCGCGGGTTCGGGCCTCCTCCACATGGACGTCCTGACCGCGCGCGACGTACCGCTCGGCGGCCCACGCGCGATGACGGTGCACCGGACCCTCCCGCAGCGGTCACGTTCGCTGATCGGAGCCTGGTGCTTCATCGACCACTACGGCCCCGATGACGTCGCGAGCAGCGGCGGGATGGACGTGCCTCCACACCCGCACACCGGACTCCAGACGGTCAGCTGGCTGTTCACCGGCGAGGTCGAGCACCGCGACACGATGGGCAACCACGCGATGGTCCGCCCCGGCGAGATCAACCTCATGACCGCCGGGCACGGCATCGCGCACACCGAGGTCTCGACACCCGACACCACCACCCTGCACGGGGTGCAGCTGTGGGTCGCGTTGCCGGCCGAGAATGCCGACACCGCACGCGACTTCGCACACCACCGGCCCGATGCTCTCGACCTCGGCGGGGTCACCGCCAAGGTCTTTCTCGGCGAACTGTTCGGCACCCGCTCGCCGGTGCACACGTTCACGCCGTTGACCGGCGCCCAGCTCGACTTCGCACCCGGCGCCGCCGTCGACATCGACGTCGACCCCGAACACGAGCACGGCATTCTCGTCGACACCGGAAGCGTCGAGGTCGCCGGCGCCGACGCCGCACCGCTGGCCCGCACCGAGCTGGGCTACATCGGGTTGGGCGCAAGGCGGATCACGCTCACCAACGTCGCCGAGACCGACGCCCGGGTGATCTTCCTCGGCGGCGCACCGCTGGCGGAGGACATCGTCATGTGGTGGAACTTCATCGGGCGCACACACGACGACATCGTCGGCTTCCGGGACCAGTGGGAGGCGCGCAGCGAACGCTTCGGGCAGGTGCAGGGTTACGTCGGTTCGACGCAGCACCTGCCCGCGCCGCCGCTGCCGCACTCACGGCTGCGCGCCCGGGCCAACACCCCGGGGCGCGCCGCCCCCGAGTGAGAACGCGTCACGCCGTTCCGAGCAACCTCGCGAAGTTCGCGATCCCCGCGGCCTCGACCGCCTGCTGCCTGCCGTCGGCCACGGCCGCGCGCGGCGGTTCCCCGTCGGCGGCATTCCCCGGCCCTGTGCCACCCCTCGGTCCGAGGAGCGAGACGAGTTCGGCTGCGGCACGGCCGATCCGGTCGTTCAACGACGCGGTGTCCCCACCGGCGCCCGCCCAGTCCGCCGACGCGGCGTAGACGCCGGTCGGCAGGACGACGGCACGTAGGTAGGCGAACAACGGTCGCAGCGCGTGGTCGAGCACCATCGAGTGGCGCGGGCTGCCGCCGGTCGCCCCGATCAGCACCGGTTTGCCCGACATGGCGTCGATGTCGACGAGATCGAAGAACATCTTGAACAGGCCGCTGTACGACGCGTTGAAGACCGGGGTCGCCACGATCAGGGCATCGGCCCCCTCGACCGCGTCGAGTGCCGCGCGTGCCCGGCCCGAGGCGAAGCCGACCGTCATCGCCTGTCCCAGGTCGGCGGCGAGGTCACGCAGGTCGACGATCTCGACGTCCGAGCGGCCCGCCCCGAGTCCTTCGGTGACGGCGGCGATCATCCGGTCGACGAGCAGTCGCGTCGACGACGGTTCGGAGAGACCGGCATTCACCGCGACGATCCGCAGGGCGGTCACGAGGACACCTCCACATTCTGTTCGGTTTCCCGGCGGGCGGCGACGAGCGAGGCGTGCGTCGGCGCGTCGGGAACGTCGTCGGGACGTCCCTCCGCGAACCCGGCGCGCAGGTCCGGCAGCACCTCGCCCAGCAGGTCGAGCTGCTCCAGCACGGTCTTGAGCGGCAGTCCCGCATGATCGACGAGGAACAGCTGACGCTGGTAGTCGCCGAAGGTCTCCCGGAAGGTCAGCGTCTTGTCGACGAACTCGGCCGGGCTGCCGACGGTCAGCGGCGTCTGCGAGGTGAAGTCCTCGAGCGACGGACCGTGTCCGTACACCGGCGCGTTGTCGAAGTACGGGAGGAACTCGCGCACCGCGTCCTGCGACTTCGGCCGGATGAAGAACTGTCCGCCGAGCCCGACGATGGCCTGGTGGGCCTTGCCGTGGCCGTAGTGCTCGTACCGTTCGCGGTAGAAGTTGATCAGCCGCTGGAAGTGCTCGTTGGGCCAGAAGATGTTGTTCGCGAAGAACCCGTCCCCGTAGTAGGCCGCCTGCTCGGCGATCTCGGGACTGCGGATCGAACCGTGCCAGACGAACGGTGCCACGTCGTCGAGCGGGCGGGGCGTCGAGGTGAAGGACGTCAGCGGGGTCCGGAACTGTCCTTCCCAATCCACCACATGCTCGGTCCACAACCGATGCAGGAGGTGGTAGTTCTCGATCGCCAGCGGGATCCCCTGCCGGATGTCCTGGCCGAACCACGGATAGACCGGACCGGTGTTGCCGCGCCCGAGCATCAGGTCGACGCGCCCGTCGGCCAGATGCTGCAGCATCGCGAAGTCCTCGGCGATCTTGACCGGGTCGTTGGTCGTGATCAGCGTGGTCGCGGTACTCAGCTGCAGGCGCTCGGTCTGCGCCGCGATGTAGGCCAGGGTCGTGGTGGGCGACGACGAGAAGAAGGGCTCGTTGTGGTGCTCACCGAGCGCGAACACGTCGAGCCCGATGTCCTCGGCCTTCTTGGCGATCTCCACGATCGCCTTGATCCGCTCGTGTTCTGTGGGCGTCGTGCCCGTGGTCGGGTCGGTGGTGATGTCACTGACGCTGAAGAGTCCGAACTGCATGTCGCGCCTCCTTGTGATGGTTACATCGACCATAACCGGACCGCGGTCCGATTAATTCCGGTGGCCGGTGAGTTAGTGTTGGCTCACTGCGGAGAAGCGCCGCGGATAGACAACTGCATCGAGGAGAGTCGCATGAAGATCCGGAAGTCCGTCGCTGCCGTCACCCTCGCCGGGGCCGCTTTGTTCGTCGCCACCGGTTGTTCGGAGTCCACCGACACCGTCGACGAGGCGACGAGCGCGGTGTCCACCGCCGTCGAGTCCGCGGCGAGCCAGGTCGAGACCGCCGCCAGCGACGCGGTCGACGAGGTCACCGGGCTCAGCAATGACGACGCACAGGAAACCTTGCGCCAGGCCATCGACCCGAACACTTCCTCCGAGGAGCTCGACCAGGTCATCGACGTCACCAACCCGGCCACCAAACCGGCCGCGATGGCTTTCGCCAAGGGCGCCTCCGCCGCGGGATACACCCCCGACGCGTTCTCCGTGAAGGAGGTCACCGAGGACGGCGACAAGGCCACCGCGACCGTCGCGGTGAAGAGCCCGCATTCTTCGACGCCGGTCGACATCCAGCTCGGCTTCGTCGAGGTCGACGGCGACTGGAAGCTCAGTGGTGACGCCATTCAGCAGCTGATCAGCATGGGCAGCGGCCAGCAAGAGGGCAACTAGACCCACGGCGTACGTCGCCTCCTCGCCTACACTCGGACGGGTGCGGTTCCGACCCGGAGCCGGGCGGCGAGGAGGTGTACGTGCGTACCGATCAACCCACCCAACCGTTCGCTCCACCGGTGACCCAGCGGCACGCGCGGTGGCCGCTCGTCAACGATCTCGACGACACCGAGTTGCCGGCTGCGGCCGAACCGACCGGCACGCGGGTCGACCTGCACGTTGCGGTACCCGCGTCGCCGAAGCTGCCGACCAAGGTCGAGCCCGCGGCGGAATCGTCACCGCGGATGGTGACGCGCGACGCGGGCCGGCTGCCGGCACGAGAGCATGCCGCACTACCACCGGTGGGCGACTTCTGGGACCTGGAGAACGCCGGACGGGCACCCCTTGCCGCTATGCCGCTGCCCGCGCGGACCTTTCCGGTGCGCTCGGCACCGTACCTGACCCGGCCCGTCGGCGGCCGTTCCGTCGCACCGGCAGCCTCACTGGCGCTGACCACCGGGCTGATCTCCATACCCCTGACCCTCCTGCTGGGACTGGGCGCGATCCTCGGACTGATCGCCGTCGTCGCCGGCGCGGTCGGCGTCAGGCAGGTTCGACGCGCCCCCGCGGAGCGCAAGGGCACCGGTCGCGCGATCACGGGCATCGTGACCGGCGCCGGCAGCGTGATCGTGGGCGGCCCGATCCTCTTCCTCGTTCTGCTCCTCGCCGGACTGTAGCCGCGGGCGCATTCTTCGAGGCCTGTCGCCGCCACGCTTGTCGCCGCCACGGTCGCACGACCGCAGAAACAACGAGACCCGCCTGTCGGCGGGTCTCGTCGGGTATGTCGGTGCGGGTCTCTAGCTGACCGCGCGGAGTCGGGGCCGGACCGAGGCGACCTCGCCGCGCTCGCGGCCGAGCCAGGCCTGGATCTCGCCGATGACCTGCAACCGGGAATCGACCGGGTCGATGTCCACGAGAGACGGCATACAGTGCATCAGGGCGGCGTAGAACGCCGAGGTCGGCGACATACCGTACTCGGCCAGCACGCTGCCGTAGTCCTCGACGCGATCGGCGAGTTCACCGTAGGTGAGAGCGTCATCGCCCAGCCGAACAGCGGTCAGGTGGGGCGTGATCGCCCCTCGTGTCTGGATGTCATCCAGTAGTAGCTGGTCCATGATTACTGCCTTCCCGCCCGTGGAGCGTCGATCGCTGTGTCCCCGCCTCCCCTGACGTTGGTACTCATGCGATCCTTCAACCAAGTGTGCCCTACCTCATTCAACTAGTAGAACACTGACTCAACATGTGTGGGATATTCCACAACAATTTCGGTAACTGTGCTGCAATCCGATGTTACGGCTGTGACTGCAGTTGCGACAGGTCACCACTGGGTTGATTCTTTACCTGTTATCCACGTGCAACTGTCCCGACATTCGAGCACGACCGACTTTCGCGATCGCGAGTGTCGGGGCCCGTCACCGACTCAGGCGTCCCCGCTCTTGTCCGCCTCCATCGCCTCGATGAGGCTCTTGGGCCGGAGGTCGGTCCAGTTCTGCTCCACGTACTCCAGGCACGCGGCGCGGCTGTCCTCGCCGAAGACCTTGGTCCACCCGGCGGGGATGTCGGCGAACGTCGGCCACAGCGAGTGCTGGTTCTCGTCGTTCACGAGCACGTAGAAGCGGCCGTCCTCGTCGTCGAATGGGTTCGTCATGGGTGTCCTTTCTCCATCGGCACGGCGACTGTCGTCACCCGCCTGCTTTGTTGTTGTCGAACGTAGTGGCTCGCCGCCCGGATTCACGCGAGGTCAGTTCGATGATGTCACGCAAATCCCCTCATTCCGGTGTCCGCTCGCCGGCGCCGTCGACCTGCGACAGCTGGGCATCGAGCGCCGGTCCGACGACCGCTAGGGCGTCGGCGTTCGCCATCCCCAGGTGGTGGGTGGCCACGTCGACGTTGTCGACGGCGCCGGTGACGAACGGCCGCCAGGCCGCGGCCAGGGTCGACGGGTCGTCCTTGTCCTCGGTCGCGGTGAACACGTGTATGTCGCCGGCGAAGACATCGGGCCGGTAGTCGAGGACCACCTGGGTCGAGGACTCGAAGCTGTCCATGATGCGTTCCACCTGATCCTCCGCGAGCAGGCCCATGCCGGAGATCTGCTGCCGGATGATCGCGGTGACCTCCTCGGAGGTGGACGCCTGCACGTCGTCGCCGAGATCGAAGAGATCCCGCCAACCGCCGAGGACGTCGACCACGGTGGACGCGTCCGGCTCGATCGCCGGCCCGGGCTCCGCCGCGGCCGTCTCGACCGGCTCCCCGTGCTGGGGGACGTCGTGGACGATCACCGGTTCGTCCTCCGGGCGGGAGTCCATGATCCCCAGGTAGGCGACCTGCTGCCCGAGTTCCACGAGGTGTACGGCCATCGCGTGGGCGATCACGCCGCCGACCGACCAGCCGAGCAGATGGTAGGGGCCATGCGGCTGGACCCGCCGGATCTCCTCGACATAGCGCCGGGCCAGCACCCGCGCGTCGGTCACGCTCGGCTCTCCGGTCACCACATGCGGGTCCTGGAGTCCGTAGATGGGCCGATCCCGCAGGTGCGGTGCCAGCCCGCCGTAGAACCACGCCAGGCCGCCGGCCGGGTGCACGCAGAACAGCGGCGGCCGCGAACCCTCGCCGCGGAGGGTGATCACCACATCGTTGCTCACCGCGTTGCCCTCGGCCAGCCTGCGGGCCAGACCACGCACCGTCGGATCGCTGAACAACCACGCGAGTTCGATGTCGAAGCCGTTGCGGTCGCGCAGCGCCGCCGCGACCCGGGTGGCCGAGAGGGAGTTGCCGCCGAGGTCGAAGAAGCTGTCGGTGGCACCGATCTGTTCGACGCCGAGGACCTCGGCGTAGGCATCGGCGACCGCCTGCTCGACCGGGGTGGCCGGGGCGACGAATTCGACGGAAGTCACCTCGGGAGCCGGCAGCGCCGCTCGGTCCAGCTTGCCGACCGGGGTCAGCGGGAACTCGTCGAGCACCGTGATCGAGGCAGGCACCATGTGTCCGGGCAGCTGCGCGGCCAGCAGACCACGCAGAGCGTCCACCTCTACACCGTCACCGACGACATAGGCGGCGAGGCTCGACGCCACCGAACTCGGGGTCCCCGACGAGCCGATGCCGACGACGACCGTGGAACGCACCTCGGGCGCCGAGCGCAGCACCGCCTCGATCTCGCCGAGTTCGATGCGCAGGCCGCGCAGCTTCACCTGGTCGTCGCTGCGGCCGGAGTACTCGAGCGTGAGGTCGCCCGACGGTGACTCGCGCCAGCGCACGACGTCGCCGGTCCGGTACATGCGGCGTCCGGGTCCGGCGAGCGGACTGGCGACGAACCGCGCGGCGGTCAGGCCGGGCTGGTCGAGATAACCGCGCGAGAGTGCGGGGCCGAGGACGTAGAGCTCCCCCGCCACACCGACCGGCACCGGCCGCAGGTGGGCGTCGAGCACGAGGAACTCGAGGCCGGGCAGCGGACCACCGAGGCGGACCGGGTCGCCGGGCGCCGCCGCGTCGGAGACCGCGACCATGATCGTGGTCTCCGTCGGGCCGTATCCGTTGTGGATGCGGGTGTGTGGCGCCCAGACGTCCATCACCGACTGCGGCACGGCCTCGCCGCCGACGGAGACCGCCTGCAGGCTGGGCAGCGCGGCCGGGTCGAGCGTCGACAGCACCGACGGCGTGAGGAAGGTCGTGGCGACCTCGTGTCGCTGCATGAACTCCTGCAGCTCCGTACCGCCGACCGCGGTCGACGGCCGGTAGACGAGCGTGCCGCCGTTGACCGTCGCGAGGAGGTACTCGAGCACCGAGGCGTCGAAGCTCGGGGACGCGAATCCCAGGACCACCGCCCCGTCCTCGGTTCCCAGCGCCGTCGACTTCGCCACGGCGAAGTTGCGCAGTCCCGAATGCGACACCGCGACGCCCTTGGGGCGTCCCGTCGACCCCGAGGTGTAGATGACGTAGGCGACGTTGTCGGTTCTGACCGGACCGGTCTGCTCGGCCGGGTCCACCGGTGCATCCGACGTGGCGTCGAGTTCGGCGGCCACCGCGGCGTCGTCGAGGCGGAGCCACTCGAAGCCCTCGTCCGGCAACGCGCCGACGGCGTGGACCGACAGCCCCATCCGGGCGCCGGAGTCCTCCACCATCGTCGCGACCCGTTCGGCAGGGTAATCCGGATCGATGGGAACGTAACCGCCGCCGGTCTTCGCGACCGCCCAGATCGCGACCAACAGGTCGACGGACCGGGGAATCGCAAGCGCCACCAGTGTTTCCGCACCGACGCCGCGACCGATCAGCCAGCGCGCCAGGCGGTTGGACCGGGCGTGCAGCGCGGAGTACGACAGCGTAGCGCCGGAGGCGTCGACCACCGCGGTACGACGCCGGTACCGCGTGCCGGCCTCGGTGAAGAGCTCGCCCAGCAACACGGCCTCGGCGGCCTGGCCGCCGTGTACCGGCACCAGCGACTCGGCCTCACCGGCCAGCAGGATGGGCGCCGCGGCGACCGGGGCGGTCGGGGTCGCGGTGAGCGCGCCGAGCAGGTTGACGAATCGAGCCGTGAAGCCGGTGGCGGTGGATTCCGCGAACAGATCGGTGGCGTATTGCAGTGCCGCCGACCAGGTCTCGCCCGCCTCCGCCTTCGCGATCGAGAACAGCAGATCGACCTTCGCCGGCACCTCGCCCGCGTCGAGCGGGCTGACCGAGATGTCGCCGAGATCGGCCGACAGCGACTGTCCGGCGAGCTCGGGGACCACCGCCTGGTCCAGGGTCAGCCACACCTGGGTGAGCGGGGCGAACGCCTCGGAACGAACCGGGTTGAGCCGGTCGACGAGGGTCTCGAACGGCAGATCGGCATGGGCGAAGGCATCGAGGTCGGTGCGTCGGACGCGACCGAGGACGTCGACGAACGTGTCACCGGCCGCGTGGGCGGTACGCAGCACGAGCGTGTTCACGAACATGCCGACCAGCGGATCGAGTACCGCGGCACCACGTCCGGCGATCGGCGTGCCGATCGCCACGTCGTCGGTTCCCGACAGGTCGGCGAGCAGGACCGCCAGCGCCGCGTGCAGCACCATGAACGGGGTGACCCCGAACTCGTCGGCGACGGTGCCCATCCGGGTGGTGACGTCCGCCGGGATCGTGAAGGACACGCGCGAGCCACGCTGCGACGCGACCGCCGGGCGAGGCCGATCCGTCGGGAGTTCCAGGAGATCGGGCATCCCGGCCAGGTGCGCGCTCCAGTACTCCAGCTGGGCACCCATCACCGACGCCGCGTCGTCGACATCGCCGAGGGCGCGGCGCTGCCAGATGGCGTAATCGGCGTACTGGACGGGCAGTGGCTCGAACGACGGCTCTGTACCGGCGGCCCGTGCCAGGTAGGCGGCGGTGAGATCGGTGACCAGCGGCCCGAGGGATTCGCCGTCGGACGCCACGTGGTGCAGGACCACCGCGAGAATGTACTCGGATGTCCCGGAACCGGTTCCGATCTCGATCAGCCTGGTCCGCACCGGCCAGTCGACGGCGAGGTCGAATCCCGTTGTGACGGCGGCCAGTACGACCTCTCCCCCGTCGCGCCCGGCCGCGGCCGGCACGAACTCGTGGTCGAGCCGGGTCGCGATGTCGGCCACCGGGGCGATCAGCTGTACCGGCTGACCGCCGGTCTCGGGATAGGTGGTGCGGAGGATGTCATGGCGCGCGACGACGTCGGCGATCGCGGCGCCGAGCGCAGCCGGATCGAGATCGCCGGTCAGGCGCATCACCGCCGGGATGTTGTAGGCCGCCAGCGTCGGATCGAAGCGGTTGATGAACCACATCCGCTGCTGGGCGTACGACAGCGGGATCCGGTCGGGACGAGGCGTCACCGCGACGATGGGCGGGAGTCCGCCGGTACGGTCGCCGAGGCGTTCGGCCAGCAGGCGCGGCGTCGGCGCCTCGAAGACGTCACGCACCGTCACGTCGACATCGAGGGCGTCCCCGAGCCGGGCGGCTGCCCGCATCGCCGACAGCGAATTGCCGCCGATGTCGAAGAAATTCGTGGTGGCGCCGACGTTCTCCGGCGACATCGACAGCAGCTCGGCGAAGACCGACGCCGCCGCCGCTTCCCGCGGGCCGGCGACCGGCACGATCGCGGCGGTGTCGACGGTCGGCGCGGGCAACTGCTGTCGCACGATCTTGCCCGCGCTGCTCAGCGGCATCTCGTCGATCAGCATCCACATCCCGGGACGCATGAACTCCGGGAGCGCCTGCGCCACCGAGTGTTTGACCGCATCCAGGTCCACCGAAGCCGGTGTCAGGTAGGCCACGAGTTGCTGCCCGGCCGGCGTCTCGACGACGGCCGCCGCCGCGTACACGACGCCCGGCGCCGACGTGAGGGCCGACTCGATCTCGCCGAGCTCGATCCGCTGGCCACGCAGCTTCACCTGGAAGTCCGTGCGGCCCTGGTATTCCAGCTCACCGTCGGCTCGCCAGCGGACCAGGTCACCGGTCCGGTACAGGCGAGACCCCGGCACGCCGTAGGGGTTCGGCACGAAGCGTTCGGCCGTGAGCGCGGGCCGCGAGGTGTATCCGCGTGCCAGCTGGATGCCGCCGAGGTACAGCTCGCCGGTGAATCCCGGTGCCACCGGGCGCAATCGATGGTCGAGCACCAGCGCGGTCGTGTTCGCCACGGGCCGCCCGATGGAGACCGAGTCGCCCGCGACCCGCGCGACGGTCGCGTAGATGGTCGCCTCGGTCGGCCCGTACTGGTTGCTGACGGGGGCATACGGGATGAGCTCGCGCACGGTCTCGGCGACGCTCTGCGGGAGCGCCTCGCCGCCCGTGTGCAGGTAGCGCAGCCGTGAGAGACCGCGCAGCTGTTCGGGATCGGCGACCTCGGTGAGCACGGCGAGCATCGAGGGCACCAGCGTCGCCGACGTCACGCCGAAGTCCGCGAGGTAGCGCAGGACGGCGACCGGGTCACGATGCGCACCCGGCTCCATGACCACCAGGCGGCCACCCGAGAGCGGCGGGCGGAGGATCTCGCCGACCGACGGATCGAAGGTGAGTTCCAACACCTGCAGGAAGACATCATCGGGGCCGAAATCGTAGGCGCCGCGGTCGTAATCGAGATGGGCGCGCAGGGTTTCGTGACTCACCGTGACGCCCTTGGGACGACCGGTCGAACCCGACGTGAAGATGGTGTAGGCCGGATTCGCGCCGACGACTGCCGACGAACGCTCCGCCGGCGCGAAGAGCGACGCCGGCTCACCGGCGTCCGAGTCGTCGTCGACGGCCACGACGGTCACACCGGGGTCGAGGGCCTCGATGCCCGCCGGGACCAGTCCCGGGCCGATCAGCACCGCCGCGACATCGGCGGTGCGCGCCAGATAGTCGATGCGATCGGCCGGCGCGGCCGGGTCCATCGGCACGAATTGCCCACCGGCGGCGAGAATCGCGTGGACGGCGACGATCATCTCCGTCGACCGCGGGATGCACACGCCGACCGCGACCTCCGGTCCGACCCCCAGACCCACCAGCCGCCGGGCGAGAACGCTCACCCTGCTTCCCAATTCGGCATAGGTCGAATGCGCGCGGGTCGAGGCCCCGGCCGGACTCTCCACCGCGATCGCGTCGGGCGACGCGGCGACGCGCTCGAGTAGGAGATCGGCGACATGGGTGCCGGACGGGATCAGCTCCGGGCCGGCCGACCATGTGTCGAGGCGGGTCTCGTCGACCTCCGACATCGGCGGGATGTCGGCGATCAGAGTCCGTGCGTCGCTCGCGATGGTCCACAGGATGCGTTCGAGGGACCGTGCGAAGACGGCGATCTCGTCGTCGGCGAAGGCGTCGGGGAGATAGGTCAACCGGACCGCGATGCCCGACGCGGTCGGCGAGGTCGCGAGGTTGAGCGGGTAGTGCGTGGCGTCGGAGACCTCGACGTCCCGGATCGACAGTCCCACTGCGGCACTGGCGGCACCGCCGGCGAGTGAGTCATTGTCGACGGGATAGGACTCGTGCACGGTCAGGGTGTCGAACAGCTGCGGCCGCCCGACGGCGGTGAGGATCTCTGGCAGGCCGATGTGCTGATGATCGAGGACGGCGGTCTTGTCCGACTGCAACCGGCCGAGCACCTCGGCGATCGTCGCGTCCGGGTCGACGTCGACGACGGCGGGCAGCGTGTTGATGAACAGGCCGACCATCGACTCGACGCCGTCGAGTCCGGCGGGACGCCCGGACACGGTCTCGCCGAAGGTGACCACCCGGTTGTCGGTCAGCCGGGACAGCAGCACAGCCCAGGCGAGCTGCAACACCGTGGCCGTCGTCGAACCGGATTGCCGCGCCGTGCGCTCGAGACCCGAGACCAGGTCGGGTTCGAGGACCCAGCGATGCTCGCGCGGCAGATGGTCTGTCGCGGAGTCGTTCTCGGCATCCTCGACGGAGTGGCCGGTGAGTCCGGGGGCGACCAGGGTCGGCTCCTCGACCGGTTCGAGGACTCGTCGCCACGCCGCGAGACCGGCGTCGAGGTCGGTGTCGGCGATGCGGGCCAGGTAGTCGGCGAAGTCGGTGCGCTCGGTCGTTCCCTGACCGGTGAACGGGGTCCCGGTCGCGTAGAGCGCCAGCAGGTCGGCCAACACGAGCGGCCCGGACCAGCCGTCGAACAGGATGTGATGGTTGGTGATGACCACGCTCGTGCCCTGTGCGTGGCGCACGACCACCGCTCGCAGCAGCGGCGGGTCGGCGAGGTCGAACGGTTCGGTGCGCTCGGCCGCCGACACCTCGTCGACGGCAGCCCGGACATCCACCTCGGCGGTGGTCGGCACGTCGAGCACGCGCCAGCGCAGCGGCACCGTCTCGGGCACGACGGTCACCACGTGCCCGCTGGGCACCCGGACGAACCCGGACTTGAGGGTGCGGTGGTGATCGAGCAGTGCGACCACCGCGGTGCGCAGCCGCTCGAGGTCGACCTCACCCTCGAGGTGCAGAACCGCTTGCGTCACATACACATCGAGTTCATCGGCGCCCGCGAGTTGGGACTGGAAGTACAGCCCGCGTTGGAGCGGCGACAGGGCCCAGACATGCGCACCGGGGAACCGCTGCGCCACGATGTCCAAGTCATGCTGGGTCACCTCGGCACCCGGGACATCCGACGGCGAGCGGCCGACGTCGACGCCGTCGGTGACGAGGCGGACGACGTCGGCGAGTTCCGCGGTCCACCGTCGTGCGATGTCGCGGACATCCTCCGGCGACAGGATCGCCGCCGGGAACTGCAGATCGGCCGAGAGCACACGCCCCTTCGAGGACGCACCGGTGCTCGCGTTGACCGTCAGCACGCTCATGGCCGCCACCCCGTCGGACACCGTGGCCGGCAGGAACGGCGCGTCGGGTGCGGGCAGGAAGCCCGCACCGACCGGTGCTGCGGTGTCGGACGACGGGGCGACCGACGACAGGGGGTCGGCCCCGACCGGGGTCGTCGGGTCCTCGCTCTGACCGGTCGTACCGCGGGTCCCGAGATAGTTGAACGCGATCGTCGGCAGTGGACGCGAATGCAGTTGCGCGGCCGGGTCGCCGGGGCCGCGGCCGTCGGCGGCGTAACGCAGCAGGCCGAACCCGATCCCGGAGTCGGGCATGCCGAGACGTTCTTCCTTGGCCGCCTTGACCGCGTGGACGACGTCGTCGGCCGGATCGAGGGCGAGCGGGGCGATCGAGGTGAACCAGCCGACCGTGCGCGACAGGTCGGCGCGACGCGGGTCCGGGCCGGTGAGCAGGACGTCCTCGTATCGGCCGTGCCCCTCGGTGAGCACGGTGACGGGAGCGGCGTCGGCGATGCCGCGATCATGTTGCCAGGAGCGGACCGCGCGCGCGAGGGTGCCGAGCAGGACGTCGACCACCGACGCCGAGAACGCCTCGGGCACAGTCGTCGTCAACGGGTCGACGATGGCCGGGTCGACGCGGTGGACGATCGAGGTCAGGGTGCCGTATCGGTCGCGGTCGGGGTCGAGCGGCGCGCCGAAGTCGGTCGGAAGGGCTGGGGACCGGTCGAGCCAGTACCCGATCTCGCCACGCCGGGCGTCGAGCTGCGCGGTGAGTGCCCGCTGCCACGCACGTTGCGAGGTCTCCTCGGCACGGACCGCCACCGGGTGCCCGGCGGACAGTTGGGCATGCACGGTGAGGAAATCCTCGATCAGGATCGGCCAGGACACCGCGTCGACGGCGAGGTGGTGCAGTACCAGCACGATTCGTGCGGGTCGGTCGGCCTCGTCGGGAGATTCCCCGGGTGCGGCGCCGCTGACCACCGTCGCGGCGACCAGCCGCCCGGCGGCCGGGTCGAGGCGGCGCGCCGCCTGCGCATGCGCGTCGACCAGCGCATCGGCGAACCCGGCCTCGCCGGGTACGGTGTCCGTCGCCACCGACACGATCGAGGCGCCGGGATCGAAAGGTGTTCCGGTGGTGAGGGTCCAAGTGTCACCGGTCTGGGTGCCCCCGGTCTGGGCGTCCCCGGCGGACTCCAGGCGCGCACCCAGCATCGGATGCGCGTCGACGACCGCGCCGAGCACCTCGCCGAGGTGGGCGACGGTGAGTCCGGCCGGTGCCGTGAGCACCATCGACTGGTTGAAGTCGGCGAGGTCGGCCGGCGTCCGCGCGGCGTCGACGAGCCAGGACACGATCGGCGGGAGGTCGACCTGTCCGGCCGGATCGTCGGTCGGCTCCGCGAGCATCGGGGCCCGGTCCCCACCTGCCGACGCCACCCGCGCCATCGCGCGAATGGTCTTCTGCTCGAAGATCTCTCGCGGCGACAGCGACAACCCGGCGGCCTTCGCGGCGGACGCGAGCTGGATGGACATGATCGAGTCCCCGCCGAGCGCGAAGAAGGACTCGGTGACCGAGACGGTGCCCAGACCCAACAGCCCCGCGACGATCGCCGTGAGGGTCTCCTCGGCGGTCGTCGCCGGTGCGACGTATCCGTCGGCGGGCGTGGTGAACTCGGGCACCGGCAGTGCGCGCCGGTCGAGCTTGCCGCCCGGGGTCACGGGTAGCTCGTCGAGCACCATCGCCGAGTGCGGGATCATGTGTCCGGCAAGCCGATCCGCCGCCCCGGCCAGGACGGAGTCGGCGTCGAGGCGGTCACCGGCGGTGTCGTCACCCACGAGGTAGGCGACGAGCCGGGTGCGACCGTGGTCGTCGTCGACACCGGTCACGACGACCGAGCCGACGCCCGGCTGGTCACCGAGAACGGACTCGATCTCGCCGAGTTCGACTCGCTGGCCGTTGATCTTGACCTGGTGGTCGGCGCGCCCGGCGAACTCGATCTCGCCGGTAGCGGTGATCCGCACCAGGTCGCCGGTGGCATACATGCGGTGGCCCGCCTCGCGGGCGAACGGGTCGGCCACGAACGACGACGCGGTGAGGCCGGGGCGGCCGAGGTATCCGCGCGCCAACGAGTCGCCGCTCGACAGGTAGAGCTCACCCACCACGCCCTGGGGTACCGGATGCAGACGGCCGTCGAGCACGTAGGCGGCGAAGCCGCGGACCGGTCGTCCGATGGTCACGGGCGCGCCGGGCTCGGATCGTCCGGTGGTCGCCCAGACGGTGGCCTCCGACGGGCCGTAGAAGTTGAACATCCGGCGGCCGGATTCCGGTGTGGCCCACCGCGCGATCAGCTCGGGTGGGCAGGCCTCGCCACCGGTGACGAGGTTGCGGACGGTGCGGCCCCGGCGCGGGTCGACGGTCGCCAGCACCGTGGGGGTGATGAGGGTGTCGGTGACCCGGTCGCGCTCAAGGATGCGGCCCAGTGCATCGCCGGCGTACTCCGCCGCGGGCGCCACGACGAGGGTGTGTCCGACCGCGATCGACCACATCATCTCCAGCACCGAGGCGTCGAAGCTCGGGGAGGCGACGTGCAGGACACGGGTGTCGGGGGCCTGCGCCGGCGTTCCGGTGACCTCGGTCAGCGCGGCGACGAAGTTCGCGATGCCGCGATGCGGAACCCCGACCGCCTTCGGCCGTCCGGTGGAACCGGAGGTGTAGACGAGGTAGGCCAGGTCGTCGAGAAGGACCGGCCGATGACGCTCGGCGTCGGTGACGGGCTCACCGGTGACGGTCGGATCGTCGAGCGAGGCGAGTTCGAGCCATTCGCAGGATGATTCACCCAACCGGTCCCGCGTCGGCGCATCGGTGATACCGAGGCGCACACCGGAATCGGTCACCATGAACGCGATCCGGTCGCTCGGGTAGGCGGGGTCGATCGGCACGTAGGCGGCACCCGCCTTGATGACACCGAACACGGCGACCACCGACCCGATCGACCGCTCGAGGCCGACGGCGACCACGTCACCGGGCCCGACCCCGCGGGAGATCAACTGGCGAGCCAGACGATTGGTCCGTTCCTCGAACTCCGCGTACGAGATCTCGGTGCCGTCGTGGACCAGTGCCGGACGATGCGGGTCGAGGTCGCGCCGCGCGAGGAGTTCGGTGAGGGTCACCGGCTCGGTGACCCCGCCGTCGGCGGCCGGTGCCGTCTCGCCGACGGAGTTGCGGCTCGGCGCGCTGAGGGCGGCGGCGTCGATGCCGACGATGTCGACGTCCCCGACGGGCAGCGACGGATCGGTGGCCATCGCGGCGATCACCTGCAGCCAGACCTCGGCGAATCGGCGGATGGTGGCGGCGTCGAACAACGAGGTGGCGTACAGGAAGTCGGCCCGCATCGGCGATGATCCGGACCGTTCGGACACCGAGACGGTGAGGTCGAACTTGGCGATCGGGGCGGCGGCCCCGAGCGGTTCGGCCCTCAGACCCGAGAACTCCACCCGGTCGATCTCCTCCGGGCGTCCGCCCGCGGCGACGAGGGTGTAGGCGATCTGGACCAGCGGCGGGTAGGCCGTCGACCGCTCCGGCGCGAGTTCCTCGATCAGATCGTCGAACTGCACGTCGGCGTGCGCGAAGGCATCGAGGTCGGTGGCGCGGATCGTGGCGATGAGGTCGTCGACGGTCGATGCCGGGTCGACGTCGGTGCGCAGCACGAGCGTGTTGACGAACATGCCGACGAGGTCATGAAGCGCGGCGTCGGGGCGGCCGGCGATGGGTGTGCCGATGACGACGTCCCGGGTGGAGGCGAGCCGCGCGACGGTGACGGCGAGTGCCGCGTGCAGCACCATGAACACCGTGACGTCGCGGTTGCGCGCCAAGTCTTCCAGGGCGGCGGCGAGCGCGTCGTCGACGGTCACGGACTCGACGGCGGCCGCGGTGTCGAGCACGGCCGGCCGCGGGCGATCCATCGGCAGGTCGGTCACCGCGGGCAGATCCGCGAGGACCTCGCGCCAGTGCGCGAGTTGACGACCCATCGGTGCGCCGGGATCGTCGGCGGCGCCCAGGTATTCGCGCTGCCACAGCGCGAAGTCTGCGTACTGGACCGCGGGCGCGGCGACCGGTGGTGCGGCGTTCGTCCGGGCCAGGTACGAGCCGAGCAGGTCGCGCACGAAGACCGGGGTCGACTCACCGTCGAAGGCGATGTGGTGCACGGTGACGACGACGTCCACCACGTCGTCGGCGCGGCGCAGGACCCTGACCCGGAGGGGGAACTCGGCGGCGACGTCGAAGCCGGTGGTCGCGGAGACGAACAGATCATCCTCGGTCTCCACCGCCTGCCAGTCGAGGCGGGCGCGGGCCGTGTCGGCATCGGTGACGAGCTGGAACGGCCCCTGTTCGTCGCTGGGGTAGGTGGTGCGCAGGATCTCGTGGTTGGCGACCACGTCGCCGACCGCGGCCGCGAGCGCGTCGAGGTCGAGGGCTCCGGTCAGCCGCAGGGCCATCGGGATGTTGTAGGCCGCCGAGGCGGTGTCGAACTGGTTGATGAACCACATGCGGCTCTGCGCCGTCGACAACGGCAACCGCGCGGGCCGCGACATCGCGGTGACGCGCGGGACGCTCCGGCCGCGTCCGGACACCAGGGCGGCCAGATCCCGCACCGACGGCGCGTCGAACAGGTCGCCCACCGACACGTCGACGTCGAGCAGGTCGGCCACGCGCGCCGCCACACGCGCCGCGGACAGCGAGTTGCCGCCGAGGTCGAAGAACGACTGCGTCACGCTGACCCGGTCGGCGCCCAGCACATCGGCGACGATGGCCGCGATCGAGGTCTCGGCGTCGGACTCGGGTGCGGCGAATTCCTCGACGGTGAGTTCGGGGACCGGCAGCTTACGCCGGGCGACCTTGCCCGCACTGTTCAGCGGCAGCTGCTCGAGTGCCATCCACACCGTCGGCCGCATGTAGGCCGGCAGTGTCCGCGCGACAACCGATTTCACCGCGTCGATGTCGACCGACGCCGGCGAGACATAGGCGACGAGGTGTGATTGCCCGGACACCTTCGCCACGGTGGCGGCCGCGTGGAGGACACCCGGCGCCGACATGAGGACGGACTCGACCTCCCCCAGCTCCAGTCGCTGTCCGCGAAGCTTCACCTGGAAGTCCGTGCGGCCCAGGTATTCCAACTGGCCACGCGCATTCCAGCGGACGAGATCGCCGGTACGGTACAGACGTTCACCGGGTTCACCGAAACCGTCGGTGTTGTCGGCCGCCTCGCCGCGCGCGGGAGCCGCGAAGGGACTGGCGACGAACCGTTCGGCGGTCAGGCCGGGCTGTGAGGCGTAACCGCGGGCGAGCTGCACGCCCCCCAGATACAGCTCACCGGGCACGCCGGAGGGCACGAGCTGAAGTCGGGAGTCGAGGACGAAGGTGGTGGTGCTCGGCACCGGGACGCCGATCGGCACCGACGTCTCCCCCGCCCGGACCTGATGAGCGGTCACGTCCACCGCCGCCTCGGTCGGACCGTACAGATTGTGGACCTCGTTGCCCGGCAACGCCGCCACCAACGCCTGCGCCACCGGCGCGGTCAACGCCTCACCCGAGGTGAACGTCAACCGCAACGACGACAGCTCACCCACCCGATCGCCCAGGACATCCAGGAACACCGACAACATCGACGGCACGAAATGGATGACCGACACCCGCTCAGCCGTGATCAACTCCGCCAGATACCGCGGATCACCATGCCGCTCCGGTTCGGCCACCACCAGCGTCGCCCCCACCGCGAACGGCAGGAACAACTCCCACACCGACACATCGAACGTCACCGGCGTCTTCTGCACGAAGACATCCGAGTCCTTGATCGAATACCAGTCCCGCATCCACTCCAGACGGTTCACGATCGCCGCATGCGACACCGTCACACCCTTCGGCCGACCCGTCGACCCCGACGTGAACAGCGTGTACGCCGCATCGGCGGGCTGCAGGGGCGCGAGCCGTTCGTCGTCGGTGACCGGTGCGGTGGCGAGGTCGACCTCGGTGGTCGTGTCGACCACGACCGCGGTGACGTCCGCCGGCAGTTCGACGGCGGAATCGGCGGCGACGAGGGCCAGCCGGGCGTCCGCGGTGTCGAGCATGTACCGGGTGCGGTCAGACGGCGCGTCGATGTCGAGCGGAACGTAGTGACCGCCCGCCGCGACGACGCCGTGGATGGCGACGAGAAGCTCGACCGACCGCGGGATGGCGACCGCGACGGCGACGTCGGGTCCGACACCGATGGAGATCAGATGACGAGCCAGTGAGTCGACCCGTGCACCGAACTCGGCGTAGCTGACGCGACGCGAACCGAACACGATGGCCGGTACGTCGGACCTCGTCGCCACATGCACCACATCGGTCACCGTTGGGCCTCCATCTCGCCTCGTCGCCTGCCGTCTCGTCCTGCGTTCCCCATTCCCCCCCGTGTGTTCGCTGCGCTCAGTCATCCCCACCGGGACCACTGCCGTCGGAACCATCGTCACCGTAGCGACCCGCGTCCCCGTTCAGGCCGTTGTACCCGCCGCGACCGTTGTACCCGACCTCGCGGCCGGCCACACCGTTCTCGCCGACTCCCGGCTCCCCCGCGCCGGGCTGCCGGGATCCGATGATGCCCGGCAGGGTCGCACCGGTCGGCCGCGTCGCGGCACCCGCCGACCAGGCCAGCACGCGATCACGTTCCGCAGGTGTCACGAGCGGACACTCCCCGATCGCGGCATCCGGTCGGGCGGTGAGCCCGTCGAGGAGCGTAACCAGGCGCTGCGCGAACAGCTCGACCGTCCCCTCGTCGAACAGGTCCGTGGCGTACACCATCGACGCCGACCAGGACCGGTCCGGACGGGCGACCACCGCGACCGTCAGGTCGAGCTGGGCGGACGTGACCGGCGACTCGAGTGGCGCGACCCGCAGCCCCTCCGCCTCGAGCACCGGTGAACCGCTGCCGGCGTTGGTCAGCGTGAGCATGACCTGTGCCAGCGGCGAGAACGCCCGCGACCGGGTCGGGTTCAGACGTTCGACCAGTGTCTCGAACGGCACGTCGGCGTTGGTGAAGGCGTCGAGGTCGACGACCCGGGTGTCCTCGAGCAGTTCGGCGAAGCTCATCGACGGGTCGACCTCGGCCCGCAGGACCAGGGTGTTGACGAACATGCCGATCAGTTGGTCGACCTCGGCGCGTCCGCGACCCGCGATGGGCGTGGCCACCGCGATGTCGTCGGTCGCGGTGACCCGGGCGAGCAGCACCGACAGGCCCGCGTGCACCACCATGAACGGCGTCATCCCGCGATCGCGCGCCAGCGCCGAGATCCGCGTCGCGACGTCGTGCGGGATCTCGAAGTCCACCCGCGCACCCCGCATCGACGCCACCGTCGGGCGAGGCCGGTCGGCGGGCAGTTCCAGCACGTCGGGTACCCCGGCGAGCTGCCTCAGCCAGTACGTCAGCTGCCGGCCGACCACCGACGTCGGGTCGTCGACCGCCCCGAGCTCGCGTTGCTGCCACAGTGCGTAGTCGGCGAACTGGACCGGCAGCGGCGGCAGCTCCGGCGTGCGGCCGGCCGCACGGTCGCGGTAGGCGGTCACGACATCGGCCAATAGCGGCCGCATGGACTCACCGTCACCCACGATGTGATGCAGCACCGCGAGCAGGACCCACGAACCCTCGCCGCGCTGCCACAACCGGATCCGGACGGGCACCTCGGTGGTGACGTCGAACCCGGCCGACAGCGCGTCGAGAAGCTCGGCCTCCGAGGCACATTCGACGAGCCGGGGCAGCGCGGCCGGACCGTCGGCGTCGTGGACGACCTGCGTCGGCCGGCCGTCGACGGCGGGGAAGGTGGTCCGCAGGATCTCGTGCCGGGCGACGACGTCGCCGATCGCCGCGCTCAGGGCCTCGACGTCGAGCTCGCCGCCGAGTTCGACACCGATCGGCAGGTTGTACGCCGCCGACGCCGGATCGAGGCGGTTGATGAACCAGATCCGCTGCTGCGCGAACGACAGCGGGATCTCCGCCGGTCTGGGCTCGACCCGGATCACCGGAGCGCGCAACCCGCCGCGGTGTTCTCCGAGAGCGGCCAGGGCCCGCGGGGTCGGTGACTCGAACACGTCCCGGACGCCGATGTCGGCGTTCAACGCGTCGCCGACGCGTGCGGCCAAGCGGGTCGCCGACAGCGAGTTGCCGCCGAGGGCGAAGAAGTCACCCGTCACCGACACCGCGTCGACGCCCAGCAGGTCGGCGAAGACGGCCACGACGCGCGCCTCGGCCGCGGTCTCCGGGGCCACGAGGTCGTCCGCCGCGATCTCCGGGGCGGGCAGGGCCCGCTTGTCCAGCTTGCCCGTCGGGGTGAGCGGCAGGGCGTCGAGCACCGTGATCGTCGCCGGGATCATGTACGTGGGCAACCGATCCGCGAGATGGTCGCGCAGATCGCCGACGTCGACGGCAGGCGCCTCCGACGCCGACACCACGTAGGCGGCCAACGACGACGCGACCGACCCGCCGACCCCGAGCACCACCGCGGTCTTCACCGCCGCATGCGAGGTCAGCGCGTTCTCGATCTCGCCCAGTTCGATGCGCAGCCCGCGCAGCTTCACCTGGTCGTCCGAACGTCCCAGGTACTCGAGCACCAGCTCACCCGACGCCGAGCGCACCCACCGGACACGGTCGCCCGTGCGGTACATGCGATCGCCGGGCACCCCGAACGGGGACGCCACGAACCGTTCGGCGGTCAGTTGCGGGCGCCCGAGGTAACCGCGTGCCAGCGAGACGCCGGTGGCGTACAGCTCGCCGGCCATCCCGACGGGCACCGGCGCCAGGCGCTGGTCGAGGACCAGCAGGCCGGTACCCGGCACGGGCGCGCCGATGGTCACCGGTCCGTCCGGATCGAGCGGACCGCTGATGGTGACCGCCACCGACGTCTCCGTCGGACCGTACGCGTTGTGGAACGCGACCCGGTGCGACCACGCGCGGACGAGGGCGGTGGAAACCGCCTCACCACCCGAGGCGAGCATCCGCAGTGCGGGCAGCTCGTCGGGTTCGACCGTTGCCAGCACACTCGGTGTCAGGAACACGTGCGTCAGCGCGTGCTCGCGGAGGAATCCGGTGAGCACCTCGCCGCCGACGACCTCGTCCGGCCGGTAGACCAGCGTCGAACCCGAGGTCGAGGCGAGCAGCCACTCGAGCACCGAGGCGTCGAAACTCGGTGAGGCGTAACCGAGTACACGTGAACCCGGACGGATACCGAACCGCTGCGCCTCGGCGACCGCAAAGGCGTGTGCACCACGATGGGTGACCGCGACACCCTTGGGCACACCGGTCGAGCCGGAGGTGTAGATGACGTAGGCGAGCGCGTCGAGACGCGGGACACCAGCCATGTCGCCCGGGGTGAGCGGACTGCCGTCGACCTCGCGCACCGCCTCGGAGAGGGTGTGCACATCGATCGACTCGACGTCGCCCGGGACATCGACGCCCGAATCCGGTCCTCGTCGATCGGACGTGATGATCAGTCGCACACCGGAATCGGTGATCATGTGCGCGATGCGATCGGCGGGCAGCGTCGGGTCGACGGACAGGTACGCCGCACCCAGCTTCGCCAAGGCCCACTGCCCGACCAGACGGTCGACGGAGCGTCCCGCCGCGAGCCCCACCACGTGATCGACGCCGATCCCCCGACCGGTCATCCACCGCGCGAGACGATTCGAGCGCTCGTCGAGCTCGGCGTAGGTGAGCGATGCGCCGGTGCCGTCGGTGACCGCGACGGTATCGGCATGCGTGGCCGCGATGTCGGCGAAGACCTCGCCCAGCAGTCGCGGCTCCGGCGCCGCCGGACCGTTCACCGGGGCGAGCTCGGCGGCTGCCGCCGCGTCGAGGAGGGCGATCGCCGAGGTCGGCCGATCCGCATCGTCGACGGTCGTCCGCAGGATCTCGCGCAGCGCCGCGCCGAACACGCGCACCTGGTCGTCGGCGAAGGCCGACGGCAGGTACTTGAGCTTCAGCAGCAGGCGGTCTCCCGACGGTGACGACGCGAGGTTGAGCGGATAGTGCGTCGAGTCGTCGGCATCCACGCCGATGATCTGCAGACCGCCGGCCAGCGACGTGTCCGCGGTCGACAGCGAGTCGGAGTCCACGGGGAACGACTCGAACACGGTGAGGGTGTCGAAGAGGGCACCCATCCCAGCCAGCGCGGCGAGGTCGGCGAGGCCGACGTGCTGATGGTCGAGGACTGCGACCTTGTCGGCCTGCATCGCGGCGAGCACGTCACCGATGGCGGCGTTCGGGTCGACGTCGACGACGCTCGGGACCGTGTTGATGAACAGGCCGACCATGCCCTCGACACCATCGAGGTCCGACGGGCGGCCCGACACGGTCTCACCGAAGGCGACGACCCGGTTACCGGTCATACGCGACAGCAGTACCGCCCACGCGAACTGCAGGACTGTGCTGACCGTGACCCCGCGCTCGCGGGCGAGCTGGTTGATCGCGGCCGTCGTCCCGGCGTCGATCCACTCCTCGTGATTGCGCGGCAACGAGGTGGTCGTGGCCTCCTCGGCGCCGGACACCAGCGTCGGTTCCTCGAGCGGCGACAGCACCTCCCGCCACGCGGCGAGACCCGCGGCCCGGTCGGTGGCGGCGAGACGCCGGACGTGATCGCCGAAGTCGGTATCCGCGGCGATGGTGGCCGTGTACGGGCCGACCCCGGCGTAGAGCGCGAGCAGGTCCGCGAGGACCAGCGGCCCGGACCAGCCGTCGAGCAGGATGTGGTGGTTGGTCACGATCAGGCTCAGCGTCGTCGCGGAACCGGCGGCGTGCTCGACACCGACGAACCGCATGAGCGGCGGATTCTCCAGATCGAACGGCGTGATCCGTTCGGCGTCGGCGATCTCGCGCACCCGCTGTGCGGCCCCGAGGTCGTCGAGACCCGCCTCCAGGGACACCTCGGACCACGGCAGGTCGACGCGCGGGGGCACGACGGTCACCAGTGCACCTCCGGGCGTACGCACGTATCCGCTGCGCAACACCCGGTGGTGGGCCACCAGTTCCTCTGCGGCCGACCGCAATCGCGAGCGGTCGACGTCGCCCCCGAGGTGCAGGACCGCCTGGGTGACGTAGACGTCCACGCTCGCGGCTCCCGCCGACAGCCCATCGTCGACGGCCGACGGGTCTCGCGACGCCATCTGCGACTGGAAGTACAGACCGGACTGCAGCGGCGTGAGCGGCCAGACGTCCGCACCCGGGAAACGCACCGCGAGCGCGTCGAGTTCGGCCTGGGTGACGGGCGTGCCCGGCACGTCCGACGGCGAGCGGCCCGGGTCGCCGACCGCGGCGACGTGCTGCGCGAGCGCGACGAGTTCATCCGCCCACAGTTCGGCGAGCGAGGCGATGTCGTCGGTCCCGAACAGTGCCGACGGGAAGGTGAAGTTGGCCGTCAGGCGCCGGGCATCGCCGTCGCTCTGTGTTCCGACGTTGACGCTCAACGGGTTCAGCGCGACCATCGCGCCCGACACCGACGGCGGCATCCCCGGTGCGCTCGGCGCGCCGGTGAACGGGATGACGTCGTGCTCGGGTTCGGCCGCGGGGCGTCCCGCGCGTCCGGCGCCGAAGAAGTTGAACCCGATGCTCGGCAGCGGACGCTGCGACAGCTCGGTATCGGCGCCGTAGCGCAGCACACCGAAACCGAGCCCGCCGTCGGGTTGCCCGAGGCGTTCCTCCTTGGCCGACTTCACCGCGTGGGTGACGTCGGTCGACGGATCGACCGACACCGGCGCGATCGTGGTGAACCAGCCGACGGTGCGGGACAGGTCGACGGCGCGCTCGCCGTCGGCCGTGGCGATCTCGTCCTTGCGACCGTGGCCCTCGACCAGGACCGTCACGGGTGCGACGTCGGCGATGCCGCGCGCGGCCTGCCACGACCGGACCGCCCGTGCGAACGTTCCCAACAGGACGTCGTTGGCGTTGCCGCGGAACGCTTCCGGCACCGAGGTCAGCGCGGCCTCGGTCACCTGCGCGTCGAACGAGTGGACCACCGACACCTCGGTGGCGAACCGGTCCCGCGACGCGTCGAAGTCGATCCCGAGATCGGTGGGCCGGGCCGGGAGCCGGTCGAGCCAGTACGGCAGCTCGGCAGAGCGCCGCTCGGCCTGTGCGCCGACCGCGTGGGCCCACGCCCGCTCGGACGTCGCCTCGGCCCGCAGGGCGATCGGCTGACCCGCCGCCCGCTGAGCCCATCCGGTCACCAGGTCCTCGACGATGATCGGCCAGGACACCGCGTCGACACCGAGATGGTGGATCGCCAGGACGACCCGGCCGACTCCCTCGGCGTCGGTGACGATGCCGGCCGCGACGAGCACACCGGTCGACGGATCGAGGTGTGCCAGCGCCTCGGCATGTGCGGCACGCAGATCGGCGTCGTGGTCGGGACTGCCCGCCGGCGCGATCGAGGACCGCGTGAACACGTGGGGCGCTGCGCTCGGACCATCGGTGCGCGAACCATCTGTGGTCTCGTCCGATCCGGCGACCAGTTGCCAGCGGTCACCGTCGCGGGTGAGACGCGCGGACAGCATCGGATGCACCGCGACGAGTTCGGACAGCAACTCCGACAACACGTCGACGGTGATCCCCGCCGGCGCGTGGAGCACCCGGTACTGCGAGAAATCTGCGAAATCGCCCGGCTCCGAAGAGTGTTCGATCATCCACGACATCACCGGCAGCAGCGGCAGGTCGCCGTGCGCGCCGCCCGCGGGTTCGTCGAGCGCCGGCAGGCGGTGGGCCTCGCCGGCGACCACGCGGGCCATCGCCCGGATGGTCCGTTGCTCGAAAATGTCTCGCGGTGTCAGCGTGAACCCGGCCGCGCGAACCGCCGAGGCGAGCTGGATCGACATGATCGAGTCGCCGCCGAGCGCGAAGAACGACTGGGTGACCGAGACCCGCTCCAGTCCGAGCAGACCCGCCACGATGCTCGCCAGGGTCTCCTCCGTCGCGTTGGCGGGCGCGACGTGATCGGCGTCGAGCCCCGCGAAGTCGGGGGCGGGCAGGGCGCGGCGGTCGAGCTTGCCCGCGCTGTTCAGCACGACGTCGTCGATCGGCATCCACAGTGTCGGACGCATGTACTCCGGGAGTGCCTGTGTCACCGCGTCGCGCAGGACCTCGAGGTCCACGGTCGACGGCGCGACATAGGCGACCAGATGCTGTCCGCCCCCCGGCGCGTCGACCACCGTCACCGCGGCGTGCACGACGCCGGGCGCGGCCGCGACGACGGACTCGATCTCGCCCAGTTCGATGCGCTGGCCGCGCAGCTTCACCTGGAAGTCGGTGCGGCCGAGGTACTCGATCTCCCCGTCGGTGTTCCACCGCACGAGATCACCGGTTCGGTAGAGCCGCGAGCCGGGCCGGCCGAACGGGTCGGCCACGAAGCGTTCGGCGGACAGTCCCGGTTGCGCGGCGTACCCGCGGGCCACCTGCTCGCCACCGAGATAGAGCTCGCCCGGGACTCCCGTCGGGACCGGGTTCAGCCGCGCGTCGAGCACGTGGGTGGTCGTGTTCCAGACCGGCACGCCGATCGGCACGACCGACGGTGCCCGGGTGACGTCGGCGTAGGCCACCTCGACCGCCGCCTCGGTGGGACCGAACAGGTTCACGATCCGCACGTGTGGCAGCAGCTCGTGGGCACGGGCCACCACCGCGGGCGGTAGCGCCTCACCGGAGGCGAACAGCCAGCGGAGCGTACCCAGGCGCGAGATCGTCTCGGCCGGTACGACATCGAGGAACACCGACAGCATCGACGGGACGAAGTGCACCGAGGTGGCACCGCTGGACGCGATCAGGTCGGCGATGTAGAGCGGGTCGGCGTGACCGCCCGGTTCGGCGATCACCATCGTCGCCCCGGTCAGCAACGGCGCGAACAGCTCCGGCACCGAGACGTCGAAGGTGTACGGCGTCTTCTGGATGATGCGATCGCCCAGGGTCCAGGGGTACTCGTCGAGTCCCCACCACAACCGGTTGGCCACGGACGCGTGCGAGACGGTGACGCCCTTCGGCCGTCCCGTCGAACCCGAGGTGAACAGGGTGTACAGCGCGTCGTCACCGCGGATGGGCCGAACGCGCTCGGCGTCGGTGACCGTCGGAGTCGACTGATCGATGTCGCGGGTCGAATCGACGGTGACGCGCCGGATCCCGTCGTCGAGACCGGACAGGTCGGCCGCCACGGGCCGCGGTCCGACGAGGAGGACCCGCGCGCCCGCGGTCTCGACCATGTAGCGCACGCGGTCGCCCGGGGCCGCGGTGTCGATGGGCACGTACTGTCCACCCGCCGCGGTCACCGCGTGGACCGCCACGACCATCTCCACGCCGCGATCGATGCACACCGCCACCGCGACGTCGGGACCGACGCCCAGCGCCAGCAGCTCGCGCGCCACATCTGCGACCCGGGCTCCGAATTCGCGATAAGACAGCTCACGGTCAGCGAAGGTCAGCGCGATCGTGTCGGGATGCCGGGTAGTGCCGGCCTCTACCCCGGCGACAACGGATTCCGCTGCGATGACGATCTCGGTGCCACGGGACCGACGCAGTATGTCCGCAACCTCGGCGGGTTCGAGGAGCGCCGCCTCGGCCACCGGCGCCTCGGTCCGCGCCGTCAGCTGATCGAGGATCGCGACGAACCTGCGGGCCAGCTGAGCCACGGTGTCCTCATCGAAGAGGTCCCGTGCAAACACGAACTCGAGCGGCCAGTCGCCGTCGCCCTCGGGGACGGTGACACCGACGGTCAGGTCGAGTTTCGCCGGCGGGTCCGCAGGCACCATCGGTTCGATGTCGAGGCCGGCGACGGACGCCGGGGCCGTATCGGCTCCCATCTCGGGGATCGCCGTCTGACCGAAGGTCAACATCACCTGCGCGAGTGGTGCGAACGCCTCCGACCGCACGGGGTTGAGTCGCTCGACGAGCATCTCGAAGGCGACATCGGCGTTGGCGAAGGCCTCGAGATCGGTCTCGCGCGCCTGCTCGAGGAGTTCGGCGAACGTCATCGACGGAGCGATCTGCGCGCGGAGGACGAGGGTGTTGACGAACATACCGACCAGCGGGTCGAGGACACGCTGGCCGCGGCCCGCCACCGGCGTCGCGATCGCCACGTCCTCCCCCGCCGACAGACGCGCCAGCAGTACCGCGAGCGCCGCATGCACCACGATGAACGGAGTCGCGTCGGCCTCACGGGCGAGATCGCGTACGCGGTCACCGATCTCGGCGGGTATCGCCGCACCGACCCGGCCGCCCCGCTGCGAGGCGACGAGCGGCCGCGGCCGATCGAACGGCAGCGTGAGCACCTCGGGCAGATCTGCGAGTTTGGTTGTCCAGTAGGACAACTGGGCGCCGATGACCGAGTCCTGGTCGGACCCGTCGCCGAGGACCTCGTGCTGCCAGAGCGCGAAGTCGGCGAACTGGACCTCGAGCGGTTCGAAGTCGGGTGCCCGCCCGGCGACCCGCGCGTCGTAGGCGTTCATCACGTCGGCCAGGAGCGGATTCATCGACTCGCCGTCGGCGGCGATGTGATGGACGACCACTGCGACCACGGATCGCCCCGGCTCGACCGGCCAGACCCGCGCACGGACCGGCCAGTCGGCGCTCACGTCGAAGCCCGCGACGATCGCGCTTTCCAGTTCGTGCTGATCCGCCACGATGTCCCAGTCGAGGCGTTCGGCGATCTGCTCGCGCGGGTGGATCAGCTGATACGCCGCCCCCTCGACGGACGGGAAGGTGGTGCGCAGGACCTCATGGCGCCCCACCACGTCGGCCATCGCCTGGTGCAGTGCGTCGGTGTCCAGAGGCCCGGTCACCTGCAACACCACCGGGATGTTGTAGGTCGGCAGCGACGGATCGAACTGGTTGATGAACCACATCCGCTGCTGTGCGAACGACAGCGGGACGAGTTCCGGCCGTTCGGCATTCGCGACGATCGGGGGCAGCGCCTCCGCGTGTCCGGACACCTCGCCCACCAGCGCACGCACCGTCGGGGCCTCGAACAGGTCGCGCACCGAGGTCTCGACGCCGAGCACCTCGCCCACCCGGGCGGCGACGCGCGTCGCCGACAGCGAGTTGCCACCGAGGTCGAAGAAGGACTCGGTCACGCTGACCTGGTCGATGCCCAGGACCTCGGCGAACACCGCGGCGACCGCGACTTCTTGGTCGGTCTCCGGTGCCACGATCTCACCGACCTCGATCACCGGTGCGGGGAGCGCCGCCTTGTCGAGCTTGCCGACCGGGGTGAGCGGGAGCTCGTCGAGCACCGCCACCGATGCCGGCACCATGTGCGCCGGAAGTCGTTCGCCGACAAATGCTCTCAGCTCTGCCGGATCGACCTCGGCCCCGGTGGTGACCACGTAGGCGGCCAGTGCGGTGGCGACCGAACCGCCGACACCGACGACCACGGCCGAGCGGACCGCCGGATGCTCGGCGAGAACTGCCTCGATCTCACCGAGTTCGATGCGCAGACCGCGCAGCTTCACCTGGTCGTCGCTGCGCCCGGAGTACTCGATGACCGGGGCGCCGGCGGAATCCTGCTTCCAGCGCACGATGTCGCCGGTGCGATACATCCGGTCACCCGGGTGACCGTGCGGGTTCGCCACGAACCGATCGGCGGTCAGGCCCGGACGGTCGAGGTATCCGCGCGACAGCGCGCCGCCGTTGACATACAGCTCACCTGCGACCCCGATGGGGACCGGACGCAACTGCGCGTCGAGCACCATCAGGCCCACGCCGGCGAGCGGGCCGCCGAGCGAAACCGGCTCGCCCACCGCCATCGGCGCACTGATGGTCACGCCGATCGTGGTCTCGGTGGGGCCGTAGAGGTTCTGGATCCGCCGGAACGGCGCCCAGCTGTCCTTGAGCGCCTGCGGCACGGCCTCGCCACCGGCGTAGACGACCCGGAGGGCCGGGACGGCCTGCGGTTCGATGGTCGCGAGCACGGTCGGCGTCAGGAACGTGTGGGTGATCGCCTGCCGCATCATGAGGTCCTGCAGCGGCGGGCCGCCGACGGCGTCGGCGGGGCGGTAGATCAGCACGCCGCCGGACACGATCGCGAGCAGGTACTCGAGCACCGACGCGTCGAAGCTGGGCGAGGCGAAGCCGAGCACCCGCGAGTACTCGTCGGCACCCGACCGGCGAATCTCCTCCGCGGCGAAGTTCGCGAGGCCGGAGTGGGTCACGGCGACACCCTTCGGTCGCCCGGTGGAGCCCGAGGTGTAGATCACGTAGGCGACGTTGTCCACCCGCACCGGCCCACGACGATCCGCTGCGGTGATCGGCGCGTCGGACAGTGTCTCGATCTCGGCGGACAGCGTGGCGTCGTCGAGACGGAGCCACGAGAAGCGTTCCCCGGGAAGGGTTCCCGACGCCTGGACGGCCAGGCCCAGGATCGCACCCGAGTCCTCGACCATGTTCGCCACCCGTTCGGCGGGATAGTCCGGGTCGATCGGCACATACCCACCACCGGTCTTGGCGACCGCCCAGATCGCGACGAGCAACTGCGCGGAGCGGCCGATCGCCAGAGCGACCAGCTTCTCCGGGCCGATGCCCTGACCGATCATCCAGCGCGCCAGGCGGTTCGACCGCGCGTCGAGATCGGCGTAGGACAGCCAGACGTTGTCGGCGTCGACGACGGCCTGACGCGGACCCCACTTCGCGGCGGCCCGGGCGAACAGATCGCCCAGGACGACCGGCTCGGTTCCCGGTCCCCCGGTGACGACCGCGTCGGAGTCGGCGATCGACACCGTTGTGCGCTCCGGCTCGGGTTGCGCTGCGGCGCGGGCGAGTTCGGCCAGCGACATCGTGTCGCCGAGGGTGATCTGCCGCAGCGGGGTCCGGGGATCGTCGACGGCCTCGGTCAGCAGTCCGACGAGCTGCTCGCCCAGGCGGACCGCGGTCGACTCGTCAAACAGGTCCGTGGCGTAGGTGATGGTGCCCGCCCACTCCTCGCCGCGGCCGGGCTGGGTCATCCCGATGAGCAGGTCGACGCGCGCCGGGGTCTGACCGGTGTCCACCGCACTCACCTGGAGGCCGGCGACCTCTCCCACCGACAGGTCGGCGCCGGCGAGCTCCGGCAGGGTGGATTGGTCGAAGGTGAGCCAGACCTGGGTGAACGGAGCGAAGGCCGCCGACCGCTGGGCACCGGCGGCATCGACGACGATCTCGAAAGGCACATCGGCATTCGCGAACGCGCCGAGATCGGCCTCCCTGGTGGCCTCGAGCAGATCGGCGAAGCCGCGGTCGAGGTCGACGCTGGTGCGCAGCACGAGCGTGTTGACGAACATTCCGATCAGCGGATCGAGCACGCGTTGACCTCGACCCGCGACCGGGGTGCCGATCGCGATGTCGTCGGTCGCCGACAGGCGCGAGAGCAGCGCGGCCAACGCCGCGTGCACGACCATGAAGGGTGTGGCGCCGGTGTCCTGCGCGACGCGCGCGATCCGGTCACCGACCTCGGCCGGCACGGTGAAGGAGGCGCGTCCGCCGCGCTGGCTGGCACGAGCCGGGCGGGGCCGGTCGGTGGGCACGTCGATCACGTCCGGCAGACCGGCCAACCGCTCGACCCAGTAGGCGAGCTGGCGACCGACAACGGATTCCGGATCGTCGGGCGAGCCGAGCACGTCGTGCTGCCAGATCGCGAAGTCGGCGAACTGGACCTCGAGATCTGCGAAATCCGGGTCGGCATCGGCGGTTTCGGCCAGATAAGCGGTGACGACATCGCTCACCAGGGGCATCATCGACTCACCGTCGGAGGCGATGTGGTGGGTGACGACCGCGAACACGTGCTCATCCGGCGCCACCTCCCAGATCCGGGCGCGGATCGGCCAGTCGCGCGAGACGTCGAAGCCGGCCGACACCGCGGCCTCGATCTCCTCTTGCGAGGAGACCACATCCCAGTCCAGACGCGCGGCGACCGAGGTCGCGCGGTTGATCTTCTGATACGGCGTGCCGTCGGCGGACGGGAACGTGGTCCGCAGCGACTCGTGGCGCGATACCACGTCGATCAGGGCGGCGTGCAGAGCGTCTTCGTCGAGGGAACCGGACAGACGCAGCACCACCGGGATGTTGTAGGCCGGCGACGTGGTATCGGCTTGGTTGACGAACCACATCCGTTGCTGCGCAAAGGCCAGCGGGATGCGTTCCGGACGCGGACTGACCGCGACGATGGGCGCCCGGGCTGCGTCGAGATCGGCGCTGGCACGGGCCAGTTCCCGCACGCTCGGCGCGTCGAACAGGTCGCGGACCGAGATCTCGCTGCCGGTGACCTCACCGACGCGCGCGGCCAACCGCATCGCCGACAGCGAGTTGCCACCGAGGTCGAAGAAGGAGTCGGTGACGCTCACGCGGTCGAGGCCGAGGACGTCGGCGAACACGGCCGCCACCGCGGCCTCCGACTCATCGGCGGGCTCGACGTACTCACCGGCGGAGAACACCGGCTCAGGCAGTGCACGACGGTCGATCTTGCCTGCGGTGTTCAGCGCGATGTCCTCGACGGGCATCCACACGCTGGGCCGCATGTACTCCGGGAGCGACGCCGCGACAACGGACTTCACCGCGTCGATGTCGAGACGATCGCCCGGGACCCCCGCCACGTAACCGACGAGGTGTTCGCCGCCACCGGGCGCCGTGGCCACCGTCGCCGCAGCGTGCACGACGCCGGGCGCCGACGCGATGACCGCTTCGATCTCACCGAGTTCGATGCGCTGTCCGCGCAGCTTGACCTGGAAGTCGGTGCGGCCGAGATACTCCAGCACGCCATCGGGACGGCGGCGCACCAGGTCGCCGGTGCGGTACAGACGCGAGCCCGGCTCGCCGTACGGGTCGGCGACGAATCTCTCGGCAGTGAGGTCCGGGCGGGCGGCGTAACCGCGGGCGAGTTGGACCCCGCCGAGGTAGAGCTCGCCGGGCACGCCGGGAGGGACCCGGCGCAACCGCGAATCCAACACCACTGCAGACGAATTCCAGACCGGAACGCCGATGGGCACCGTCGGATCATCCGCGGCGACGGAGTGAATCCGCTCGAACGTGATCTCCACCGCGGCCTCGGTCGGGCCGTACAGGTTGAAGAACCAGGCATCCGGCCACAGTTCGCGCACCGGTGCCGCGACCGCAGGCGGCAACGCCTCACCCGTGGTCGAGACGATCCGGAGGGTGTCGAGCGCGGCGAGCTGTTCGCGGTCGACGACCTCGAGGAACACCGAGAGCATGGACGGCACGAAGTGCACCATCGTCGTGCCGGTGCGGGCGATCTCGTCGGCCACCTGCCGCGGATTGAGGTGACCACCGTCGGCGAGGACGACCACGCGCGCGCCGATCGCCAACGGCGCGAACAGTTCCGGCACCGAGCAGTCGAAGGTGTACGGCGTCTTCTGCATCACGACGTCGTCGGGGCCGATCGGCAGCGCGTCCAGGCCCCACCACAGGCGGTTGAGCACGGCCGCGTGTGAGAGGGTCACACCCTTCGGACGTCCGGTCGACCCGGAGGTGAAGAGGGTGTATGCCGCATCGTCCGGGCGCAGCGGCGCGAGTCGCTCGTCGTCGGACACCGGGGCGGCGGACGCCGCGTCGACGTCCAGCTGTGCCGAGGCGTCGACGGTCATGACACGGACCCCGGCCTCGTGCGCGGCGTTCACCGCGCCGGGTACCCCGTCCGCGTCGGCGACCAGCAGCACTCGCGCACCGGCGGTCTCGTACATGTAGCGAACGCGGTCCGCGGGTGCGGCCACGTCGACGGGTACGTACTGACCACCGGCGGCGACGACGGCATGGATGGCCACCATCATCTCGACCGATCGCGGAACACACAGCGCCACAGCGACATCGGGACCGACCCCGGCGGCGATCAGGGCACGGGCGAGCGTGTTGACCCGGGCCGAGAACTCCGCGTAGGACACCTCACGCTCACCGAAGACGAGCGCGGTCGCGTCGGGCGTGCGTCGGGCCTGCGCGGCCACGGCGTCACTGACCGTCTGCACGGCGGGCAACTCCACGGGATCGCCCCATTCGGCGGTCTCGATCTCGGCCACCGTCGCCGGCGCGACGAAGGGCGCGTCGCCCACTGCGGTTCCCGGAGCCGCGGTCAACGCGGCGAGCAAGCGGGTGAAGCGGTCGGCGAACTCGACGACGGTCGCTTCCTCGAAGAGGTCGGTCGCGTAGATGATCGACAGCCCCCAGTCCTGGCCGGCCGCCCCGGACGTCACCGTGATCCACAGGTCGGTCTGCGCGGTGACCGCGACCTCGCCGTACGGTGTGACCGTCAACCCGCCGGCGTCCCCGAGCGCCTCGGCGGCCGAGGCCGCCGGATCGAACGAGAAGGTCACCTGCGCCAATGGTGAAAACGCCTCGGAGCGAACCGGATTGAGACGATCGACCAGGGTCTCGAACGGGACGTCGGCATGCGCGAAGGCGTTGAGATCGGTGTCGCGGACCTGCGCGAGCAGACGGTCGAACGGCTGGGCACCGTCGACCGCGGTGCGCAGCACCAAGGTGTTGACGAACATGCCGACGAGCGGATCGAGCACCGCCTGTCCACGACCGGCGATCGGGGTGGCGATCGCGATGTCGTCGGTGGCCGACAACCGAGCCAACAACACTGCGAGCGCCGTGTGCACCACCATGAACGGCGTCACATCGGCCCCGCGTGCCACCTCTGCGACACGCGCACCGATCTCAGCCGGGATTCCCACGTCGTACCGGTCACCCCGGCCCGACGCGACCGCCGGACGCGGCCGATCCGCCGGCAGCTCGAGCACATCCGGCAGACCGGCCAACTGTGCAGTCCAGTAGGCCAATTGACGTCCGACAACCGATTCCGGGTCGTCCGCGGAGCCGAGCACGGAGTGTTGCCAGATCGCGAAATCGGCGAACTGCACCGTTAGCGGCACGAAACCGGGAGCCTCGCCGACGACGCGGGCGCCGTACGCGGCAACGAGATCGGAGACGAACGGCGCCATCGACTCCCCGTCGGCGCCGATGTGGTGCAACACGATGGCGAGCACATGCTCCCCGGCCGCGGCGCGCCAGAGGCGGACACGGATGGGCCACTGGGTCGTGACATCGAAGCCGGCGGTCACGGCTGCGACGAGCTCGTCCTGGGAACCGGCGATACCCCAGTCGAGCCCATCGGCGACCGATGCCTCGGGATGGATGAGCTGATAGGGCACGCCGGCCTGATCGGGGAAGGTCGTCCGCAGCACCTCGTGCCGTCGGACGACGTCGACCAGCGCGCTGTGCAGGACATCGGCGTCGAGATCACCCGACAGACGCAGCACGGCCGGGAGGTTGTGCGTTGCCGACCCCGGCTCGAAACGGTTCAGGAACCAGATGCGCTGCTGCGCGAACGACAGCGGAATCAGTTCCGGTCTCGGGGAGACGGCGACCACCGGGGCCACGCCGGCGCCACGACCTGACAGCCGGGCGACGAGTTCCCGTACGGTCGGCGACTCGAAGAGGTCACGCACCGACACCTCGACGCCCAGGGCGTCGCCGACCCTCGCGATGACACGAGTCGCCGACAGGGAGTTGCCGCCCATCTCGAAGAAGGACGCTGTGACACCGACTTCGTCGACGCCGAGGACCTCGGCCACGATGTCGGCGACGCGGCGCTCGGCTGCGTTCTTCGGCGCCACGAAATCGTCGAAGCGGATCTCCGGCGCGGGGAGCTCGCGACGGGCGACCTTACCCGCGGTGTTCAGCGGCATGGCGTCCAACGGCATCCAGACGCTGGGACGCATGTACTCCGGGAGAGCACCGGCGACGACGTCCTTGACTGCATCCAGATCGACGGATGCAGGTGCCACGTAACCGATCAGCTGGTCGTCGACGACCGTCGCCGCCGCGTGCACCACGCCGGGTACCGACATCAGCACGGATTCGATCTCGCCGAGCTCGATCCGCTGCCCGCGCAGCTTGACCTGGAAGTCGGTGCGCCCGAGGTACTCGAGTTCGCCGGAGGTGTTCCAGCGCACGAGGTCGCCGGTGCGGTAGAGCCGCGCACCGTTGTCGGCGAAGGGATCTGCGATGAACCGTTCTGCCGTCAGACCGGGCTGTCCCGCATATCCGCGAGCGACCTGCGCGCCGCCGAGGTACAGCTCACCCGCGATTCCGGCCGGTACCGGCCGCAAACGGGAGTCGAGGACCCAGGTCGTGGTGTTCCAGCCCGGACGACCCATGGTGACGGACTCGCCCGGCACGACGTGCGTCGTGGTGAGATCCACGGTGGTCTCGGTCGGACCGTACTGATTCAGCAGACGCACGTCCGGGGAGGTGCGGTGCAGATTCGCGGCCAGGGAGTCCGACAGTGCCTCGCCACCGGTGAACAGGTGCCGGAGGGACGTGCTGCCGGACTCGTCGTCGGCCAACTCCAGGTACACCGCGAGCATCGAGGGAACGAATTGCACCGCGGTCACACCATGCCGACCGATGAGGTCTCGCAGGTACCGGGGATCCGCGTGTCCGCCCGGCGCGGCGACGACCACTCGACCGCCCGTCATCAACGGCCAGAACATCTCCCACACCGAGGCATCGAACGTGTACGGGGCCTTGAGAAGGGTGATCTGCTCAGACGCGTCCGGCACCAACGAACCTCGCCAGGCCATGAAGTTCATGACCGCGGAGTGTGGGACGGTCACCCCCTTGGGCCGGCCGGTCGAGCCGGAGGTGAACAGCGTGTAGGCGGCGTCATCGGGTCGAATCGGTCGGACCCGATCGGAGTCGGAGATCTGCTGGGTCGAGGGATCCACTGCGGCCGAGCAGTCCACCTCGATCACGCGTACGCGGTCGGCCGTCCCGGCGAGACCGGTCGGGGACTCCCCCGCAGCGACGAGCACCACTCGGACACCTGCGGTGTCGACCATGTACGCCACCCGGTCCGCCGGTGCGCCGGTGTCGATGGGGACGTACTGACCGCCGGCGGCGACCACGGCGTGGGCGGCGACCACCATCTCGACCGAACGATCGATGCAGACACCCACTGCCACGTCGGGGCCCGCTCCGGCCGCGACCAGGTCCCGCGCCAGAGCCGAGACCCGGGCGCCGAACTCGGCGTAGGAGACGGTGCGGTCCTCGAACACGATCGCGACATCATCAGGCGTGGCCGCAGTCTGGGCCACGACGGCGTCGGCGAGCGACCGTTCGGCAACGGCGACCGACCGACCGACCGACCAGGTACGCACCGTGTCGAGCAGCGATGCGTCCGCGAAAGCGATGTCGGCGGACAGCGTGTCCGGATGCTGCGCCATCGCGGCCAGGATCTGCGCCAGCGCCTCGGTGAACACCCGGATCTGGGCGTCGTCGAAGGCAGAGGGCAGATAGGAGAGACCGAGAACTATCTCGTCCCCCCGGCGCGAGGTCACGAAGCTCAGGGGGTAGTGCGTTGCGTCGGTGGTCTCGACATCGAGCAAACTGACCCCTTGGCCGGTGTCCACCTCGGAGATCGATTCGACGTCGACCGGGTACGACTCATGCACCGCGAGCGTGTCGAACGCCACCGGTGACGTGACCGACGAGAGGATGTCGGACAACCCCAGGTGTTGGTGATCGAGGACCGTCACCTTCTTCGCCTGTACGTCGGCGAGGATGTCCAGAACCGAGGACTGCGGATCGACGTCGACGACCGCGGGCAGCGTGTTGATGAACAGGCCGACCATCGACTCGACTCCATCGAGATCCGACGGCCGCCCCGAGACGGTTTCGCCGAACGTGACCACCCGGTTGCCCGTCAGCCGCGACAGCAGGATCGCCCATGCCACCTGCAGCGCGGTCGCCGTGGTGATGCCGTGGTCGCGCGTGAGCGCGTCGACCGCCGAGGCGACGCGAGCATCGACCACCACGTCATGCCGCTGCGGGAGCGTGTCCGCGGTGGCCTCGACGCCCGGGGCGACCAGCGTCGGTTCGTCCACGTCGGCGAGGATGTGCGCCCAGGCAGCCACACCGGCTGCCTGATCGGTCCCGTTGATACGGCGCAGGTAGTCGGCGAAGTCCTGGGTGGTCCGGGCAACCTGTCCCGTATATGTCTGCCCGGTTGCGTACAGGGACAACAGATCAGCGAGAACCAGCGGGCCGGACCATCCGTCCAGGATGATGTGGTGGTTGGTGACGATGACCCGGGTGGTGTCCGGTCCACGGACCACCACGAAGCGGACGAGTGGCGGCGACGCGAGGTCGAACGGACGGATCCGTTGTGCATCGGCGAGTTCCGCGACGACCGTGTCGAGGTCTTCGGGTGCTGCGCCGGCGACCGGCGTACTGCGGTCCACGACGTCCCACGGGATTTCCACCGACGGTGGCACGACCGCGACGACGGTTCCACCCGCAGTGCGCACATATCCCGATCGCAGCACGCGGTGGTGGGTGAACAGTGCCTGCGCCGCGCGCTGGAGCGACGTCACATCCACATCACCGCCCAGCGTCAGGATCGCCTGCGTCACATAGACATCGACGGCGCCTTCGGAGATACCGCCCTGCGCGAGCTCGGCCTGGAAGTGCAGTCCCCGCTGCAACGGCGTCAGCGGCCAGATGTCCGCGCCCGGGTGGGACGCCGCCAGTGCGTCGAGTTCGTGTTGGGTGAGTTCGGTGCCCGGCACGTCAGACGGCGACAGTCCGATCGACGTGCCCGCCCGGACCAGGTCGACGACGGCCGACAGCTCGTGCGCCCACAGTCCGAACAGCGCGTCGATCTCGTCCTCGGTGAAGAGCGCATCCGGGAAGTTGGCCCCGGCCACCAGCTTTCGCCTGCCGTCCGCGTCGTGCGACGTGGTGACGGTGACACCGAGCGCGGCCAGCGACACCATCGCGCCGGACGCGGACGAGCCGAGGACCGGCGCGTCGGGCGCGTTGGTGAACGGCAGGGCGTCGGTCTGGGCGGCAGCGGCCCCGCTGCCTGCGCCGAAGTAGTTGAACGAGATGGTCGGCAGCGGTCGTGACGCGAGTTCGGCGTCGGCTCCGGGCCCGTACCGCAACCAGCCGAACCCGATGCCGTTGTCCGGCTGGGCCAGTCGTTCCTCCTTGGCCGCCTTGACCGCGTGCACGACGTCCTCGCCCGGGTCGAGGGACACCGGGACCAGCGTGGTGAACCAGCCCACCGACCGGGACAGGTCGGCGCGGCGCGGCGACGGCCCGGTGGCGAGTACCTCTTCGTATCGCCCGTGCCCCTCGGTGAGGACCGTGACCGGTGCGGTGTCGGCGACCTCGCGATGGGTCTGCCACGACCGGACGGCGCGTGCGAACGCCCCCAGGAGAACGTCGTTGACGTTGCCCCCGAATGCCTCGGGCACCGAGGTCAGCACCGCCGCCGTGACGTCGGCGTCGATCTCGACGGAGACGAGGCGTTCGGTGGACATACGGTCTCGGTCCCGGTCCAGCTCGACGCCCAGCGAGGTGGGCCGGGCAGGCAGCCGGTTGAGCCAGTGGCCGACCTGTCCCGACCACGAATCAGTCCTCGCCGCAAGAGCATTGGTCCAGGCCAGGGCACTCGTCTGTTCCGCTCGCAGATCGATGTCGCGACCACTGGACAGCTGGGCCCAGCCGGTGACCAGGTCCTCGATCAGGACCGGCCACGACACGGCGTCGATGCCGAGGTGGTGGATCACGACGAGCACGCGTCCGGCGCTGTCGGGGTCCCGGACGATTGCGGCACGCGCGAGACGGCCGGTCGCCGGATCCAGCGTGGCCGAGATGGTCCGGAACGCGGCGCGCAGATCGGCGTCGAACCCGGCGGTGCCGATCGCCGCGGTGCTCGTGACGCCGATGACGGCCTCGGTTGCGTCGAAGCCGTTGCCCGCGACCGACTGCCAGCCGTCTTCGGTCTCGATCAGCGTCGCGGTGAGCATCGGATGCGCGGCGACGGCCGCGGCGAGCAGTTCGCTCATGCGGGCGAGGTCGAGGTCCTCCGGCGCCAGCAGCACGGCCGCCTGCACGAAGTCGGCGAAGTCGGCGGGATCCTGGGAATGCTCGATCATCCAGTGGACGACCGGCGACACCGTGACCTGACCGACGCCGGCCGGGTCGCCCTCCTCCAGCATCTCCAGGCGTGCGGCACCGCTGTCGGCCGTCGCGGCCATCGCCCGGATCGTGCGGAGTTCGAAGATCTCGCGCGGGGACAGGTCGAGACCGGCGGCCCGCGCCGCCGAGGCCAGCTGAATCGACATGATCGAGTCGCCACCCAGAGCGAAGAACGACTCGGTGACCGACACGCGGTCGACACCGATCAGGTGCGCGACGATTGCGGCCAGCGTTTCCTCGGTCGAGCTCGCCGGCGCCACATAGTCCTCGGTGTGCACGCCGAAGTCGGGCTCGGGCAACGCCTTCCGATCGATCTTTCCCGCGGTGTTGAGTTCCAGGAACGGAACCGTGACCCAGACCGTGGGTCGCATGTACTCCGGCAGCTCCGCCGCCACGGCCGCCTTGACCGAGTCGAGGTCGACGTCCTCCGGTGCCACGTAACCGACCAGATGGTCGGCGCCGGTCGGGGCCTTGGCGACCGTCACGGCGGTGTGCACGACGCCGTCGACGGCCGCGATCACCGACTCGATCTCGCCGAGTTCGATGCGCTGGCCACGCAACTTCACCTGGAAGTCGGTGCGGCCCAGGTATTCCAGCGAGCCGTCGGCCTGCCACCGCACCAGGTCGCCGGTGCGGTACAGCCGGGAGCCCGGCGCGCCGAAGGGGTCGGCGACGAAACGCTCGGCGGACAGGTCGGAGCGCGCTGCGTAACCGCGCGCCAGCTGTACGCCACCGAGGTAGAGCTCACCCGGGACACCGGCAGGCACCGGCCGCAGCCGGGCGTCGAGGACCCAGGTGGACGTGTTCGCCACCGGCACGCCGATCGGGATGAGCGCGGGCGCCGAGGTCACGTCCGCGACGGCGACCTCGACCGCCGCCTCGGTCGGACCGAAGAGGTTGACGATCTGCACCTGCGGCAGCAGGGCGTGCAGCCGGGCGACGACGGCCGGGGGCAGCGCCTCGCCGGACGCGAACACCCAACGGAGCGATGAGAACTCGGCGAACCGAGCATCCGGGACGAGGTCGAGGAAGATCGACATCATCGAGGGCACGAAGTGCACCGAGGTGGCCCGGGTCTCGACGATCAGGTCGGCCAGGTACTCCGGATCGGTGTGTCCGCCCGGACGGGCGACGACCATCGTCGCGCCGGTCAGAAGCGGGCCGAACAACTCCGGCACCGAGACGTCGAACGTGTACGGCGTCTTCTGCACGACGCGGTCGCCGACTGCCCAGGCGAACTCCCCGAGTCCCCATAAGAGGCGGTTCATCACGGCGGTATGCGACACCGTCACGCCCTTGGGGCGGCCGGTCGAACCGGAGGTGAAGAGCGTGTATGCGGCGTGGTCACCGCGTAACGGCGCCAGACGCTCGGCGTCGGCGACCGGCGCGGCTTCCGTCGGCGGCGTCGAGGTGTCCACCTCGACGACCTGCACGCGGTCGCCGAGGCCGTCGATCGCGGGCGGCCGGGTTCCCGCGGCCACCAGCACGATCCGCGCCTGGGCGGTGTCGACCATGTACTCGACGCGGTCGGTGGGCGCTCCGGGATCGATGGGGACGTATTGGCCACCGGCGGCGAGGACGGCGTGCACGGCGACGACCATCTCCACCGACCGGTCGATGCAGACACCGACGGCGACGTCCGGCCCCACTCCGGATCCGATCAGTACCCGCGCGAGATCGGCGACGCGGGAACCGAATTCACGGTAGGTGACCTCACGGTCGGCGAACCGCACCGCGATCTGTGCCGCGTGTGCGGCGACACCGTCGGCCACCGCCTCGGCGATCACCGACCGGCCGAAGGTCGCCGACTGCCCCACGGACCACTCGGCGACGCGCGCGCGGTCGTCGGCGGAGACCAGTGCGAGGTCGCCCACCGCACGGGATAGGCGCCCGGCGCCGGCGAGATCGCTCAGCACCGACACCAGCCGGGTCGCGAGTTCGGTCACCGTCTCGGGGTCGAACAGGTCCTGCGCGTAGATGACCGTGCCCGACCACGCGCGGCCGGGGACATCGGCCGCAACGGCGACGGCCAGGTCGAGTTGCGCCGAGACCTGTGGCGGGTCGACCGGCGTGATGGACAGTCCGGCGAGTTCGGGCACGTCGGCGGAACCGCCGCCGTCGACCGGCAGTACGGCCCCGGACAGCAGCGACTGGTCCATGGTCAGCATGACCTGGGCGAGCGGTGCGAACGCCTCGGAGCGGATCGGATCCAGATGTTCGACGAGGGTCTCGAACGGGATGTCGGCGTTGGTGAAGGCGTCGAGATCGGTGGCCCGGACCTGGGCCAGCAACTCGTCGACCGTCATGCCGGGCACCACGCGCGACCGCAGTACCAGGGTGTTGACGAACATGCCGACGAGCGGATCGAGCACCCGCGATCCGCGCCCCGCGACCGGTGTGGCGATCGCGATGTCGTCGGTGGCCGAGAGGCGCGCGAGGAGCACCGCGAGGGCCGCGTGCACGACCATGAACGGGGTGACACCGTGCGCACGAGCGGCGCCGGCCACCGCCTCGGCGACGTCGGCCGGGATCTCGAAGCCGATGCGGCCGCCCCGGGCGGTGGCGATCGCCGGGCGCGGGCGGTCGGCCGGAAGCTCCAGCACGTCGGGAAGGCCGGCCAGGCGGCCGGTCCAGTGGGCGAGCTGCCGGCCGAGGACGGACTCGGGGTCGTCGGCTGAACCGAGCTGCTCGTGCTGCCAGATCGCGAAGTCGGCGAACTGCACCTCGAGCGGGACGAACGTCGGGGTCTCCCCGGCGCTGCGCGCGACGTAGGCCGTCACCATGTCGGCGACCAGCGGCTGCAGCGACTCGCCGTCGGAGGCGATGTGATGGGTGACGAGGCCCAGGACGTGGGTGTCGGCGTCGATCTGCCACAGGCACGCGCGGACCGGCCACTGGGCGGCCACGTCGAAGCCGCGGGACACCTCGGCCTCGAAGTCGCCCTGGGTACGCACCTGCGAGAAATCGAGATGCGCGGGCATCTGGTCGGCATCGGCGATCACCTGGTGCGGACCCTCGGCGTCCTGCGGGAACGTCGTCCGCAGCACCTCGTGCCGTACCACCACATCGGCGATCGCCGCGCGCAGTGCCTCGACATCGAGCCGGCCCGACATCCGGACGACGGCCGGGATGTTGTAGGTGGGCAGGCTCGGATCGAACTGGTTGATGAACCACATGCGCTGCTGTGCGAACGACAGCGGGATGCGTTCGGGGCGAGGCGACACCGCGACGATCGGGGCGCGTCCGTGGGCGTGCCGCGACCCGGACGCGATCAAGTCGCGGACGTTCGGCGCATCGAAGAGGTCCCGGACCGTGATCTCGGTGCCGAGCACGTCGCCGACGCGCGCGGCCAGGCGCATCGCCGACAGCGAGTTGCCGCCGAGGTCGAAGAAGCTGTCGGTCACGCCCACCCGGTCGACACCGAGGACATCGGCGAAGACAGCGGCCACCGACTCCTCGACGGGGGTGGTGGGAGCGACTGTCTCGCCGCTGCCGAAGTGCGGCTGCGGCAGGGATTTCCGGTCGATCTTGCCCGAGCTGTTGAGGGCGATGTCGGGCAGCGGCATCCACACCGTGGGACGCATGTACTCCGGCAGTTCCCGGACCACGGCCGCCTTGACCGCGTCCGTGGACACGGTGTCGGGGGCGAAGTAGGCCACCAGATGCTGTCCCGAGCGAGGCGACTCGGCCACCGTCGCGGCGGCGTGGACCACGCCCGGTACGGACGCCAGAACCGTCTCGACCTCGCCGAGCTCGAGTCGCTGGCCGCGGAGCTTCACCTGGAAGTCCGTGCGGCCCAGGTATTCCAGCTGGCCACGCGCATTCCAGCGGACGAGGTCACCGGTCCGGTACATCCGGCCGCCCGGCGCGGCGTACGGATCGGCGACGAAGCGATCCGCAGTGAGATCGGGGCGCGACGCGTATCCCCGCGCCAGCTGGACACCCGACAGGTACAGCTCACCGGGGACGCCGACCGGCACCCGGTGCAGGCGCGAATCCAAAACTCGTACAGCAGTATTGGGCACGGGGACGCCGATCGGCACCGACGTCTCCCCCGCCCGCACCTGATGAGCGGTCACGTCCACCGCCGCCTCGGTCGGACCGTACAGATTGTGGACCTCGTTGCCCGGCAACGCCGCCACCAACGCCTGCGCCACCGGCGCGGTCAACGCCTCACCCGAGGTGAACGTCAACCGCAACGACGACAGCTCACCCACCCGATCGCCCAGGACATCCAGGAACACCGACAACATCGACGGCACGAAATGGATGACCGACACCCGCTCAGCCGTGATCAACTCCGCCAGATACCGCGGATCACCATGCCGCTCCGGTTCGGCCACCACCAACGTCGCCCCCACCGCGAACGGCAGGAACAACTCCCACACCGACACATCAAACGTCACCGGGGTCTTCTGCACGAAGACATCCGAGTCCTTGATCGAATACCAGTCCCGCATCCACTCCAGACGGTTCACGATCGCCGCATGCGACACCGTCACACCCTTCGGCCGACCCGTCGACCCCGACGTGAACAACGTGTACGCCGCATCGGCGGGCTGCAGGGGCGCGAGCCGTTCGTCGTCGGTGACCGGTGCGGTGGCGAGATCGACCTCGGCGGTCGCGTCGACCACGACAACCGAGACCGATTCACCCAATCCCGCAATTGATTCCGGCACAGGACCGGCCGCGACCAGGACGTGACGCACACCCGCGGTCTCGACCATGTAGGCCGCGCGATCGCGGGGCGCGGTCGGATCGACGGGTACGTAGTGCCCGCCCGCGGCGACGACGGCGTGGATGGCCACCATCATCTCGATTGAACGCGGAAGGCACACGGCGACTGCGCTTCCGGGCCGCACGCCGGAGGCGAGCAGGGTTCGGGCGAGGGTCCACACCTGAGCACCGAACTCCCCGTACCGCACCGACCGGCCGCCGAACGACAGCGCTCGCGCGCCCGGGTTCTCCGCGACCCGGGCGACGAGGGCGTCGGGCAGGGTGACAGCGGGAACGTCGGACTCGGCGCCCGACTCGGCGCTCTCGATCTGTGCGTGCGCGGCATCGTCGAGCAGGGTGGTGTCACCCACCGGGGCGGCGGGAGACGTGACGAGTCGGCGCAGCACCTCGACGAAGCGCGCGCCGAATTCGGCGATCGTCGGTTCGTCGAACAGATCGGTCGCGTAGATCAGCGAGACGTCCCACGCGGCGTCCGATGTCGCGGTCACGGTGACCGTCATGTCCATCTGGGCGGCGACCGAGTCCCGCTCGACCGGCGCGATCCCCAGTTCGGTCACCGTGTCGACGACCGCACCGGCCGTCATCGCCGGATCGAACGACAGCATCACCTGGGCGAGCGGCGAGAATGCCTCCGAGCGAACCGGATTGACTCGCTCCACCAGGGCCTCGAACGGCACGTCGGCGTGCGCGAACGCATCCAGGTCGGTAGCGCGGACCGCGGCGAGCAACTCGTCGAAACTCATGCCCGGCCGTACCTCGGAGCGGAGGACGAGGGTGTTGACGAACATGCCGACGAGTGGGTCGAGGGCACGCTGCCCACGTCCCGCGATCGGGGTGGCGACCGCGATGTCCTCGGTGGCCGACAGCCGGGCGAGGACGACCGCGAGGGCGGCGTGGACCACCATGAAGGAGGTCATCCCCCGCTCGGCGCGCAGGGCGTCGATGGCCGCGGCGACGTCTGCGGGGATCTGCAGGCTGTGGTGTGCACCGTGGTTGGACGCCACCGCCGGACGGGGACGATCCGCCGGGAGTTCGAGGACCTCCGGCAGTCCGGCGAGCTGGGCCGTCCAGTACCCGAGCTGGCGACCGATGATCGAGTCCGGGTCATCGGGGTCGCCGAGGACGTCGTGCTGCCAGATCGCGTAGTCGGCGAACTGCACCGCCAGCGGGCCGAACTCCGGCTCGGACCCCCGGCTGCGCGCCTGGTACGAGGTGACGACGTCGGAGACCAGCGGCGCCAGCGACTCACCGTCTGCACCGATGTGGTGGAGGATGATCGCGAGTACCGCCTCGGTGTCGTCGACTCGCCACAGTCGGGCCCGCAGTGGCCACTGGGCGGTGACGTCGAATCCGGTTCCCGCGGCGAGTTCGAGCTCGTCGGCGGAGTCCACCAGCGCCCAGTCGAGTCGCGTATCGACCTCGCCGGTGGGGTGGATCAGCTGATACGGCTCGCCGGCGTCGTCGGGGAAGGTCGTGCGGAGCACCTCGTGCCGCTCCACCGCGTCGACGATGGCGGCGCGGAGCGCGTGGGTGTCGAGCGGACCCGTCAGGCGCAGTACCGCCGGGATGTTGTAGGCGACCGAGTCGGGCTGGAACCGGTTGATGAACCAGATCCGGCGCTGCGCGAACGACAGCGGGATCCGGTCCGGGCGCGGCGACACCGCCACCACGGGTGGCAGATTCGCGCCGCGTCCGGCGACTGCCTCGACGAGGTCGCGGACGGACGGCGCCTCGAACACGTCCCGCACCGAGACCTCGGTACCGAGTGCATCGGCGACGCGCGAGGCGAGGCGGGTCGCGGACAGCGAATTACCACCGAGGTCGAAGAAGCTTGTCGTGACACCGATCTCGTCGACTCCGAGCACCTCGGCGAAGACCTGCGCGACCGCGGTCTCCTGCGGGCCGGTGGGCGCGACGATCTCCTCGACCACGGTGGCCGAGTCGGGTACCGGAAGGGCGTCGCGGTCGAGTTTGCCGTTCGCGGTGAGCGGCAGGGTGTCGACGTCGATGATCTGGTCCGGGACCATGTACGACGGCACCGCGCGGCCGGCGATGCGCCGGACCTCGGTCGCGTCGACCGCGTCCTGCGCGTCGCGAACCAGGTAACCGATGAGTTGCTCACCGCGACCGGGGATGTCGACGACACGCGCCGCGGCCGCGCTCACACCCGGGACTGCCAGGAGTGCCGCCTCGATCTCACCGAACTCGATCCGATAGCCGCGCAACTGCACCTGTGCATCGCCGCGGCCGAGGTACTCGATGTCGTCGCCCACGCGACGGGCGAGGTCGCCGGTGCGGTACATGCGGGTTCCGGGCTCGCCGTAGGGTGACGCGACGAAACGCGTCGACGACAGCCCGGCGCGTTTCAAGTAGCCCTGCGCCAGTTGCCCACCGGTGACGTACATCTCGCCCACGATGCCCTCGGGGACCGGCCGCAGCCGGGTGTCGAGCACGTGGATGGCCAGCGACGACAGCGGACGACCGATGAAGCTCGCGTCGTCGGCCGCCACCGATTGCGGGTCGAGCGGCCGGAAACTGACGTGCACGGTCGTCTCGGTGATGCCGTACATGTTGACCAGCGTCGTGGTCTCGTCCGGATGATCGTCGAACCAGCGCCGCACCTGCTCGAAGCTGAGTGCCTCGCCGCCGAACACGATGTAGCGCAACGACAGCGGGGTGTCGCGGCGTCGGCGGGTCTCGGCGAGCTGGTAGAACGCCGACGGCGTCTGGCTCAGCACGGTGACCCGTTCGCGGGCGAGCAGGTCGAGGAACTCCTCCGGCGCCCGCGCCAGGTCCCGGTCGACCAGGACCAAGCGGCCACCGGTCAGCAGCGGTCCCCACAGCTCCCAGACCGAGAAGTCGAACGCGTACGAGTGGAACATCGTCCACACGTCCGTCTCGTCGATGTCGAAATCACCTGCGGCGGTGTCCATCAGGGTCACCACGTCGCGGTGGGTGACCTCGACACCCTTGGGCCGGCCCGTGGAACCCGACGTGTAGATCACGTAGGCACGCGAATCGGGATGAACTGTAACCGGTTCCGGACTCGCAGCGGCACCCTCGGCGACCAGCTGCGCGACCGACACCACCGGCGTGGTGCCCAACTGGGACAACAGTTCGAAGTCCGCGGTCGTGTCGTCGATGATCACCGCGCTCGGCGCGGCATCGGAGACGATGAAGCGCAGACGGTCGACGGGATTGGTGGTGTCCAGCGGCAGATAGCCCGCGCCGGAACGCAACACACCCAGGATCGAGGAGACGAGATCGACACCGCGGGAGGTCGCCACGGCGACGAGATCGCCGGTGGACACCCCACGCGCGTGCAGGGCCGCGGCGACCGCGGCGGAACGCTCGTCGATCTCGCGGTAGTCGAGTGTGGACGTGGTGTCGGTGACCGCCGGACGATCGGCGTGGGTGCGCGCTGCCCGCGCGAACAACTCGGCGAGCGAGACGTCGGTGTTGCGGGTCCGGGTCACCGGCGGCTTGAGCTCGCTGCGGTACTCGGCGTCGTCGAGCAGGGAGATGGCCCCGACCTCGGTTGCCGGGTCGGCGACGAGGGTAGTGAGGATGCGGATCAACGCATCCGAGTACACCTGCACCTGCCGCTCGTCGAAGGAGGCGGGCAGATACTTCAGTTTCAGCTCGATCTGGTCGCCGACCACGCCGGTCACCAGGTTGAGCGGGTAGTGGGTCGAGTCGGTGGCGTCGAGATCCTCGATCCCGATGCCGCCGGCGTCGGCCCCCTGCTTCAGGGACTGGGCGTCGACCGGGTAGGACTCGTGCACCGCGAGGGTGTCGAACAGCTGTCCGCGACCGACGAGTGCGGTCAGCTCGGGCAGTCCGAGGTGCTGGTGGTCGAGCACCGCGACCTTCGAAGCCTGCAGCGCGTCCAGGACGTCGGCGGCGCGGGCGCCCGGGTCGACGTCCGCGACCGCGGGCAGGGTGTTGATGAAGAGGCCGACCATCGTCTCGACGCCGTCCAGATCGGCCGGACGTCCGGAGACCGTCTCGCCGAAGACGACCGTGCGCTGACCGGTGATGCGCGAGAGCAGCACCGCCCAGGCGAACTGCATCACCGTCGAGACGGTGACTCCCCGTGCGCGCGTGAGGTCTTCGACGGCGGAGGTGATCTCGGCCGGGAGCAGCACGCTGTGATCGCGCGGAAGCTGATCGGAGGTCGCCTCGCGGCCGGAGCCGACGAGGGTCGGCTCGTCGACGGCGGACAGCACCGACCGCCAGGCCGCCAGTCCCGCTTCGGTGTCGGAGGCGGCGATGTACCGCAGGTAGTCGAAGTAGTCTCCCCGAGCCCCGGATTCGGCGGCGACGGTGCCGGTGTAGGTCTGACCGGTGGCGTACAGCGCGAATAGGTCGGCCATGATCAGCGGGCTCGACCAGCCGTCGATCAGGATGTGGTGGCTGGTGACGACCAACGTCGAGCGCGTGCCACTGCGGACGAGGACGAACCGCATGAGCGGGCCGGACTCGAGGTCGAACGGCGTCGCGCGTTCGACCTGCGCGACTGCGGCGATCGCATCGTCGCCGCTGTTGGCATCCACTGTTCGCCAGGGGATCTCGATGTTCTCCGGAACCACCGCGACGACCTCGCCGCTGGGTACCCGGACGAAACTGGAGCGCAGTACCCGATGGCGGGCGAAGACCGCGCGCACGGCCTCGGCGAGACGGGTGGCGTCGACCTCGCCCTTGAGCGTGAGAACCGCCTGCGCGGTGTAGACGTCGACCGCCCCGGCTTCGCGGCCCGCCGCGGCGAGTTCGGCCTGGAACTGCAGGCCGCGCTGCAACGGCGACAGCGGCCACACGTCTGCGCCCGGATACCGCCGGGCCAGGTGATCGAGATCGTCCTGGGTGACGCGCGCACCGAGGACATCCGACGGGGAGAGTCCCGGATCGCCGACGCGGGCGATCTCGTCGACGATGGTCGCGAGCTCGGCGTCCCAACGCCGCGCGAGGTCGTCGACCGCCTCGGTGTCGATCGCACCGCGCGGGAAGGTGAATCCCGCGACGAACTCGCGACCGCTGTCGCCGATCGCGGTTCCCGCGTTGATGCTCAGCAGGTTCGGCACGACCATGGCGCCGGTGACCGTGCCGGGCAGTCGCGGTGCGGCGGGGTCGGGCAGGAACGGCATGCCCGCCTCGCCCACGGCCGAGGCGTTCTCGCCGCCGGCCCCGGTCCCCGTGACGTTGCCGAGGTAGTTGAATCCGATGCTCGGCAACGGCCGCCGGGACAGCTCGGTGTCGCCATAGCGGAGGAGCCCGTAACCGATCCCGTTGTCGGGCTGGCCGACCCGCTCCTCCTTGGCGAGCTTGACCGTGTGCACGGCATCGCCGCGCACGTCGACGGCCATCGGCGCGATGGTCGTGAACCACCCGACGGTCCGGGACAGATCCACGGTCCGCGGATCGGTTCCGCGTAGCAGCGCTTCCTCGTATCGGCCGTGCCCCTCGAGCAGGATGGTCACCGGCCGGTCGTCGGCGATGCCCCGGGCCTGCTGCCACGACCGGACGGCGCGCGCCAGAGCAGCCACGAGAGCGTCGTTGACGTTGCCGCGGAAGGCGGTCGGCACCGAGGTCAGCAGCGCCTCGGTCACCGACGAGCCGACCGTGTGCACCACGGTCTCGGTGGTCGACATGCGGTCACGCGCGCGGTCGACCTCTGCCCCGAGGTCGGTGACCCGTTCCGGCGACCGTTCGAGCCAGTAGCGCAGCTCGTCGGATCGCCCGGCCCGCTGGGCATCGAGCGCGGCGGTGAAGGCGCGCGCCGAGGTGACCTCCGGTCGCAGCGAATACGCATGGCCGCCTTGATGTTGCGCCCACGCGGTCAGCAGGTCCTCGATGATGACCCGCCACGAGACGGCGTCGACGCCCAGGTGGTGGATCACGACGACGAGCCGTGCGGCGGCGTCGGGGTCGGTGACCAGGACGGCCGCGACGAGTTGCCCGGTGGTCGGGTCGAGACGCCGCGAGGCGTCCTCGAAGGCCGCGACGACGGTGTCGGAGAAGCCGGGGTCGGCGGTCCGTACCGGACTCGCGAGGGCGGTGACGGCGCCGGGATGCAGTGGCGCGACGCCGGTGCGCATGCGCCATTCGCCGTCGGACTGCCCGGGTTCGACCGCCGCGCTGAGCATGGGATGTACGGACACGACCTGCGCGAGGAGTTCCTGCGCGATCTCGACGGTGAGTCCGGCCGGCGCGGTCAGCACCATGGACTGGGAGAAATCGGCGAAGTCGGTGACCTCGTCGGTCTGATCGAGGATCCACGAGACCACCGGCGGCACGGCCATCGGGCCGATCCCGCCGCCCGCGGGTTCCTCGAGGGCGGGCACCCGCTCGCCACGGGCGCCGACGGCGCGGGCGATCGCACGAACGGTCTTGTGCTCGAAGATGTCTCGAGGCGACACATCGATCCCGGCGGCCCGCGCCGCCGAAGCGACCTGGATGGACATGATGGAATCGCCGCCGAGGACGAAGAAGGAGTCGGTGACGCTGACGCGTTCGAGACCCAGGAGTCCGGCGATGATCGTGGCGAGCTGCTGCTCGACCGGCGTCTCGGCGTCGACGTGATCGGAGTCGACCTCGATGGTCGGCGCGGGGAGTGCCCGACGATCGAGCTTGCCCACCGGGGTCAGCGGCAGTGCGTCGAGCACGACGATCCCGGCCGGCACCATGAACAACGGCAACCGGTCGGCGAGGTGCTCGCGCAGCGTGGCGATGTCGACTGCGTCGCGCAACACCACATAGGCGGCGAGCGCCGCGACGACCGACTGTCCACTCGCGGCGAGCCCGCCGTCGGAGTCGACGCCGACGACGACCGCGGAGGCCACCGCGGGGTGATCGCCGAGCGCACTCTCGATCTCGCCGAGTTCGATACGCAGACCGCGAAGCTTGATCTGGTCGTCGCTACGACCGACATAGTCCACCGAGAGCGACCCGTCGCGGTCACGGGCCCAGCGGACGATGTCCCCGGTGCGATAGATCCGGTCGCCCGGCGCGCCGAAGGGGTTGGCGACGAAGCGCTCCGCGGTCAGACCGCGGCGCTCGAGGTAGCCGCGCGCAAGGGCCGGGCCGCTCACGTACAGTTCGCCCGCCACCCCGACCGGAACTGGGCGGAGCCGGGAGTCGAGCACCAGCAGGTCGACGCCGCCGATCGGCGGTCCGACGAGGACCGGTTCCTCGACCCGCATGGGCGGGCCGATCGCGACACCGATCGTGGTCTCGGTGGGTCCGTAGAGGTTCTGGAAGCCCACCAGCGGTGCCCAGCGGTCACGCAAGGTGTCCGGGACCGCCTCACCGCCCGCGTAGACGGTGTGCAGATCCGGGAGGTCGGCCGGATCGAGGGAGGCGAGCACTGTCGGGGTGAGGAATGTATGGGTCACGCGGTGCTCGCGCATGAAGTCCGCGAGCGGTGCACCGGCCACCGCGTCGCGGTGCCGGTACACGACGGAGGCACCCACGGTGAAGGCGAGCAGGTACTCGAGTACGAAGGCGTCGAAACTGGGTGAGGCGAAACCCAGGACGCGTGAGTCCGGGGTGATTCCGGATTTTTCCGCGGCCTCGACGCCGAAGTTGCGCAGGCCGCCCGCGGTGACCTCGACGCCCTTGGGCGTACCGGTCGATCCGGACGTGTAGATCACGTAGGCCGTGTCGTCGGCCCCGACCGCGCTCGGCCGGTCGGCGTCGGTCACAGGCGAATCACTGGTCGCCGCAACGGCTTCGATGAGCTCCGGCGAGTCCAGTTCCAGCCACTCGCCGCCGGGCATCCCGGGCCCGGCCACGTCGCCGAGCGTGAGCCCGAGCCGCGCACCGGAATCGGTGATCATGTGCGACACGCGATCCGCCGGGTAATCCGGGTCGATCGGTACGTACCCGGCCCCGGTCTTGGCCACCGCCCAGATCGCGACCATCAGTTCCGCCGACCGTGGGATGAGCAGCGCGACCAGGGTGCCGCGGCCGATGCCGCGATCCAGCAGGTGACGAGCCAGCCGGTTCGACGCGGCATCGAGCTCGCCGTACGTCAATGACCGCTCGGGGTCGACGACCGCGGTCCGGTCCGCTCCGCCGCGCCGGACCGCGGCGGCGAACAGCTCGGCCAGCGGCACGGCCGGTGTCGCGGGCTGACTGCCCACGGGGGTCAGCAGCTCGCGCTCGTCGGTGTCGAACAGGTCGGCGTCACCCACCGGCACGGTCGCGTCGGTGACCAGCTCGTGCAGCAACCGCGCGAATCGATCCATCATCCGCGCGACCGTCGCCTCGTCGAACAGGTCCGTGGCGTAGTTGACCCGGCCGATCCAGGACCCGGCGCGACCCCCGCGGAGTCCGACCGTCAGGTCCACCTTGGCCGAGTTCTCCTCGGTCTCCACCACTTCCACCGCGAGCTCGTCGATGTCGGCGACGAGAGTGGACGGATCCGCGGGAGTGGGGTCGACGGTCAGCAGGATCTGCGTCAGCGGCGCGAAGGCCTCCGAACGCGACGGCGCGAGTGCGTCCACGACCGCCTCGAAGGGGGCATCGGCGTGGGCGAAGGCGTCGAGATCGGTGACCCGCACGGCGTCGAGAAGGTCGGCGAACCGCTGCGCCGGGTCGACCACGGTGCGCAGCACGAGCGTGTTCACGAACATGCCGACCAGCGGATCCAGCGCGGCGTCGCCGCGTCCGGCGATCGGGGTGCCGATGGCGATGTCGTCGGTGGCCGAGAGTCGCGACAGCAGCACCGCCAGTGCCGCATGGATGACCATGAATTCGGTGACGCCACGCTCGGTGGCGAGATTTCGGACGAGATCTGCTGTCGCCGAGTCGATCTCGAAACCGACTTCGGCGCCGGCCATCGACGCGACCTTCGGACGCGGACGGTCGGCGGGGAGTTCGAGCACCTCGGGAAGCCCGGCCAGCGCGGTGCGCCAGTAGTCGACCTGCGCCGAGACCCGCGAATCCGGGTCGTCGATCGAACCGAGCTCACGACGTTGCCAGAGCGCGACGTCGGCGAACTGCACCTCCAGCTCGGCGAAGTCGGGCGAACGACCCTGCGAGCGCGCGACATACGCGGTCACCACGTCGGTGACGAGCGGGCGCATCGATTCGCCGTCGCCGGCGATGTGGTGGATCACGATGAGGACGATGTGCTCGAGGTCGTCGACGCGATGCACGCGGATGCGGATCGGTCGCTGCACGGCGACGTCGAAACCCGCACCGGCGGCGGCGAACAGGTCGGATTCCTCGGCGACGACAGCCCAGTCGAGTTCGGCGCCCACACCGGTCGCGTCCCCGATGACCTGTCGCGGTGCGCCGTCGATCGACGGGAACACCGTGCGGAGCACTTCCTGACGCTCGACGACGTCGACCATCGCGGCACGCAGCGCGGCCAGGTCGAGCTTGCCACGCAGGCGCAGGGCGATCGGGATGTTGTAGGCCGCCGAGCTGGTGTCGAACTGGTTGATGAACCAGATACGTTGCTGCGCATAGGACAGCGGGATCTCATCCGGGCGCGGGCGCACCGCGGTGACCGGCGGAAGGCCGGGTACGCGGTCGGCGACGCGCTGCGCTAGCTCACGCACGCTCGGTGCGTCGAAGAGGTCGCGGACGCTGACCTCGACGCCGAGCGCCGCACCGGCGCGGGCCGCAACCCGCATCGCGGCCAGGGAGTTGCCGCCGAGATCGAAGAAGGAGTCGACGACCGACACCCGCTCGACCCCGAGAACCTCGGCGACGACAGCGGCCAGGGCCTGCTCGGTCGGCGTCGTCGGCTCGACGATCTCGGACTCGGACACGGTGGGCGCCGGCAGCGCGCGCCGGTCGACCTTGCCGGAGGCGTTACGGGGCATCTCGTCGAGCACGACCCACAGCGTCGGGCGCAGGTGGGTGAGCAACCGTTCCGCGGCGAAGGCGCGGACCGTGTCGACGTCCACGGTGTCGCCGGGATGGCCCGTCAGGTAGGCGACGAGCGCATCGCCCGCGGAGGTGGTGGTCACCGCGGCAGCAGCGGCGACCACGCCCGGCGCGGCGGACAGGACTGCCTCGGTCTCGCCGAGTTCGATGCGCTGTCCGTGGATCTTGACCTGGAAGTCGGCGCGGCCGAGATACTCGAGTTCACCGTCGGCGCGCCAGCGTGCGAGGTCGCCGGTCCGGTACAACCGCGAGCCCGCCGGCCCGGCCGGGTCGGCGACGAACGCCTGGGCGGTCAGCGCCGGCGCGCCGGCATACCCGCGGGCCATCTGCGCGCCACCCAGGTACAGCTCGCCGGGGACGCCGGGCGGCACCGGGCGGAGGCGGTTGTCGAGGACCCGGGCCGTCACGCCCGGTGCCGGGCGGCCGATGGTGACGACCTCGACCGGTTCGACCAGGGGCCGGATCGTCGCGTCCACCGTCATCTCGGTCGGACCGTACTGGTTGACGACCACCGCGTGCGGGGCGGCCGCGAGCGTCTGCTGCGTCACCGCGGGGGTGAGTGACTCACCGCCGGTGAAGATCTGACGCACCGAGGACAGACCGGTGGCGGGATCGAAGCTCTCGTCGAGGAACACCGCGAGCAGTGACGGCACGAACTGCACGGAGGTGACCCGCTCGTCGGCGATGACCCGGGCGAGATGCGCCGGATCACGGTGGCCGTCGGGTGCTGCGACCACGGCGGTGGCGCCCGCGACGAACGGCCAGAACAGCTCCCAGACCGAGGCGTCGAAGGTGTAGGGGGTCTTCACCAGCACCCGTTCGTCCGCCGGGTCACCGGTGTAGGCCCCGAACCAGGACAGCATGTCGTGCAGGCCCCGGTGGGTGACCGTCACACCCTTGGGTTGTCCGGTCGAACCCGAGGTGAACAGCGTGTACACCGGGTGCTGTGCGCGCAGCGCCACCGGACGATCCGCGGGGGTGACGGGAGCGGACGCAGCGGTCGCGAGCGTGTCGAGATCGACGGTGACGAAGGTCTCCGGAACGGCGGACGCGGCCTCGGCCCAACTCGGACGTGCGCCGGCGACGACCACCGTCGACGCACCGGACAGCGCCAGTTGCCGGCGGACGACCTCGGCCGGCGCCTCCGGGTCGATCGGCACGTAGGTTCCGCCGGCGAGCACGATCCCGTGGATCGCGACGAGCATCTCGACCGACCGCGGAACGGCAACCGCGACCGCCACATCCGGCCCGACACCCTGCTCGAGCAGTCGTCGTGCGAACGCGTGGACCAGCGCACCGTACTCGGCATGGTCGTAGGTGCGCCCGCCCGCGCGAACGGCGGGGCGGGACGCGTTGCGGGCGAACGAGTCCGCCAGCGCATCCGCGACCGTGACGACCTGGCCGGGACCGGCGTCGCTGTCAGCCGCACCGACCCATCGTTCGATCGCCTCGTGCTCGGCCGAGGTCATCAGCTCGGCGTCGCCGACAGGCGCACCCGGGTCCGCGGTCAGTGCGTCGAGAAGGCGGACGAACCGATCGGCGAAGAGGCGCACCGATTCGGCGTCGTACAGGTCGGTCGCATAGAGCACCGAGCCCTGCCAGTTGTCGCCGTTGTCGGCGATGCCGACGGTCAGGTCGACGCGCGCGGAGAGTTCGTCCGGTTCGGCCGGGGTCACGGCCAGGCCGCCGGCCTCGCCGATCGTCAGCGTCTGCGAGGCCAGGTCGGCGATGGCCGACTGGTCGAAGGCGAGCCACACCTGCGCGAGGGGCGCGTAGGCCTCGGTGCGCAGCGGGTTCACCCGTTCGACGACCGCCTCGAAGGGGATGTCCGCGTTCGCGAAGGCCTCGAGATCGGTGCGGCGGACGTCGTCGAGCAGTTGACCGAAGCCGGCCGAGGAGTCGACTCCGGTCCGGAGGACCAACGTGTTGACGAACATCCCGACCATCGGGTCGAGGATCGACTGGCCACGACCGGCGATCGGCGTACCGACGGTGATGTCCTCGGTCGCCGACAGACGCGACAGCAGGACCGCGAGCGCCGCATGCGCGACCATGAACGGGGTCAGCCCGCGATCGCGGGCCAGGCGCGCAACGCGCTCCGAGACCTCCTGCGGCACACCGAATTCGACGCGTGCACCGCGCTGTGAGGCCACGGCCGGACGTGGGCGGTCGGTGGGCAGCTCGAGCACGTCGGGCGCGCCGTCGAGTTGCCGCGCCCAGTACTGGAGCTGCGCCCCGATGAGCGAGGAGTCGTCGGTGGCGGCGCCGAACACCCGACGCTGCCACAGGGCGACGTCGGCCATCTGGACCGGCAGCGGCCGGAAGTCGGGCGCGTTCCCGGCCACCCGTGCGGTGTACGCGGTGATCAGGTCGGTCACCAGCGGCGCCAGGGATTCGCCGTCGCACGAGATGTGGTGCACCACCATCCCGAGGACCGCCTCGGTGTCCGAGATCCGGGAGAACCCGACGCGCACCGGCAGTTCCGCGACCAGGTCGAACCCGCCGAGCATCACCTGCGGCAGTGCCGATTCCGGCACCTCGCGCCAGTCGAGCATCGCAGCCGCCGCCGACGGCTCGTGGACGAGCTGATAGGCGTCGCCGTCGGCTTCGGGATAGGTGGTCCGCAGGACCTCGTGGCGCGTCATGACGTCGAGCAACGCCGCACGCAGCGCGTCGGCGTCCACGTCGCCCGACAACCGCAGGACCATCGGGATGTTGTAGGCGGGCGAGGCCGGGTCGAACCGGTTGATGAACCACATGCGCTGCTGTGCGAGCGACAGCGGGATGCGGTCCGGACGGACGGCGACGGGCTCGATCGGCGGCAACCCCGGGCGCTTCGACGCCGCGGCCAGTGCGAGGTCGCGAACCGTCGGGGCGTCGAAGAGGTCACGGACGGTGAGGTCGACGCCGAGCGTCTCCGCGGCGCGGCCGACGATGCGGGCGGCCAGCAGCGAGTTGCCACCGACGTCGAACACCGACTCGACGACACTGATGTCCTCGAGACCCAGTACCTCCGCGAAGATGTCCCGCAGGGCTGCCTCGGTGTCGTTCTCGGGCGCGACGAACTCGGTCGTCGACGCCAGCACCGGCCGCGGCAGTGCGCCGCGATCGAGTTTGCCGTTCTGGGTCAGCGGCAGCCGCTCGACCGCCATGACGACGTCGGGGACCATGTATTCCGGCACCGTGGTCGCGACTCGGCGGCGGACGAGTTGTTCGTCGAGTTCGACGCCCGGCTCGGGAACCACGTAGGCGGCGAGGATCTCGCCACGGTCGGGCAGGTCCACGACGTTGGCCGCACCCGCCGAGATCCCGTCGAGGCCCAGCAGCGCGGCCTCGATCTCGCCGTATTCGATGCGGAAGCCGCGGAGCTGGACCTGGGCGTCGCCCCGACCGAGGTACTCGATGTCGTCGCCGACGCGGCGCGCCAGATCGCCGGTCCGGTACATGCGGTCACCGGAACCGTTGGCCGCGAACGGGTTCGCGACGAAACGCGTGGCGCTCAGACCGGCCCGCCGCAGATAACCTTGCGCGAGTTGCGTTCCGGTGACGTACATCTCGCCGATGACGCCCTCGGGCACCGGCCGCAACCGCGAATCGAGGATGTGGATGTCCAGCGACGACAGCGGCCGTCCGATGAACGACGCGTCCCCCGCCGACACCGCGTCGCGGTCCAGGGCGCGGTAGCTGACATGCACCGTGGTCTCGGTGATGCCGTACATGTTGACCAGTTGCGCCGGATCGGCCGGGTTGTCGTCGAACCAGCGCCGGACCTGCTCGAAACTCAGCGCCTCGCCACCGAACACGATGTAGCGCAACGCAAGTGCGGCCTGCTTCTGCCGCTGGGCGGTGATGAGCTGGTAGAAGGCCGACGGCGTCTGGCTCAGCACCGTGACCCGCTCGGTCTCGAGCAGCTCGACGAAGGCGTCCGGATCGCGCGTGGTGTCTTGGTCGACCACGACGACGCGCCCGCCGGTGACCAGCGGTCCCCAGATCTCCCAGACCGAGAAGTCGAATGCGTAGGAGTGGAACAGCGTCCACACGTCGTCCGGACCGAACGAGAACTCCTCCGCCGCGGCTTTCATCAGCGCGACGACCTCGTGATGCGAGACGACGACGCCCTTCGGCCGGCCCGTCGAACCAGATGTGTAGATCAGGTAGGCCGGCAGCCGCTCGTCGAGGGGTTCCTCTGCTCTCTGAGGAGACCGTGAGCTCGCGAAGGGGCGTGCCGCCTCTGCTCCCCCGGCCGTCAGATCCTCGGGCGCCGCGAACCGCACGTCGATGACGTCCCACGCCGCGGCGAGTTCCGCGTCGGCGAGCACCAACAGCGGTGCGGCGTCGTCGACGATCGACTGCGCGCGCGCGACCGGCTGGGAGCGGTCGAGAGGAAGGTATGCGGCCCCGGTCTTGAGGACGGCGAGCAGGGCCACGATCAGCTCGGCACGGCGCGCGAGCGCGACGCCGACGAGGCCGCCCGGACCTGCGCCGATGGCGCGGAGTGCGCCGGCCAGCACCTCGGAACGCTCGTCGAGCTCGCGATAGGACAGTACGGTGCCGGCCGCGTCGCTGACCGCGGGCCGGTCGGCGTGGCGGGCAACGGCGGAACGGAGGAGCCCGGGCAGTGAGCCGAGGTCGGTGCTGCCGATCAGCTCGAGGGCCCGCTCTCGGATCAGCGCGATCGCGCGCCGGGTGGCGTCGGCGATCTCCGCGGGCGCGCGACCGGCCGCGGCCTCGGTCTGGGTGACCCCGGCGCCGACCGCCGCCTCGGTGTCGAGCCCCTGTGCGATGAAGATCTGGGCCGTTGCCGAGACGCGTGCGTACAGCTCACCGAAGGTGACCGGACCGGACACCGCCTCGTAGGCGGTCTCGGAGGGTGCGACGCCGGCCGAGAAGGCGATCAGGTGCAATGTCGAAGGCCGCGAGCCCCAGGTGAGAGAGATGTTGGAGGCCGTTGAATCGACATCGGTCACGTCTGAGTCATTCCTTTGGTCGACTGCACTGCTTCGTTCCCGCGGGACCCGCCTCCGGTCACGGCGCGCCATCCAGAACCCGGAGGGCGTTGGTGCGGAGCTCTCCCAGTACGTCACCGAGTGCGTCGGGCCCCGACACCGCGAGGCCGGGCAACAAGCTCATCAGCGCGGTGGTGAGGGCCGAGTCCGGGTCAGGGAGTGCGGCAGCCATCGCATCACTGATCGACGACAGCACCGCAAACGTTACCTGGGCACCCTGATGTGCGGCCGCCACCGCATCCGGCTCTGCGGCGGTGGCACGGGCCACCAGATCGGGGAGCGAGACGGCGCGTTCGGCATCGGCGATGTCACCGGCCGCCGCCTGTTCGGCCGCGGTGACGATGTCGATGTCGCCCACCAGCACCTGCGGGTTCTCCGACACCTCTTCGAGTACTCGCAGGTACCGCTGCGCATAGCTCTCGACTGTGCTCTTGGTGAAGATGTCGGCGGCGTAGATCAACTGGCCCGTCATTGAATCAGCGTCCTTTGCTGCCGGTGCACCGAAGTCGTTCGGGAACAACGTGAGCTGAAGATCCACCTTGGCTGGGGTCAACTGCTCGGATACCGGTGCGATCGTCATCGAGTCCATGTCGAGCGAGGGGATGGTGAAGTTCTGGTAGGCGAACATCACCTGATAGATCGGGTTGTAACTGGTGGGCGGCGAGGGGAGAACGGATGACACGATCGTATCGAACGGGATCTCGGCGTTCGCCATGTCCGCCAGGTCCTCGTCGCGGACCCGCTGCAGGAGCTCGGCGAACTTCTCCTCGTCCTGGAGCCGCGACCGCAGGGCCAGGGTGTTGACGAACATGCCCACCACGCCGTCGAGTTCGGGCTGACCCCGCCCGGCGAACGGTGTGCCGATCACGATGTCGCGCTGGGTGGTCAGCCGGCTCAGCAGCACCACCAGTGCGGTCTGCATCACCATGAACAGTGTGGCGTTGTGTTGGCGCGCGACTGCCTCGAGCTTGTGCACCAGGCCGCCGTCGATGTCGAACCGCACCTCCTCGCCGACGAAGGACGGCGTCCGCGGGCGGGGGCGGTCGGTCGGCAACTCCAGCCGGGCCGGCGCATTGGAGAGCCGGTCGGCCCAATAGGCGAGCTGTCGGTCCGCCTCGGTCGTCCCGTCGGGCCCGGGGACGGCGAGGGCCTCCTGCTGCCACAGCGTGTAGTCCAGGTACTGGACCGCGAGCGGTTGCCAGTCCGGCCGACGACCGGCCACCCTCGCCGAGTACGCGGTCATGACGTCGGTGGCCAGAGGGAGCATCGAGGCGCCGTCCGCGGTGATGTGATGCACGACGAAGACCAGGATGTGCTCGGTCTCGGTGAGCCGCAGCAACATCATCCGCAGCGGCGGTGCGACCGTGACGTCGAAGCCGCGGCCGGTGAACTCGGCGATCACCGGAACCGGATCGCCGTCGACGTCGACGACGCTGCGCTCGAGCAGATCCAGCGCGGCGTCTCGGTCGAGCACGACCTGAATCGGCTCACCGTCGACGAGCGGGTAGCGCGTCCGCATCGACTCGTGACGGTCGATGAGGTCCTCGATGGCGCCACCGATCGCGTCGGTGTCCAACTGCCCCGACAGGCGCAACGCCATCGCGACGTTGTAGGCCGGCGACGCCGGATCGGCCCGGTTGATCAACCACATGCCGCGCTGCACGGCCGACAGCGGGGCGCGGTCCCCGTGCGTGCGAGCCGCCAGACGCGGACGGCGCGAGGGAGTTCCGTGGTCGCTGGCGAACGTCGCCATCGCGCGCACCGACGGCGCGTCGAACACCGCGGCGACGGGGATGTCGACCTCGAGGTCGGCCGACAACCGGGCCGCGACCTTGGTCGCGCTCAGCGAGTTCCCGCCGAGGTCGAAGAACGACTCGGCCACGCTGATCCGATCCACGCCCAGGACATCGGCGAAGACCCGCGCGACGATCCGTTCGGTCTCCGTGCTCGCCGGCACGAATTCGGCGGTCTCGATCACCGGCGCGGGCAACGCCTTTCGATCGACCTTGCCCGCCGAGTTGAGCGGCATGCTCGGCAACGGCATCCAGATCGTCGGCACCATGAACTCCGGCACGGTTCCGGTCAGATGCGACTGCGCCTCGGCCGGGGTGACGGAGTCGGGCGAGTAGTAGGCCACGAGACTCTGTCCGGCAGCGAGGTCGGCGACGGTGACCGCCGTGTGGACGATGCCCGGCACCGACATCAGCGCCGCCTCGATCTCGCCGAGCTCGAGGCGCTGACCCCGGAGCTTGACCTGGAAGTCGTTGCGGCCCAGATATTCGATCTCTCCGGCGGGGCTCCATTTGCCGAGATCGCCGGTGCGGTAGAGCCGCGACCCGGCCGAACCGTACGGGTCGGCCACGAAGCGTTCGGCGGTGAGCCGGCCCTGCGAGACGTATCCGCGCGCCAGTTGGATGCCGCCGAGATAGATCTCACCGGGCACGCCGACCGGGAGCGGACGCAGCCGGTGGTCGAGGACGTGGATCGTCGTGTTGGGCACCGGCCGCCCGATCGGGACGACGGTCTCCGAACCGCGGACGTTGTGTTCGGTGACGTCGACCGCGGCCTCGGTGGGCCCGTACAGATTGTGCAACCCGACGGCGGGCAGCGCGGTGCGCAGGCCACCCGCGGTCGAGGCGGTCAGGGCCTCCCCCGAGGTGAACACCTGACGCAACGAGCTCAGTTCGGCCAGTCGGTCCGGACCGACGACGTCGAGGAACGTGGACAGCATCGACGGCACGAAGTGAAGCGTCGTCACGTCCTCGCGCTGGATGATGTCGACGAGGTAGGACGGGTCGCCGTGGCCACCGGGCACCGCGACCACCAGCCGCGACCCGGAGATGAACGGCCAGAACAGTTCCCACACCGATACGTCGAAGGTCACCGGCGTCTTCTGCAGTACGACGTCACGGTGGGTGAGCGTGTAGTACTCCTGCATCCAGTCGAGCCGGTTGACGATCGCGCCATGCGACACCACGACGCCCTTGGGTCGTCCGGTGGAGCCGGAGGTGAAGATCGTGTATGCGGCGTTCTCGGGACCGAGCGGCACGCTGCGCTCGGTCGAACCGAACGGCGCGGCGTCCGAGTCGACCTCGGTCGCGGCGTCGACCACGGTGATCGTGACGCGATCTGCGAGGTCGTCGACCACGGCGGGGCGGGCCCCTGGTCCGACGAGTACGCGCCGGGTACCGGCGGTCTCGAGCATGTAGTCGGCGCGATCGACCGGCGCCTCGGTGTCGAGCGGCACGTACTGCCCGCCGGCGAGGACGATCGCGTGCACCGCGACCAGTAGCTCCACCGACCGCGGGATGCAGACCGCCACCGCGACATCGGGACCGACGCCGTCGGCGATCAGCTGGCGGGCCAGAGCCGTTGCGCGGAGAGCGAATTCGAGGTAGGTGACTTCGCGGTCGGCGAAGACCAGTGCGACCGCCTCGGGGTCCTGTCGGTACCCGGTCAGCAGCGCGGCTGCGAGATCGGGTGCGGTCGGCTCGCGACGGGCGCCCTGTGACCAGCCCCGGACAATGTCGACCTCGGCCTCGGGGAACGCGAACAGGTCGTCGACGCGCAGCGCCCGGCCGGCGTCGTCCGCTTCGAGCGAATCCGCGATCGTGCCGAGCACGTCGTGGAGGTAGCGCGCGAACCGTTCGACGGTGGACTCGTCGAAGAGATCACGCGCATACCCGAAAGCGACCGAGATCTGCCCGGCGTGGTCGCCGGTATCGGCGTACTCGACGACACTGAGCGAGAGGTCGTACTTGGCGAACGGTGCCCGGGCGTCGATGAGGCTGATGCCGGCCTCGTCCTCGAAGAGCCGCTCGACCTGATCGCGCTGCATCACCAGCTCGACCTGGAAGAGCGGCGAATGCGCGGTGGAACGGCGCGCACCCACCGCGTCCACGACCTGCTCGAACGGCACATCGGCGTTGCTGAGGGCCTGCGCGCGAGTGTGATTGGCCTCGCGCAGCAGACTGTTGAGGTCGGTGTCGGGATGCACCCGGGTGCGGAGCACGAGGGTGTTGACGAACATGCCGATCAGGTCGGCGAGTTCCGGCTCTTCCCGCCCGGCGATCGCGGTCCCGATGGCGACGTCGTCGCTGCCGGACAGGCGCGACAACACGACTGCGAGCGCGGCGTGGAAGATCGCGAAGACGGTCACTCCGTGCTGTGCGGCCACCGCGTGCAGCCGGGCGACGGTGTCGGCGTCGAGGAGGGTGTCGACGTATCCGCCTGCGCCGGAGGGCCGGATGGGCCGCGCCCGGTCGATGGGCAGCGAGATGAGCTCGGGCATCCCCGCCAGTTCGGCGCGCCAGAAGTCGAGTTGCGCCGACATGAGCGAGGTGTCGTCGGCGGCCTCCCCCAGGACGTCGCGCTGCCACAGCGCGTAGTCGGCGTACTGCACCGGCAGCGGGCGCCATGCGGGCTGCTCGTGGGCGAGCCGCGCGGCGTAGGCCGTCAGGACGTCGGTGATCAAGGGTCCCAGCGAAGCACCGTCGCCAACGATGTGGTGCATGACGACGATCAGAACGTGATCGAGCGTTCCGTCGGGCGCCACGGAGCGGAAAAGTCGTGCGCGGACCGGATATTCGTAGTTCAGGTCGAAACCGGTCACCGCGAAGTCGGCGAGCCTGCGTTCGGTGTCCACGGGTGCCACGTCGACCACGTCGAACAACCGGGCCGCGGCCGCCGCCTGCGCCGAATGGATGAACTGGTAGGTCTCCCCGTCCTCGTCGGGGAACGTCGTCCGCAACGGCTCGTGTCGTGCGATGACATCATCGATCGCCGCGGCGAGCGCGGCGGCGTCGACGTCGGCGCCGAGCCGCACCGCCCCCGGGATGTTGTAGGCCGGCGAGGTCGGGTCCAGCCGGTTGATGAACCAGAGACGACGTTGGCTGAAGGCCAACGGAATCCGGTCCGGGCGCGGCTGCGGCACCAGCTCCGGCCGGCGCGCGGCGGCGTCGTCGGTCACCGGTGTCGCGACCCGGATGATGTCGCCGAGGCTCTGACTCTCGAAGACGTTGGCCAGCTTGATGTCGAGCCCGACGACGGTACGCAGGCGCGACGCCAGCCGGGCAGCGGTGAGCGAGTCCGCGCCGAGGGCGAAGATGTTGTCCTGCAGCCCGATCGGCTCGATGTCGAGCAACTCTTCGACGATGGCGACCACTTCGCGTTCCCGCGGAGTCGACGGCGCGACATAGGCGACCCGTTCGTCACGCGCGAACACCGGCGCGGGCAGCGCCTGCCGGTTCAGCTTGCCGTTCGCGGTGAGGGGCAGCTCGTCGATCAGCATGACGGTGTCGGGCACCATGTATCCGGGCACATGGGCGCGGACCTGCTCGCGGATTTCGGCTTCGTCGAGCTCGCAACCGTTTTCGGCGACCGCGTAGCCCACCAGTTTCGCCCCGCCGACCGATGCCGCGTCGGTGACGACCGCAGCGGCCGCGGCGACGCCGTCGACGGCACGCAGCGCCGTCTCGACCTCGCCCAGTTCCACACGGAATCCCCGCAACTGCACCTGGGTGTCGGCGCGCCCCAGATACTGGACATCGGTACCGATCCGCCGGCCGAGATCGCCGGACCGGTACATCCGCTCGCCGGTGCCGTACAGGTCGGCGACGAATCGGGTCGCCGTGAGGCCGTGGCGGTTGCGGTACCCGCGCGCGAGTTGTCCGCCGACGACGTAGATCTCGCCGACCGCACCCTCGGGCACCGGACGCAGGCGGTTGTCGAGGACCCGCAGGCCGAGCGAGTTCAACGGACGGCCGATGAGGCTCGCACTCTCATCGCGCACCAGATCGGGATCGAGCGGACGGTAGGTCACGTGGACCGTCGTCTCGGTGATGCCGTACATGTTGACGAGTTCGATCTCGTCACCGAACGCCTCGTACCAGTTGTGCACCTCGTCGAAGCGCAGCTCCTCGCCACCGAAGACGATGTAGCGCAACGCCAACGACGTTCCCGTCCGGCGCCGGACGTCGGCCACGATGCTGAACGCCGAAGGCGTCAGGGACGCCACGGTGATCTGCTCGTCGGCGAGCAACTGCAGGAACTCGGCGGGCGCGCGGGCGACCATTCGGTCCACGATCACGGCACGACCGCCCGTGAGCAGCGGGCCGAAGATCTCCCACACGGAGAAGTCGAAGGCATAGGAGTGGAAGACCGACCACACGTCCTCGGGCGTGAACTCGAAGTCGGCCGACGCCGCGTCGAGCAGCGTGGCGACGTTCCGATGAACGATCTCGACACCCTTGGGCGCCCCCGTCGATCCGGAGGTGTAGATGACGTAGGCCGTCGCCTCCGGGGTCCGCGGGCCGCGCGGTACCGGGACCGCGGCGACTTCCGGAGTCCCCGCCTCGTCGAGCAGTTCCCCGGCCTCGACGACCTCGCACTCCCCCGCCCACCCGGGCCGATCGCCGTCGGAGACGATCAGGCACGCCGGCGCGGCGTCGTCGACGATGTAGCGCAGACGCTCTTCCGGATTGCCGGTGTCGAGTGGCAGGTATCCCGCTCCCACCTTCAGAACGGCCAGCATCACGACGACGAGACTCGAGTCGCGCGCCGTCGCGACGCCGACCAGGTCGCCTGCTCCGATACCGCGAGCGTGCAACGCTCGCGCCATCGCGTCCGAGCGGCTCGCGAGTTCGGCGTAACTGAGGGTCGTGCCGCCGGCGTCGGAGACGGCGCCCCGGTGACGATGAGCGGTCGCGATCTCGTCGAACATCTCGACGAGGGTCGGCGTGGTCGCCCGCGGTCGTGGATGTGGAAGAGCCTCGAGCAGACGGCGATCGGTGTCCACGAGCAGGCCGACGTCGGCGACGGGGGTGTCGAGTGCCTCCTCCGACAGGAACCGGTCCAGGAACGTCAGGAATCGCTGGTGCAGAGCGTCGAGTTCGGCCGGTGCGTACAGATGCGGGTTGCCGTGCAGGTCCACGACGAGCGGTGCGCCGGGGCTCGACTGGTACAGGTTGATCAGCAGATCCTCGAGGATGCCCGAGGTCAGGATCCGGTACTCCATCTCGGTGCCGTCGATGGCGACCTGCTCGTCGAAGAACACCATGTTGATGGTGGGTCCGAACGAGACCGAACTCTGATCGAGACCGGCGTCGCGGCGGATGTCGTCGGAGCGGTAGCGCTGGTGCCGCAGTGCGCCGGTCAGTTCGAGCTGCGCGGTCTGGATCAGCTCCCGCACCGACTTCGAGGCCACCCCACGCAACCGGATCGGCAGGATGTTGGACACCATGCCACCGGAGATCTTGATCTTCGCGGTGGCCCGGCCGGTGACCGGGAGGCTGAGGACGATGTCGTCGTGGTTGCTCATGCGCGCCAGGAACGCGCCGAACGCCGAGGTCATCAGGACGGCCAGCGAACTGTTCAGCTCACCGGCGAGGGCCTCGTACCGGCGTTGCCGGTCCGGGTCGAGAGCTGCACTGGCCACGACATTGTCGAACGACAGCGAACCGGTGGTGCCGACCTTGGACAGCGTCACCCGCTCCGGCAGGTCCGCGACGCGCTCGAGCCAGTGCGCGCGGTCGGTTTCGCGCCGGGTGCTGCCCTGGTACGCCTCCTCGTAGGCGACGATGTCGGCCATGGTGGCCGGCGACTTGTCGCGCGGTTCGTCTCCCCGGCGAAGAGCATTGTAGCGGTCGACGGTGCGCCGCATGATCGACAGCGCGGCATAGCCGTCGATGATGATGTGGTGGGCGCGGTTGTACCAGAACGTGCGATCGTCGGAGATCAGCAGGATCGAAACGATGATGAACTGGTCGGTGAGGAGATCCACCGGCTGTCGGTACTCGGCCTGCATCCACGCCATCGCCGCGGCGACCGGGTCGGCCTCGGAACGGAAGTCGAGAATGTCGACGGTCTGATCGAAGTCGACGTCGACGTACTGCATGGGGATGCCGTCGATCTCGGTCAGACGGACGAAGGGCGACTCGACGAGTTTCCCGACCTCTTCACAACAACGGGCGAAGAGGTCGATGTCCAGTCCACCCGGCGCGTGGCGGATGTCCACGTACTGAGCGATGTTGACCGAGTACTCGGACGACAGCGACTCGGCGAACCACATGCCGCGCTGCGCCGCGGTGAGCGGGAGGACCTGAATGGTCTCGTCCACGTCACCCGGCGTACCCGCACGGTAATCGGCGATTGCCACGTCCTCTGAACTCTCCCTCGCTAGTCCTGCAGTCGATTAGACCTCACGACACTGCCGTTGGTAATCGTTCAGACCCTCCACATCGGACGCCGACACAGAATCTCCATCCTATTTCACGCGAGGGGGTCTCATGAAACCGGGATGCGGGGCCAGCCTCTGAGAATGCCATCGCCGTACCCGCCTTCCTTGTTACGCCCGTCGGCGTGTCCGCGCGCCTCGAGGTGGCGGCCCCGGCCAGCGGTAGTTCGTCGCACGCGACCCGCTGACCAGTGCCGATGCGCCGCCGGAGGGCGATGACACGATCGGCATGGACCGGATTGGGGCCATACCGGGTGTCATTCGTTACCTCGACGGTATGGGATCGGTTCGTGATCATCGATCCCTCGCGGCTTTCCGATAACCGCGGAGAGCCGGATAAATGGAAATGACCAGAAGCACTACGGTCCAAACCGCGACTTTCAGGAGATCTTCGGTGAGTGGCCCGCCCGTCGCCAGCGCTCTCATCGCCTCTATGGCAGGTGACATGGGCTGATTCTCGACCACTGGCTGCAGCCAGGTGGGATAGGCGCTTACCGGAGCGAAACCCGAATTGAAGAACATCAAAAGACTCGAGACAAGCCCCAAGTAGGGCACGATCGGGGCTCCAGGGCGCGCACTCACGGCCAGTGCAAGGGTGAGAGTGGCAAATGCGGCACCGTAGGCCAACGCCACAAGCACGATTCCGAGCGCTGATCCCAGACCCTGAGTGAATCGAAAGCCAATCAGGTGCCCGGCCGCCAGGAGGATGACCGTGGTGACCAGAATCCTCACGAGCTCCGCGATGACCCGTGACGACAAGTCGGCAGCGCGATGGATCGGCAGCACATAGAGCCGCGCCAAAAGCCCGGTCAATCGCTCGTGGTTCAGCCGCGTCGCCGAAGCGATAGAGCCAAACATCGCGCCCACGAGGATGACGAGCGGCACGGTACCGAATGCGCTGTTCTGGCCCGTGGCTGAACCGATTGCATCTCCCAGCACCACTTTGAACATCAGCATGCTGAGCGCGGGGAACAAAAGAGATTGTACGAGGGTGGGTACGTCCCGCACGAACACCACTATCTGCCGGCCTGCAAGCGGAAGGCTTTGGCGCCACAGAGCCTGTAGAGAGGATTCAGGCGGCACACTGGTGGGTTGAGTAGCCAGATAGTGACTGCGCCGCGCCTGCATCTTTGCATCTGATACGGGATCGCCAACAGTCATCTGCGAGTCCTCCGAACGCTGATCGCCAGTAGAACGAGCGCAGTCGCCGCCAATCCGAGGCACCACAACAACGACGGTCGTAACAACGCCCAGGTGGCGGTACCGGTGTCGAAGGCGCGCATCGCATCGGCGAACTGCGAAATTGGCTGGTTACGCACGAACGGCTGGATCCACTCCGGGAATTGTGACAGTGGCACGAAACCGGTGGACATCATCCCAAGAATCAGCGTCGGGAGCGCCAGAGCCTGACTCGTCGCCTCCGGACTGCCGGCCACGAGCCCGAGGCCGTCGGCCACCCAAGAGAACAAAGCCCCAACGAGCCCGGCCAAGCCGAATAGCCCGACGGTGCCCCAGAAACCCCCACCGGGCCTCCAGTCGATGAGCAAACAAGCCGTTGCGGCACAAATCAGCGAGATCGTGAGAAGAAATGCGTTCGTCGTAGTGCGCGCAAGCATCGGCACCAGCGGCGACATGGGCATCACTCGAAACCGAGTGTTAATACCCTGGACGCCATCGAAGGCCGACCGCATCGCCGCTGACGATGCACAAAAATTCACTGATTGCAATAGGATGATCGGCATCAGAAACTGGCCATAGTTGACCCCCGGCGCGACCTCAACGATGCTTCGCAGCGGTAGATAGAAGCAGATCGCCAGCATCGCCGGCGAGATGAAGGCGAAGATGGCCTCGCCACCTCGAATTACCTGGGAGATACCTCGACCGACCAGTGCCCACCACTGTTGAAGCGGCCGTTCGCGGGGCTCGATCAACACAGTTGCGGACCCCGACGTCGTTGCCCGCGATCTCAGAACGTCAGAAACTGTCACGTTTCTACGGCCCTTCGGTCTCGCCGCGGGTCAGTGAGGGCGAGGAACACCTCGTCGAGTGAGGGCCTGCGCATCGCGACGTCGTACAACCGAATGCCGGCCGCGCTGGTGCGTCGGATGACCTCGACCAAGGTTTCGGGGCCGTCCGGGGCAGGCACTGCGACAAGATGCTCATCCGAGCTGGCCGGGTGGTCACCGATCAGGTCGGCGAGGGCCGTCCGCAGTCGGGAGAGCTCGGTCGGATCGGCCGGGGTAACTTCGCAATATGCAGGACCTGTCGACGCCTTCAACTGGTCCGAGGTGCCCTCCGCAATGACCCGGCCTTTGTCGATAACGACGATGTTGTCGGACAGAACGTCGGCTTCCTCAAGGTACTGGGTGGTCAGAAGAATGGTGACGCCGGAGTCGCGTAACTTCTCGACGAGGGCCCACACTTCTTGCCTGCTGCGTGGATCGAGACCAGTAGTGGGCTCATCGAGAAAGACGATCTTGGGGGCAGTGACCAATCCACAGGCGATATCGATCCGGCGCCGCATTCCGCCCGAGTACTCCCGAACACGCTTGCCACCGACATCTGTAAGCGAGAAGACATCGAGCAACTCATCCGCTCGCCCGCGCGCAGCGGTTTTGTCGAGGCCAAGAAGCCGACCGAACAAAACAAGGTTCTCCCGACCGGTAAGGGACTCGTCGAGCGCGGCGAACTGACCGGTGAGCATGATCGACTTGCGGACAGCTGAAGCGTCACGGACGATGTCGTGACCGCTGACAGTCGCCGTTCCGCTGTCGGGCTTCAGCAGAGTGCACAGCATGTTGACAGTGGTCGTCTTTCCGGCCCCGTTTGGTCCGAGCAATGCAACGATGCTCCCCGCGGGGACCGTGAAACTAACATCCTCGACTGCGACCATGTCCTTGAATCGCTTGTGCAGATTCCGGACTTCGATGGCTACAGCACTGCCCGCTAGGGCTTGCTTCTCGGACGTCCTCGACGGAGTCGGCGAATACGCTATCCCGGCGGCTGACCCTGTGTTAGCGGGAGCTGTCGCGACGTGGACTGTCGAAGGCCGAGACGTGGACAACGTTTTATCAGGCACTACTCGCTCGTCTAGCTGGCCGAGGTCCCCCGACCCGTCTAAACCGGCGGCGTCATCCTGCTCGATCTTTGGAGCAGACGCCCGTGGCGCACGTCGGCCAGGAACCGCCGTCGGCCGACGTATCTTCAACGGCTCTGCACCGCTGGGACCGTTTGGCCATCGACCGGCTGCGTATTCCGCATCGCGCGAGATCGAGTCCACGACTCTCGTCTCGGGGTCACCTGGGCCCAGTTCGTGCTCGGCCGCGTCGAGACCGTTGGCCGTAGTATTGCCGGAGGCTGACCGTTCGGTACGCCACAGTCGTAGCTGCTCCTCCACCGGGTCCGGCATGACGAACGGATCCTCCGGCGACGGCACTGACGAGTCCGGCCGTTGATGGCGCGGCGCATAAGAGGCATCTGTAGGTCGCTGACCGCTGGCCTCGGACATGTCCACCTCTACGCGTCGGGAACGAAACTGCCGGGACTGTCAACGCACTGGGCGGTGGTAACCGATCCAACGACGGCGATTTTACCTAGAGCGTTGTGTCCCCCGGCAACAAACTTACGCACGAATCAAACCCGCACGCGAATCTGACCCGGCCTGTCTTGGCGATCCTCGGGCTGGAGCCCACGATTGTCACGAGACCTTGAGCTACTGCGAAGACCCCCTGGAACGCCGGTCGTGACCGTGACTACACACCGACGCCGTGACAGCGCGACGAGTTACCGACGACTAGCCTCGCCTACTCTGGGCGAGCCCGCGCCTCGGTGACCAACGCACGTTCACGAGGTAACGGCGTCAACAATCGGTGGGGGCGCCAATTACTCTTCTGCGGATCCCAGGGCCGGAACATGAGCCACATGACCGTGAACGCAACGAATCGGAAAGGACGTTCGAACCTTAGAGCTTTTACCGCAGCCTCGTTGCCCCTGCGCTCGGCGGTGCGCACCCCGCCGCTGATGTACACACGGTTGGCCCACGGCGAGTGCCGTAGTTGCCGGCACGACGTGTCAACGTGGACGTCGGGATCGAAGTACATCTTCCGGTTGTTCTCCGACAGGGCAAGTCCTAGATCCAAGTCCTCCCAACTGTCCGGGTTAGTCTGTAGTGAGTCACGTACCTCGTACCAGGCTTCCCGGCGAATCACGTAGTTGATTCCGTTGAGGCTACCGATCTCACCGCCACGCTTCAGCTGACCGAGGTTCCACGTCAAGAGTTTGCGCTGAAATCCTCGTGCGGGTGCGTCCCAGCAGAGCACAAGACCGGTGAGGCCCGAGAACTCGCGGCCGAGATCGGAATCGAAAAACGCCACCACCCGTTCTGCCCAGTCTTCTCGGATTCGGGAATCTGCATCGGTCTTGGCAATCAGAGTTGAAGTAGCGGCGTCGAACCCGCTGCGCCGGGCGTGAATGACACCAGGCTCCGGCTCCACGAGGCGCGTCACATTCGCGTACTTCTCGGCGAACTCATCGACTATTGATGGAGTCGCATCCGTTGACCCGTTGTCCACGACGATGATCTCGTCGATCTGTCTGGTTTGGTTCACCAAACGATCCAGACATCCTCGAATCCTCAGGTCCTCATTGAACGCTGGAACAACGACTGACAAGGTGCTCAAACCATCCTCCGGTGGGTCGACATCCGTCGTAGGCATTCACTACACGACTACGCAAGAGATCCGCGCCGCAAGATACGTGAACCTCAGCCACCCAGCCCGCGACTGCCGTCTCCGCGTAAGTCAGTTGCGGAGGTCGGTACGGCAAGTGTCGAGCTTTCAGCTGCTGCGAGGCTACCCGAACATTGATGTTCTGGGTGCGGCCTAAGCGAATCCACCACTGCCTGATGTACACGCACATACGAGTGATAGAACGCGCCCGTAGATGTGGTCGCCGGCCCAACGAGACTGACCGGCCAATTGACGATCCCCGGGGTTGCATGACAGAGTTGCCACTCTCCGGTCAAATGACGTGCTTGCGTCGTCCTCACAGCGAGCGACGAACCTTCACTATCGTCGACGTCTGCTTCAATTGCTCACCGCCGCGCCCGCTCTGGAAGAGTGTCCCCATGACCACTCCATCTCCCGAGCGCGAAGTTCTCACCTGGGAGCTCAACGGCGTCGCCTGCCGTGAACTCGCCGAACAGGTGGCCGCCGACGCGTTCGTCCCGGACATCATCCTCGGCATCGCCCGCGGCGGCCTGATCCCGGCCGGCGCCCTCGCCTACGCCCTGGACTGCAAGCTGATGATCTCGTTGAACGTCGAGTTCTACACCGGCGTCGGCGAGACACTGTCCGAACCGGTGATGCTGCCCTCGCTCCTGGAGTCGAGCGGTCTGACCGATCAGCGGGTGCTCGTCGTCGACGACGTGGCCGACACCGGCAAGACCCTCAAACTGGTCAACGATTTCTGCCAGGAGCAGGGACGGGTCGCCGAGGTCCGCAACGCCGTGCTCTACAAGAAGCCGCACACCATCACGATCCCCGACTACAGCTGGCGGACGACCGACAAGTGGATCGACTTCCCCTGGTCCGTGCACGGCCCGATCGTGGCGGTGCAACGATGACCGCGGACAAGACCGGCGCCGAGACCACGGTCCGCGACAACCCCGCCGAACGCCGCTACGACATCCACGTCGACGCGCCCGGTGGTGAGGCACTGGCCGGCTTCGCCGAGTACCGCGACCGGGTCTCCGGGACCGACGACGCTCCGACGACCGAGCGGGTGTTCTTCCACACCGAGGTCGACCCGGCGTTCGGCGGACGCGGTCTCGCGACGATCCTGGTGCGCGAAGCCCTCGAAGACGCCCGCGCACGCAACCTCACGATCGTAGGCGTGTGCCCGCTGGTGGCTTCGTTCCTGAAGAAACACCCGGAATATGCCGACGCGACCGCTCCGGTGACGCCGGCCGTCCTCGAGTGGTTGCGCTCCTGATCCGGACTGGTCTGAATCTCGTCCTCACGTGCCCGAGACGCTCCGCACCACCTCGCCCTCTGCGGTCATCTCGATCCGACGCGTGCAGTCTCGCGACGAGACGACCACGGACGCCGCCACCGGTCGGCCCGGCGGCATGATCCGGGCTGTCACCCGCTCGTTGTCGGCAGCCAACTCGTCGAGCAACAGGCGCGCCATCCGATCGCGTGACGAAGCGCGGTCTTCTTCATCGAGCGATTGCAGCGCCCCGTCGTCGAGCAGGATCACCACCGCCCCGCGGGCTCGCGCCGCCCACACCGCATCCCGGATCGCGGGCGTGTCCCAGTCGGGTGCCCGGATGCCGTCGCGGAGCTGGGCCTCGAGCAGATGCATCTCGGCGATCTCCGACGACGAGAACTCTTCGTCCGCGGCGATGCGCTCCAGGACCGGGCGCGCACGCTGCTCGAAGTCCTCGAAATTGCGCCGGCGCTCGTCGGCGGCCGCCTCCGTCGATGCTGCGTCGAACGCCTCCCGGAGGGACCGGGCCCGCAGTTCGGCATTCTGATCGGCCATCGGCCGGAGGATGAGCAGGAACAGCGCCGACAGGACGAGAACCGGGTATGCCCACACGGTGATCGTCACGCCGGGAACGAAGCCGATGCCCCGGTCGAGACCCCACAGCCCGCACAGCACGCTCATCGCCACTGCGCCGGCCCACGCGATTCCCGGCTGCCCACGCACCGCGACGAGCGTCAGCACCACGATTCCTCCTGCGGTCGCCGGGCCGTTCTGCAGCGTCATGTACTGCTCGGCGGGCAGCGACCACCACGAAATCCCGGTCGCGGCGAGCACCGCGACGGCGGCCGCAACGGCCAACCGTCGATCACATCGGCCGTCCGGGAGTCGCACCACCCGTCGTGCCGTGACCACCAGCAGCCCGAATGCCACGATCAAGCCTGCCCATCGGAGGGGTGAGGTGATGTGCAGGCCGGTTCCGACGGTCACTGTCACGTACGCGACCGCGAATCCGACGAGCGCGACAAGCACTGCGCGGGATCGAAACCCGAAGAAGTCGTCGTCCTGACCGCCGGTCCCGGCGGCCGCGCAAGCAGTTGCTGCGGACGCCTGGATGCCTGCGCCGCTCATCTCGGCGACCATGAGAGCCTCACCACCGTCCCGCGGCCGGGAGCGCTGCGCACCTCCGCGTCGCCGCCGATCGCGCGCATTCGACCGATGAGTCCGGCGTCGATGCCGAAGCGCGACGAGTCGAGATGTCCGGGGTCGAACCCCACTCCGTCGTCGGCGACGCCCACCCAGAGCGCGTCGGCCGCGAGTTCACCACCGACGACCCGCTCCGCGTGGTCCCCGGCATGGCGCACGCTGTTACGCATCGCCTCCGACAGAGCGGCGAGCACGGCCTCGACGACCTCCGCTGGATAGGTCTGGCCGTTGTCGACGACGTGGACGGTGAATTCCACGTCGTCGTCGATCTGTGCGGTCGTCAGCCGGACTTTCCGGAGCAACTCTGTCGGGACGACGTCACCGCCCACATCGCGGTCGCCGCGACGCCAGGCGTCGATCTCGCCGAGAGCCTGTCGGGCCTGCTCGGCCACCCGCTGGTCCCGGGTCGACGGCCGCAGCGCGAGGAGGCAGGCGATCACATGATCGTGTATCAACGCGTCATAGCGGGAGCGTTCGGCTTCCCGTGCGACCGCCGACGCGGTCACCTCCGCCGCCCGCACCGCGGTGGAGCGCGTCTCCCCCAGCTTCTGAGCGGTTCGCATCGTCACAATCCCCACCGCCATGAACACCCCCGTCAGCCCGATGGTCAGGGCGGTACTCGTGTACATCGTCGCCCGGACACCACCGAACACGGCCAGCTGATTGGCGGTGTGCACCATCGCCGTCGCCACCACGAGATAGCCGATCGCCGAGCCGAACCGGAGCGCGATCACCAACGCGAGCCCGGGGACGCCGGGAAACTGCACCAGCCACACCGGCCACCGTCCGTACCCGCCCGCGGTGTCGGGGTTCCATGCGACGAACCACAATGCCGTCGCCAGGAGGTAACCGGCGGCGCTGCAGATGCCCGCCGGCAGTATCCATCCCGTCGTCGGACGGATACTACCGACGAGCAGTGCGATCGCGGGTCCGACGATGAGTGCTGCACTGAGCGGCGGCCACCACGAAGCCGTCAGCGAGGCCGAACCGATCAGAACCGGCAGCATCGCCGCGGAGTAGGCGATCACGCCCGCTCCGACGAAGCGAGCCGCATAGTGTTGTGCGCGTACCAGATCGGCGTTGGTCTCGATGGGTTCCGCGTCGGTGGCGGCGCCGTCGTCGACCCTCCGTGCGCTAGGCGTTCTCAGCACGTGCCTCGCGCCCGATTTCGGTGCGGACCAGCACACGGGGGTGGAACTCGACCCGGTGAGAGACGTGGCTCGCGTCCACTCCGACCGACGCGAGCGCGTCGCGACCCGGTGGTTGGATGCGTACCGTCACGCGGCCGTCCTCGACCTCGTCCAGCAGCTCGGCGACCGCGTTCGCCAGCCGTTCGCGCGCCACGGCCGCGTGCGCGTCGTCGAGCGCGGCCAGCCCGCCGTCGTCGAGCAGAACGACGCGCACACCCCGCTGACGCGCCCGCCACGCCGCGTCCCGGACCATCGGGAGGTCGAGCCCGGAGGCACGGATGCCGTCGCGTAACTGCGCCTCGAGCAGTCGGGCCGTGGCCACCTCGTCGGCGGTGAAGGTCTCGCGGCGCGCCATGCGTGTGAGGACGGGGCGTGCGCGTTCGTCGAGAGCGGCGAGACGTCGGTCCCGCACCTCGGTGGCCGCAGCGGCGGCGGCGTCGAGCGCCGCCTGGCCTTCGTTGGCCGCGCGTAGTTCGTAGATGTTGCGGGCCATCGGGCGCAGCATGACGGAGAACAGCGACCCCATGATCATGATCGCGTATCCCGGCAGGGTGATCGACAGTCCCCAGACCGCTCCCGCGGTCGAGACGGCACCCCACACGCCCGCGATGACGCTGATGCAACCGCTCGCGAGCCACGCCGCCAGGGGACGACCGCGCACCGCGACGAAGGCCAGGATGATCACCGAGGCCCCCATCGGGGGCCCGGTCTGCATCACGTGCGACGGCGGCGACGGCAACGAGAACAGCGTCACGGCCACGGCCGAGACGGTCATCGCGGCGATGACGGAGGTCGTCGACCCGGGCAGCGGATCACCGGGCGAATCGAGGATCGTCATCCCGGCCACGACGAACAACACGAAACCGGCGAACACCCCGGTCCACTGCCACCACCCGGTGATGGACGAGTCGGCATAGAGCGTCACGGCGAAGTAGCCGCATGCGAACGCGCCCATCATCAGCCACAGGGGCCGCGACCCGATGCCGAACGCATTGACGACCTCGCCGCGTTCGGTGTCGTCGACGCCGCGAGAACACTCTCGTCTCACGGCCGCTCCCATCGGATCTGGACCGTGGTCCCCCGCCCGGCGCGACTGTGCACCCGCGCGTGGCCACCGGGCAGCCTGGCGAGACGACCGCGGATGCTCACCGCGATTCCCAGCCGGCCGACCGCCACCGACTCCGGATCGAACCCGACGCCGTCATCGACGACCGCCATGCTCAGGGCGTCGGATGCCAACTGCACGATGACGGCGCATTCGGCATCGTCCCCGGCGTGGCGCAGCACGTTCCGCAACGACTCCGACATCGCCTCGACGACCGCATCGAGGACCTCGACGGGATACGAGGCCCGCTCGGCACGCGGAACGTCCATGCGGTCCTGGTCACCGGGGTCCTGGCCATCGGTGCTCTGGCCACCCACGACCTCCACGTCGAATCGTTCGGAGATGTCGGCGGCGGCCGACCTGATGCGCCGGACCACCTCGACATCCGTCACGGTGTCCGCATCCCCGGGTCCCGGCACCCGGGCGAGTTCGTCGAGGGCCGACGCGGCCTGGGCGGCGAGCCGCTCGTCGGGACGCCCCGGCCGGACGGCCAGGAGTGAGGCGATGACCCGGTCGTGCACGATGGCGTCGAACCGCTCTTTCTCCACCTCGCGGGCCGACGCCGCGGCCACGTTGGCCGCGGTGCGGTAGGTCTCCTCACGCGTCTCGTCGAGCTCACGGCCGGTGCGGGTCGCGACCAGCACGACCGCGAGGAAGACACCGGTGAACACCAGCGACCACAGGATCTCCACGGGCGCATCGGAAGTCACCTCACCGAATCGGCCGAGCTGCTGGGAGATGTGCGCGAGGGTCGACGACACGAGCAGACCCGCCACCGCGAGACGCGGCCGCACGAGCATTAGCACCATGCTCGGCATACCGCAGAAGGCGACCATCCACTGCGCCGAGTCGTCGGGATTCGTCAGGGTCGTCCCGTTCCAGGCCACGAACCACAGACCCAGGCCGAGGATGTACCCGGCCCAGGTCGTCAGGGCGAGCGGGGTGAGCCACGCCGTGCCCGGTCGAAAGGTCGCCGCGATCAACAGGATTCCCGGTCCGACCGACAGCAGGATGCTCAGCGGTGGCCACCAGGCGTCGGTCAGCGGCGCCGAGGCGAGGATCGACGCCGCGGAGACCACGGGGTAACCGATGAAACCCAGGCCCAGGAAGCGGGCGCCCACCCGGCGGACGCGGTCCAGATCCGGCTCCGCCGAATCCGATTCGAATGCGCGCCGCACCCACGCGGGTCGTGCGGGGGTGTCGCCGCTCGCGAGATCGGTGGTGGGCATCGCGTCTCAGCCTCACACCGTCCGGCTCGACCGGTCAATCCCCTGTTGAGACCAACCCTTCGTGACGCTCCTCCGCAAGCTCCGGAGCTCCTCAGGGATCGGAAAGCAACACGTCCTCCGCAAGCTCCGGAGCTCCTCAGGGATCGGAAAGCAACACGTCCTCCGCAAGCTCCGGAGCTCCTCAGGGATCGGATACACCAAACCGGCCCGCTCCCTGTGGGGAACGGGCCGGTGACGGTAGAACTCGTTGGGAGAGGGCTTACTTGGCCTTCTCCAGCACCTCGACGAGACGCCAGTGCTTGGTCGCCGACAGCGGGCGGGTCTCCATGATCCGCACGCGGTCACCGACGCCGGCATCGCCGTTCTCGTCGTGGGCCTTGACCTTGCTCGTGGTCCGGATGATCTTGCCGTAGAGCGGGTGGCTCTTACGATCTTCCAGCTCGACCACGATGGTCTTCTGCATCTTGTCGCTGACCACGTAGCCGATGCGCTCCTTGCGGCGTGCGCGCACCTCGGTCTGGGTTTCGGTCACCTTCTGGTCCTCACTCATGCGTCATCACCATCCGGTCCGGACGCCAGGCCCAGCTCCCGTTCGCGCATCACGGTGTAGATACGCGCGATCTCGCGACGCACGGTCCGCAGGCGACGGTTGTTGTCGAGCTGGCCGGTGGCCATCTGGAACCGAAGGTTGAACAGTTCTTCCTTCGACTCTTTCAGGCGATCGACCAGATCAGCGTCGTTGAGCTCACGAAGCTCGTTCGCAGCAACTCCGAGTGCCATCAGAACTGCTCCTCTCTGGTCACGATCCTGGTCTTGATGGGGAGCTTGTGCTGCGCGCGACGCAGGGCCTCGCGAGCGATCTCCTCATTCGGGTAGGTCATCTCGAACAGCACGCGACCCGGCTTGACCGGGGCGACCCACCACTCGGGCGAACCCTTACCCGAACCCATGCGGGTCTCGGCCGGCTTCTTGGTCAGCGGGCGGTCCGGGAAGATGTTGATCCAGACCTTGCCGCCACGCTTGATGTGCCGGTTGATCGCGATACGAGCGGACTCGATCTGACGGTTGGTGATGTACGCGCCTTCCAGAGCCTGGATGCCGTAATCGCCGAACGTCACCTTGGTGCCGCCCTTGGCCTGCCCCTTGAGGCTGGGGTGGTGCTGCTTGCGGTGCTTGACCCGACGTGGGATCAACATGGCCTAGCCCTCCTGCTTCTCAGCCGCACCAGCGGTGGCCTCGGCGGGAGCGGCTTCGGCCGCGCGAGCGGCGTCGGTGCTCGTCGCAGTGGTGCCCGAGGCACCGCTACGCCGGGGCCGGCTGGGCCGGCGCGGACGGCGATCCTCGGCTGCCGGAGCGGCCGCGGCCAGCTCACGACGTCCACCGACGATGTCGCCCTTGTAGATCCACACCTTCACGCCGATCCGGCCGAAGGTGGTCTTGGCTTCGTAGAGTCCGTAGTCGATGTCGGCGCGCAGCGTGTGCAGCGGCACGCGACCCTCGCGGTAGAACTCGCTGCGGCTCATCTCAGCGCCGCCCAGACGACCCGAGCACTGGACCCGGATGCCCTTCACGTTCGGCTGACGCATCGCCGACTGGATCGCCTTGCGCATCGCGCGGCGGAACGCCACGCGGTTGCTCAGCTGCTCGGCGACGCCCTGGGCCACCAGCTGGGCCTCGGACTCGGCGTTCTTGACCTCGAGGATGTTCAGCTGGACCTGCTTACCGGTCAGCTTCTCCAGGTCGCCGCGGATGCGATCGGCCTCGGCGCCGCGGCGACCGATGACGATGCCCGGACGCGCGGTGTGGATGTCGACGCGAACCCGGTCACGGGTGCGCTCGATCTCCACCTTGGCGATGCCGGCCCGCTCGAGCCCCGTGGAGAGGAGCTTGCGGATGGCGACATCCTCTTTGACGTAGTCCGCGTACTGCTTGTCGGCGTACCACCGCGACTTCCAGTCGGTGGTGATGCCCAGACGGAAGCCGTGCGGGTTGATTTTCTGGCCCACTACTAGGCTCCCTTCTTCTTCGGCTGACGCGAACGGCCACGGCCGCCGGCTGCCTTCTCCGGCAGGCTCTCCACGACCACGGTGATATGGCTGGTGCGCTTGCGGATACGGAACGCACGACCCTGCGCGCGCGGCTGGAAGCGCTTGAGGGTCGGGCCCTCGTCGGCGAACGCGGTGGCGACGACCAGGGTCCGGCGATCCAGATCCAGGTTGTTCTCCGCGTTGGCCACGGCACTCGCCAGGACCTTGTACACGGGCTCGGAGGCCGACTGCGGTGCGAACCGCAGGATGTCGAGGGCCTCGTCCACGTTCTTGCCGCGGACCAGGTCCAGGACACGACGCGCCTTCATCGGCGTGACGCGCACGAACTTGGCGGTCGCCTTTGCTGTCGGATTATCGGTCTGCGTAGTCATTACCGGCGCTTCGCTTTCCGGTCATCCTTGATGTGACCCTTGAAGGTACGGGTGGGGGCGAACTCGCCCAGCTTGTGCCCGACCATCGAATCCGAGATGAACACCGGCACGTGCTTGCGGCCGTCGTGGACGGCAAAGGTGTGACCGATGAAGTCGGGAATGATGGTCGAACGACGGGACCAGGTCTTGATGACCTGCTTGGTGCCCTTCTCGTTCTGGACATCCACCTTCTTCAGGAGGTGGTCGTCGACGAACGGGCCCTTCTTGAGGCTGCGTGGCATTCTCTTACCTCCTCCTGTTATCGCTTGTTCTTGCCGGTACGACGGCGGCGGACGATCAGCTTGTCGCTGGCTTTGTTCTTGCGGGTACGTCCCTCGGGCTTGCCCCACGGGCTGACCGGGTGGCGACCACCGGAGGTCTTGCCCTCACCACCACCGTGCGGGTGGTCGACCGGGTTCATGACGACACCACGGACGGTCGGGCGCTTGCCCTTCCAGCGCATACGGCCGGCCTTGCCCCAGTTGATGTTGCTCTGCTCGGCGTTGCCCACCTCGCCGACGGTGGCGCGGCAGCGCACGTCGACGCGACGGATCTCGCCGGAGGGCATACGCAGGGTGGCGTAGGTGCCTTCCTTGCCCAGCAGCTGGATCGACGATCCCGCGCTGCGGGCCATCTTCGCGCCGCCACCCGGACGCAGCTCCACGGCGTGGACCTGGGTACCGGTCGGGATGTTGCGCAGCGGCAGGTTGTTGCCGGGCTTGATGTCGGCGGTCGAGCCGCTCTCGACGACGTCACCCTGCTTCAGGCCCTTGGGCGCGATGATGTAGCGCTTCTCGCCGTCGACGTAGTGCAGCAACGCGATCCGCGCGGTGCGGTTCGGGTCGTACTCGATGTGAGCGACCTTGGCGTTGATGCCGTCCTTGTCGTTGCGACGGAAGTCGATCAGACGGTAGGCGCGCTTGTGGCCGCCACCCTTGTGACGAGTGGTGATGCGGCCGTGAGCGTTTCGGCCACCACGCCCGTGCAGCGGACGCACCAGCGACTTCTCCGGGTGGTCACGGGTGACCTCGGCGAAGTCGGAGCCGCTGGCCCCACGACGACCCGGGGTCGTCGGCTTGTACTTACGAATAGCCATGAGTCTCTAGTCCTTCTCTGGGCGCCCCGGTCAGCTGACCGAGCCCCCGAAGATCTCGATGGGCTTGCTGTCTGCGGTCAGCGACACGATGGCGCGCTTGGTGGACTTGCGCTGGCCGTAGCCGGTGCGGGTCCGCTTGCGCTTGCCCTGTCGGTTCGCGGTGTTGACGCTGGCAACGCTGACACCGAAGATCTTCTCGATCGCGATCTTGATCTCGGTCTTGTTGGACTCCGGGTGCACCAGGAAGGTGTACACGTTGTCCTCCATGAGCCCGTAGGACTTCTCCGAGATCACGGGCGCCAGGATGATGTCGCGCGGGTCGGCAACGGTCGCCATGTCAGGCCTCCTCTGCTGTCTTCTCGACGGCAGCCTTGGCATCCGCCGTGTTCTGCTCGATGAAGGCATTGAGCGTCTCGACGCTGAACACCACCTCGTCCGAATCCAGGACGTCGTAGGTGTTGAGCTGATCCGGCGCGATCGGCAGCACGTTCTGCAGGTTCGCGACACTCAGCCACGCCGTCAGGTCCTCGCGGCCGAGGACGACCAGGAACTTGCGGCGATCGGAGAGGCTCTCCAGGAACTGACGCGCCGACTTGGTCGAGGGCTTCTGCCCGGAGACCAGTTCGGTGATCACGTGGATGCGCTCGTTACGAGCGCGGTCGCTCAGCGCACCGCGCAGTGCGGCCGCCTTCATCTTCTTGGGGGTGCGCTGGCTGTAGTCGCGCGGCTGCGGGCCGTGGACGGTGCCACCGCCGGCGAACTGCGGCGCGCGGGTCGAACCCTGACGCGCACGGCCGGTGCCCTTCTGGCGGTACGGCTTGGCGCCACCGCCGCGGACCTCGCCGCGGGTCTTGGTGGAGTGCGTGCCCTGGCGTGCCGCGGCCTGCTGGGCCACGACGACCTGGTGCATCAGCGCGATGTTGGCCGGGGCGTCGAAGAGCGCGGCGGGCAGGTCAACGGTTCCGTTGGTCTTGCCGTCGGCGGTCTTGACGTCCAGCGTAAGCTTGGTAGCCGTCTCGGTGCTCACTTGGCACCACCCTTCACTGCGTCGCGAACCATCACGATGCCGCCCTTGCGACCCGGGATCGCTCCCTTGATCAGCAGGAGACCGGCCTCGGCGTCCACCTTGTGGACGGTGAGGTTCTGCGTGGTCACCTTGTCGTTACCCATGCGGCCTGCCATGCGCATGCCCTTGAACACGCGACCCGGGGTGGCGCAGCCACCGATCGAACCCGGAGCGCGGTGAACGCGGTGGGCACCGTGGCTGGCGCCCAGACCGGCGAAGCCGTGGCGCTTCATGACGCCGGCGAAGCCCTTGCCCTTGGAGGTGCCGGTGACATCGACCAGCGCGCCGTCGGCGAAGATCTCGGCGGTCAGTTCCTGACCGACCTCGAACTCGGCGACGTCGTTGACGCGGATCTCGGCCAGGTGGCGGCGCGGGGTGACCCCGGCCTTGCCGAACTGACCGGCGACAGGCTTGGTCACCTTGCGGGGATCGACGGCGCCGTAGGCGAGCTGGACGGCGGTGTAGCCGTCACGGTCCGCGGTGCGGAGCTGGGTGATCACGTTCGGGCCGGCCTGGATGACAGTCACCGGGACGACGCGGTTGTCCTCGTCGAAGACCTGGGTCATGCCGAGCTTGGTGCCCAGGATGCCCTTGGTCGAACTCTGATTGCTCATGTGTTATCTCGCCCCCGTCCTACTGGATGTTGACGTCGACGCTGGCCGGCAGGTCGATGCGCATGAGCGCGTCGACCGTCTTCGGTGTCGGGTCGAGGATGTCGATGAGTCGCTTGTGGGTACGCATCTCGAAGTGTTCGCGGCTGTCCTTGTACTTGTGCGGCGAACGGATGACGCAGTACACGTTCTTCTCGGTGGGCAATGGCACCGGGCCGACGACGCGTGCCCCGGTACGGGTCACGGTCTCCACGATCTTGCGCGCCGAAGCGTCGATCGCCTCGTGGTCGTAGGCCTTGAGCCTGATGCGGATCTTTTGTCCCGCCACGCTGTGTCCTCTTCCGTCAGTTGTTCTCGACAGACAAACACCGCGTGATCTGGACCGACCTCTCGCCGGCTGAGCACATGACCACCGTGTGAGATACGGCAATCGACGCTGTTCATCTGTCGTTGTACGTTGGCTCGCACCTGGTACGAGCCGGTTTGCTCCGGCACCCGCGGTCGGGCGTGTCGGGACCGTGAACCGATATCGGGGCACGCGTTACACGCCCAGTCCCCGTAGACCGGGCCTGGGAGTCATTCACCTGATCGCGACCGCGGGTCTGGCACATGGCACAACCTGCGTCCGCCGGTCAAGGCAACCCGAACAGTATGCATCAGGTCGGGAGCTCGATCAAATCAGCGCCGGCGACCGTCGGCAGAACCTTACCTGACCGATGAGTAAGATGCCGCCATGAGTTCCACGAACCCCACCTTCGCCCTGCGTAAGAAGCTGCCCGCCACTCCGCTGGGCAACGTCCTCTTCTCACTCGGCATGGTCGCGAAGGTCCCGTACTTCGGCACCGTCCTGCCTCTCGTGCAGGAGATGGAGCCCGGCTACTGCAAGGTCACCGCACCCAACTGGTTCGGCGTCCACAACCACATCGGCACCTTCCACGCGATCGCGGCGTGCAACCTCGCCGAGGCCGCGATGGGGATGCTGATGGAGGCCACCACGCCCACCACCCACCGTTGGATTCCCAAGGCGATGCAGACCAGCTATCTGACGAAGGCCACAACGCGCCTGACCGCCGAGGCGCGACTGGCCGACCCCGTCGACTTCGACGCGATCACCACCGGCACCGACGTCACCGTGTCGGTGAGCATCGTCGACACCGAGGGCGTCGAGGTCGTGCACTGCGACATCACCACCTGGGTGACGCCGAAGTAGTCGCCCCGCCCGGGGTGCCGTCCCGACCGGCTGCTCCTAGGGTGGGAGGATGCCTCCGCCCGGGGCACCAGGGCACCAGCGGCACCGGAGTACGACAGCTAACGAGGAGGACCACCGACCCATGTGCGGAATCTGCGGCGAGATCCGGTTCGACGGGACGGCTCCGGATGTCTCGGCGGTCGACGCCATGACCTGCGAGATGACGCGTCGCGGCCCTGACGGCTCGGGCGTCTTCTCGAAAGGCGCTGTGGCGCTCGGTCATCGGCGCCTGAAGATCATCGACCTGACCGAAAAGGGCAGTCAGCCGATGATCGACCCGGCACTCGGCCTGGCGTTGGTCTTCAACGGCTGCATCTACAACCACCATGAACTGCGCGCCGAACTCGAGGGCAAGGGCTACACGTTCTTCTCCCACGCCGACAGCGAGGTCATCCTCAAGGCGTTCCATGCCTGGGGCCCCGACTGCGTCGACCATTTCATGGGCATGTTCGCGTTCGCCGTCGTCGACACCGACACCGGCGTGGTCACCCTCGGACGGGACCGGCTCGGCATCAAGCCGCTCTATCTCGCCGACACCCCCGGTCGACTCCGGTTCGCCTCGTCGGTGCAGGCGCTCCTGCGCGCCGGCGACGTCGACACCTCGATCGATCGGGTGGCGTTGCACCACTACTTCAGCTTCCATGCCGTCGTCCCGGCACCCCACACCATCTACAACGGCATCCGGAAGCTGCCGCCGGCCACCGTCATGACCATCCAGCCCGACGGACGCCGCACCGAGCGCCGTTACTGGGAACCGGCTTTCGAACCGCATCCCGACCGCCGGGACTGGGACGAGAAGCGATGGCAGCACGAGCTGCTCGACTCGCTGCGGACCTCCGTGCGCAGGCGGATGGTCGCCGACGTCCCGGTCGGCGTGCTGCTGTCCGGGGGCGTCGACTCCTCGCTGGTGGTCGCGCTGCTCGCCGAGCAGGGTCAGACCGACCTCGCGACCTTCAGCATCGGATTCGATTCCGCGGCCGGGGAATCGGGGGACGAGTACGCCTACTCCGACCTCATCGCCGACACCTTCGGTACCGACCACCACAAGATCCACATCGGGACCGACCGGTTGCTGCCCGCTATCCCGGACACGGTCGCGGCGATGGGCGAACCGATGGTCAGTCACGACTGCGTCGCGTTCTATCTCCTCTCGCAGGAGGTCAGCAAGTCCATCAAGGTGGTCCAGTCCGGTCAGGGCGCCGACGAGATCCTCGGCGGGTACAGCTGGTATCCCCCACTGCTGGACGTGACCCGGGAGAAGACGACGCGCGCGTACGCCGACGTGTTCTTCGACCGCGACGATGTCGACATCCGCGGCATCCTCGCCGACGACTACCTCACCGAGGCCGGTTACGACCCCAGCTTCGAATTCGCCTGGGCCCACCAGTCCGCACCGGGCGCGGCCACCGCCGTCGACGCCGCCCTCCGCCTGGACACGACCGTCATGCTCGTCGACGACCCGGTCAAACGCGTCGACACCATGACGATGGCCTGGGGTCTGGAGGCCCGCGTCCCGTTCCTCGACCACGAGTTCGTCGAACTGGCCGCCACGTGTCCCCCCGATCTCAAGCTGGCGCACGGCGGCAAGGGTGTCCTCAAGGAGGCGAGCCGGGCGCTGCTGCCGTCGGCGGTCATCGATCGCACGAAGGGGTACTTCCCGGTGCCGGGTATCCGCCATCTGACCGGCGGTGTCCTCGATCTCGTGTCGGACACCCTGCGGTCGAAGGCGGCCCGCGATCGCGGCCTGTACCGTCCCGCGGCCCTCGACCGACTGTTCGCCGACCCCAACGGAATCCGCACGAGACTCGACGGGAACGAGCTGTGGCAGGTCGCGCTGCTGGAGATGTGGTTGCAGACGATGGAAGCGAACGCCCGACGGTGACCGCTCTGCGTTTCGACGACCGCGGCTGGAAGACCTACGGCGCCTCGCTCTCCCCCGACGGGAGTGCCTTCGCCTACATCGTCGACGAGGGCACCGGTTATCCGCGGGCCGCTCAGCGATCGCTCTCGCGGGACGGCGTCGGCGAGTTGCGCTGGGTTCAGCTCCGGTCGACCGGTCCGGTCCGAAAGGTGGTGCACTCCAGCGACGGTCGCTGGCTGGCGGTGGAGATCGCCCCGAGCGGCGGTGAGCACCACCAGGTGTGGGTGGTCACCACCGATCCCGACGACGACACCGCCCACCGCATCGCGGCGACTCGCCCCGACGGCCGCTCGTTCGGCACCGTGGGACTCGTCGGGTGGGACACCGACTGGGTCCTGATCACCGCCATCGACCAGGACGGCACGTCCTTCGCACTACGTGTCCATCCCGGCACCGCGACGACACTCACCCTGGACCAGCGCGTCGGCGGTGTGCTGATCGACTCGTGGAAGGGCGCCACCCTCGTCCGGGTCGGCCCGCGCGGCTACCACGACATGTTGCTCCTGCGCCGCCGACCCGAGTCGGGCGACGACGAGATCTCGATGACGCCGCTGCTCCCGCAGGACCCCGGCGCGGTGACCGACCAGGGCTACGTCCTCGACCAGGGTTTCGACCACTCCTCCCTGGTCTTCGTGCCCGCCCCGAACGAACCGACCCGCGACCTCGACAGCGTCCAGGCCTTGGTGCGCAGCGACTTCGACGCCAAGTTCCCGCGCCTCCTCGGCGTCGAGGTCAGCAGATTCGGTGTGCGGTTCCGGGTGATGGCCCAGCGGGTCGACATCGGACTCGACGAGTTTGCGGTCAGCCACGACCAGTCGACCGTCGCGCTCCTGTGGAATGTGCACGGCCGGAGCGAGTTGCAGATCATGACTCTGCCCGATCAGACCTTGCACCCGCCCATCGACCTTCCCGGCGAGGTGGCCTCCGACCTCTCGATCAGTGCGGCGGGGTCGGTGGTGACCGTGACGGTGTCGAGTCCGCAACACTCACCCCTCGTCCATCTCGTCGATGTCGCCAATCGTGTCGTCCACCCCGTCCGTGACGACGTCGTCACCGGCGAGGGGCCGTCCTGCACGCTCCGGCCCGAACTCGTGGAGTTCTCCGCACGAGACGGTATGCCGTTGTCCGGCTTTCTGTTCCGCGCGAGTCGCACCACCGGCGCCGGTGCGCCCGGTCCCACCCTGCTCTATTTCCACGGCGGACCCGAGGGACAGTCGCGACCTGATTACCAGTTCCTCTTCGGCCCCCTCGTCGACGCCGGAATCACGGTCTTCGCGGCGAACGTCCGCGGATCGTCGGGATACGGTCGGCTGTTCGCACATGCCGACGACCGGTACGGGCGATACGCGGGGATCGACGACGCCGCGGATTGCGCGGAGTACCTGTGCCGTCAGGGGATCGCCGACCCGGATGCCGTGTACTGCTCCGGCCGCTCGTACGGCGGATACCTGACCCTGGCATGCCTGACGTTCCACCCCGAACTGTTCGCCGCCGGGATCGCGATCTGCGGCATGAGCGACCTCGAGTCGTTCTTCCGCAACACCGAACCGTGGATCGCGGTCGCCGCCTACACGAAGTACGGACATCCCGAGTCCGACCGCGAACTCCTCGCCGACCTCTCACCGCTCCACCGCATCGACGCCGTCCGCGCGCCGCTGCTCGTCGTGCACGGGGCACACGACACCAACGTGCCGGTCAGCGAGTCGCAGCAGATCGTCGCCGAACTCCAGGCACGCGGAGCCGTGGCCGAGATGCTCATGTTCGACGACGAGGGTCACGAGATCGTCAAGCGGCACAACCAACATCGACTCACCGAGGCGGTGGCCGACTGGATCGCACGCCACCCGTCCCGCCCCGGGCCGCCGCGGTGAACCGACGCCTCACCGACCGGTTGCTCGACCAACTGGCCGAGACCCGCACCGGCAACGCGCGCGCGAACGTACTCGAGGAACTGCGTCGACTGATCTTGTCCGGTGGTGCGCCACCCGGCACCCAGATTCCGCCAGGCGAGATCGCCGAAGTCTTCGACGTCAGCCCGATCCCCGTTCGGGAGGCGCTCAAGACGCTCATCGGGGAAGGTCTCGTGGTGCACCGCCCGGGTTTTGGCTACCGAGTGAGTCAGCTCTCCACCGAGGAGTTGCGCGAGATCTATTTCGTCCGAGGGACTCTGGAGCAGGCCGCGCTCGCCCGGTCGGTCGACCTGATCGACGAGTCCTCGCTGACGACCGCACGAGCGTGCCACGCCGAGCTCCTCGTGGCGGTCGAGTACAACGACGGCAAAGCCTTTCACGACATCTCCCGCGAGTTCCACCGCGCACTCACGGGGCCGTGCGCGATGCCGCGGGTGCTCAACATGTTCGTGTGAGATCCACGTGTAAACCCGATTTGTCCAAGTCTATTTCGACCGATTTCAGATAATCCACGCGTAGATCAGATGTGATGAAAGTTGTCCCTGTGGAGGGCCGAACGGCCAGCGCGGGTGGATGGGTGGCCAACCGGTGCGTCGCGCCGCCAGCTTTGCGCTCAGGGCCAAGTCGGGGCTGCGCGACATACAAACTTGCGGTTCACGCGGGGTGGGTGCCGAGATGGCCTTTCGCTGCTACATCGATTCCGAACTGGGATTGGCCGCGGTCACCGTAGATCTGCGCCTCCCTCAAGCCTTCGACATCCCGCAGCATCCGCCATTGAAGCCGCTCGAAATCCTCCCACAGCAACTCCTCGAGCGGCAGACGGTCGAGCTTGCCCAGCGTGGTTGCCGGCGTCACCTTAGACGGTGAACGTTCCAGGTCGGATGTGGTCCAACGACCGACCACCGGACCTGTTTGGGCACCTAACCGGTTCACAGGGGACGCGCCATCCCCAAGATCTACAACTAGCTCGCAAGTGTCGTCCTGTAGTATCGCAACTCTGTGAAAGTCAGTGTCCCGGGAGGCGCAATGGATCCGTCACAACTCGATGGTGCTTCGTTAATACTCGGCGCGCTCGCTGCCGGCGCAGGTGACGGCTTGAAAATGAAGACGAAGGACGCGGTGACCGCGGCAGTCGACGGCGTCGGACGGGGTGGGCAGGCGCTGTATCACCAACTCGTTCAACTGTTGACACGGCGCGTGGCGTGCAATGAAGATGCCGCCGCCGATCTAAACGTCCATCTTCGTCGTCCAAGCGAGGAAAGCGCGGACGCATTGCAAACCCATTTCGTCGAGTTGGGGCTCGACCAAGACGCCGAACTGCTGGCAATTGCACGAGAGATCGTATCTGGATCACCGACTGCGATTGGCCAGGGCGCGGTCGCGGCAAACACCATCAGGGGTCAAGCGAATGACAACGCGCATTCGCATATTGGTGGCGTTCAGATCTATCAACAAAACGACCCCCACTAGCCGGGACGGTCCCCGCTCGCGCATTCCGTTCCGGCACCCTTGAAAGCGCGCAGGTTCACGCGGTTGGCATCGAGGTCGCGGGTGACCACTCGCAGGTCGGTGGTGCCCGCACCTACAATTACGCCGTCCATGTCTCCGACGCCAGGGCAGGAGCGGCGAAGCGGTCGCGTGAGGCAACAACGCAAGGCCGAAACATTGGTAGGCCGGTTGTGGATTGGGAACCCACAGCTCTCGGCGTGCACTTGTCGATATCGACCGGTATTGGAGAGGCGCTACCACCGTACATCGACCGCCGTCACGACCGAGAAATCCTCGCCCATCTCACGAAGATCCGCGACGAGGAGCGTCCCGGGCTGCTCACGATTGTAGGCACGTCATGCACCGGAAAGTCTCGTGCCGCCTACGAAGGTGTGAAGCGCATTTGTCCCGACTGGCACCTCGTTTTTCCAAGCTCAGGACGCGAACTCGCAGAGATTCTCGAAGGTGGCGTGCCAGCACGAACAGTCGTTTGGCTGGACGAGATGCAAAGGTTCCTGACCCACACCGATTCCGGCATCCGCAGCGCCACTTCGATTCTTGAGATCCTTCTCGCAAGTTCCGGTGGCGCAATCGCCTTCGTAGGAACGCTGTGGCCGAGCTACTACCACGAGATGACGGGTCGACCTGAAGCAGGGCTGGCACGGGAGGGCGCATTCGCCATCCGCGATGTTCTCCTCGCACCGCAGAGTCGGCGAATCACCAACGCTGAAGGGTTCTCCGAACGGCAGTTAGATGCGGCTATTCGCAAACAGAAACGAGAACTGGATGGGGTCGCAGATGCACGCATCCAGCTCGCAATTCGCACGGCGACGAGAACGAGCATCGACGGAGCAATTCAGTACAGCGTCACACAGGTCCTGGCGGGCGGAGCCCAGCTGGTAGCGCGTATGTCAGCCGGAGACGCTCACGCCTTCTCGCCACCGGCGCGAGCGATCGTTCGAGCCGCGTGCGACCTGCGCCAATCAGGATTATTGGGCCCGCTGTCACGCCAGTTGCTCGAACGAGTCAGTGAAGGGTACCTCGACGCGCCTGTACGCAGCCGGGTCGGTGAAGGCTGGTTTCGCGCCGGGTTGACCGAGGCGACTACCGGGTCGGAGGACGACAACCCGTACGCACAGTGGCGAACACACGACGTACATCACTTGGGGATCCCGGCGCTCGCCCAAGAATGGTTGGCTAGCGACGACCGCACCATGACCGAGGCGTATGCGATACATGATTATCTTGTCCAGGACCACATCAGCCGGATGGACTCCTATACACTCTCCCATTGCATGCGTTCCGTATTGACTCAACCGGATTTCCCTTCGCTCGTACGTTCGAGCGACTTGATCGAGGTTGCTCGCCGTCTGTCGATGCTCGGCGAATTCGAGCTTGCGCTCCACCTTGCCAGACAGCATGACGATCCAGCGGCGATGGCAGACGTCATATGCCGGTGCGGGCAGTACGACGAAGCCATCGCCAGACTTCGGACAATCAACGATCCGAGCGTTGCAGCGACGGTTCGACTCGCTCGACTCCTGAATAGCGTCGGCCGCCCAGACGAAGCACTTCAGGCTCTCGAATCCGCACGCGACGACAAGGATGCATGCATTTTTGCGGCTGATCTGCTGGTGGAAGAAGACCGACTCGAAGACGCAATAAACATACTCCAGCCTCACCTCGACAGCGGAATCGACTGCGCAGTCGCCCTCGCCCAAGTACACAAACTTGCTGGAAATAATGAGAAGGCCGCTCGGGCACTCCAACCGTGGATTGGACGTCACCGCGACGCGACCTTAGCCATGCAATCACTTCTGCGCAGAGTTGAACAAGTTGACTTGTCTGTGGAACGTCCCTCGGACGGAACTGCCGCGAACGCGCTCGCGGCTGCAAAGGATTACCTGGAAAACGCCAGTGCCCTCACGGATACCGGACCGCTCATCGCGATCCTGCAACCCCACCTTTTAGTGGTGCAAGAGGCCGCGACTCTGCTCTCGCAGATACATGAGCGCGACGGCGACTACGAACTCGCGGCAGAAATGCTGAAGGAGCCCGCACGAGTCTGGCCGCAGGCAGCTGCACGCCGCGCAAGAATTCTCGGTCGGTTCGGGCGCCATTCGGAGGCAATATCGGATCTAGAATTCCACGCCGCATCCAGCCAGGAAGCAGCGGCGCGCCTTGCGGACCTGCTGGTTAAGGAGGGCAAGCCCGACGAAGCGATCGAGCAATTGAGAGAACCCGCACAGCGGTTCTCTCAGACCGCCACGCGGCGGGCTGGTCTGCTCTTGGCTTCTGGCCGGGAATCGGAGGCGATCCAACAACTTAGCGTCCACGCGCCGATAAGTCAGCACGCGGCCAGTACGCTCGCGCAACTCTTCATAGCTCGCGGAGAGCGGACGCGCGCCATCAAGGTGCTGGAGGCCCCTGCTCAACGTGAATACATCGGTGCTCTCCATCTCGCTAAGGTCCTGGAGGATGACGGGGACTGCGATGGAGCTTGCGCAGTATTGGAAAGGTTCGTCACTAGGCACGTTCAGACAGAAATCGCTTGGGTCCTAATAAAGTTTCGGATGGGGGCACCCGACGAGGCCTTCGCTATGCTTGCGCAAATACGCCCTAAGGGCCGTAAAAATGGACGCACGTTGGCTATCTCTGGGAATCTGCTGCGGATGCTCGGCGCCCTCCGTGAGAGCGATCCGCAGTATTCTCTGGGTGCTCTGGCCTCCCATATCTGGACTGACGATATGCAGCGAAAAGCGAATGCTCAGGTGGAGTGGACAATCTGGAACTGGCTAGACGGCCAGTCGACGCAATATCCGATGGATGCAGGTTTCGTCACGTCGCTTATTGAGATGTTGTCAGTGACAAAACCCGGTTTCGGCATTTCGAGACTGCATTATCTCACGCGTGAACGACTTTGCGATCTAGCGCAGGGACTTTCGGAACAGTACCGCTCGCTGGCGTCGATAACGGAGATCTCTCCGCTTGCATCCGACATCCTGTCAGAGATTCTCGAACCCGCGGACGGTGACGAGTCGGGCAGGTGAACCGCCAACGGCTAAACTCCACGTTATCGCCGTTACGAGCTACCTAAATCAACATCGTGAGGAACAGTGACGGATGGTCTGTTGCTGGAAGATGGTCCGGCATCACCGATCTAGCAGGCGACACCGTAAAACTAGAGTGGATTAGAAGGGCAATTACTTGTAATGACCGACGCTTCTGCTGAGATTTCTAGCATGACGGAGTACCTATGGGCGTGCGATGCGTGCGGGGAAGCCCAGCAGGCAGCGGTATGGCGAGTACTTGACACCTCGCGCCGGCCAGATGTTGCTGTTTCCCGGGCAACAGGATTCACTCATGTCCGTTGCCGCTCATGCGGAAGCAGGGTCGTGCCAACCTCGAGCGAATTACTCCTGCTATCACCAGGTTCCGAGTTGCCTGTTATCCATGTTTTCGACCCGACGCAGTCGCCCGAGACTGGCGTCGATCGGCTAGGTCGGTTAATGCAGGAAGCGTCCATCTCACCATCTCGCCACCTCTTTCCCCCGGCGGTACCCCTGGCTAGGACGGCGCTCGTCCCTGCTCTGGAACGCAGCCTCTCTTCAGATCTGGAGGATATTCGTGCTGCTGCAGAGGAAGTTGCAAACGAGTTTGGATCGGAGGCGGCCAGCAGATATGCGAATTATCTGTCAGTCGTTGCAGAGACCGCCGATGAACGCGCCGCGCGCTACGCGATTGCCAATGTCTTCTACGCCAGTGACGCCGACCGCATCCATGCGGCGGTACTCGGACACCCTGCGATCGGAAGCAGATTCGCCGTGTCTCTACTACGCGAAGAATTGCACAACTGCACTGATGATGCTCAGCAGTCGGCGGTTGTATCGGCGCAACTGCAACTCGCAGAGTCGGTCTCGTCTGGAAAGAATCTCAAGGACGCCGTCGCCGAGTATCTGTCGTTTGCACGTTCCTTCGGGAAAGGTGTTTTGGTTCGCATGGACGATCTCATCGCTGCGGCCCAGGCGTCGGACGCGACTGACGATGACGTTCGCGAAGCGCTTGACTTTGCAGTCCTTCTTGATCACGCGTCTGAAGCGGTGCTCAGCCTGGAACTAGGCCGTAGGCTCGCAGAGAGGCGAAGTCAGGCATCGTTTGAGGAAGCAGAAAAGCTGTTGCTCCGGGCTGTCGAACTCTTGGATGAAGCAGACCCAGACTGGAGTGCCGCAGCAGGCAACTTGGCGATTGTCACCGCCGCGAGCGCGGTCGGGGACCCGGAGGACAACTGGGACCGCGCTCACGATCTCCTCGTTCGTGTTCTCGATAGGACAGATCGTACGATTCGGGGCCGCGAATGGGCACTCAACGCAACAAATCTCAGCCACCTGCTCATGGGACGCCCGTCCGGACGAGTCGACGACGACGATCTCACTCGCGCGATCGAACTCGCCGAAGCAGCGCAAGAGCTACGGTCGCCGGACCTCGACGTCGTCGATTGGGCCTTCTCCTGTGTCAACGTAGGAAGCCTCTATCAACGACGCAGCAATGCAGGAGACCTGCTGCAGGCAGAACACCTCTATCGCGCGGCACTCGGACGCATAGGCCTTGCCGACCACGAGCCGCTATGGTGTCGATTGCGAATGAACCTCGCATCAGTCATCGGAGCCCAGTCGACTGCGAATCTCCCCGACGCAGAGCGTCTCCTCGAAGCCACGTTGGACGAAGCGCTCAATCAGAACGCGGCTCCCGAAACGGTAAGCGAGATCACTCTCCAACTTGCAAGTGTGAAAGATCGCCAGGGCGACAGTACTAGTCGCGCCAGTGATTTGCGCCGAGATGGACTAGCACTGATCGATCCGCTCGCCCGGCCGTTGACGTTTATCGAGGTTGGTCAGCCACTGGCTGAAGCGTATGCACAATCTGGTCAATGGGTCCAAGCCGCAGAGGTGTTCGACTGGGTAATCGCGGCGCACAACCACTGGTACCGCATACATCTCAATCGAAAGACCCAGCGAGAGATAATGTCTGAGTCTCCTACCCTGACGAGATGGGCATCGTATGCCTACGCTCGAGCCGGTCGTGTCTCGGACGCAATCGAAGTCATTGAGGATATGAGGGCCCGTGAACTCAACTTCAACGTCGAGCGCGACATGGTCAACTCGGCACGACTTGCAGAAACCGATCCCCAACTTGCCTCAGAGTACGATTCAGCGCTACGGGAACATAAGGGTGCGATTGCGGCAGATGCCACCACCGGGGCGTATTGGGAGGCTGTTTCAACGGAGTCGGTCCTTCGGAGCCTGCTCATGAAGATTCGATTAGTTCCAGGGTTTGAGAACGTTCACCGACGGCGCACGGTTCGTGACATCGCCGAGAGTATGGCCGGGCGAGCTGTCGCTTATATCGTCAATGCTCCTGCAGGAACGATGGTTCTGTCGCTCAATCGTAAATCCGGGGTGTCTGTCACGCACATTCCTGAGATCACAAGTGCACTTATCATTCGACTTCTGCTGTTTGATCCCGAGAAGGGACTTGCCGGCTTGCTGATGGCCCAACAAGCCACGGAGTCGCAGTTCATGGACGAAGCAATCAGCCGACTCGATCAACTTCGCCCAATGGCACGAGCGCTCGCTGCACTGCTATCAAGCCAAGGCCACGAGCTAGTCGTAGTACCAACAGGATACGTCGGACTCTTGCCCCTCTACGCTCTCAATACCGCCCCTGCCGACAGGCCCCCGCGCCTTCTCGATGAGATGGGTACCCTCTACATCGCCCCATCTGCCCTTGTCATGTCTACGAGCATGGCGAGGGCGCAGCGGAAGGGTGCACCACATCTCGTTGGCGTAGCCAATCCGACAGGTGACCTTCCTGGAGCAGAGGCCGAAGTTGATACCATCACCGCTCAGTTCGTACTAGCGGGCGACAAACCATCCATTGCCTATAATGCTTCTGCAAGTCGGACCTGGTTGCTCGGCAGCGTGGCTGCAGCAACCCATCTCCATCTGGCGTGCCACGGAGGATCTGAAATCGGCGACCCCACGGGGGGATACCTAGTACTGTCTGGCGGGAGCCGTGTGTCTACTGATGATCTTTCTGCTCAAGAACTGCCATTCGGACGACTTGTGGTCGCGAGCGCATGTCAGACCGCTCACTACGGGACACAGGGTAACCCTGACGAAGTCCTGGGGCTCCCAACGGGATTTCTGATCGCAGGAGCCCCATGTGTAGTTGCGAGTTTGTGGCCGGTAGATGACACTGCCACGGCACTCTTGATGACTCGGTTCTACGAGCTGCTCGATCTGACGCAAGACAACGCAGCGCAGGATCCGGTAAACGCCATGCGGGGCGCGCGCAGCTGGCTGCGTCAGCTGACCTCTGAAGACGAAAGGGTATACGTTGGTGCACGCCCATTCCTGAGTGCGGCTCTGCGGAGACTGGCTACCCGAGACGATCGCCAGCGCGCGCCGGATCGCAATTCGCTGAATATGCCAAGCGAGAGCCTGTACGCCAAACCTCGTTATTGGAGCGCTTTCGCGGTTCTTGGCGCATAGCTCGCGTGAAGTTGGAGTTGGGCCGCGGTCCCCAGCACCGTCGATTGGCGAACACCAGGGCGCGGCGGCGTAGTGGGCACGGGAGAAAATCTGATCTACACCTGGATTAATCAACTTCGTTCAGGCCGATCGCAACGCAAAACCGCAGGTTGGCTGGTCGACATTGACTTGGAGATTCTGCCGTTGATCTGAATCTCACAGTTCGAGGCGACCTGGAATCTCACCGAGCCGTTCCAGGTGATGAGATCGGTGACCGCCGAGCCCCAGCAGGCGTTGAACACCGACCACGCCGAACTACTCGCGGCCTTCGACGACCGGGACACCGCGTCGGTTCTCGACGTCGCGCTCCGTCACCACCAGCGCCTCGAGAGCGCCGTCATCGAGACCGCCGCACTCCTCGACGTCCGCCACGACTGAGCCCCGGCGAAATATATCTGCCCGTTCATCGCGGGGTAACAATCCGTTCTTACATTTCTCCCATCAGCGTGCTCCCCGTATGACTTCCGACCCCGGCCGCTGACCAGGACCAGGAGAACGCCAATGTCCACACCACCCTCCGGGACGCCCGGACCGCAGGTACTCGCGGCCACGTCCCACACCGGCGCCGCCGGCGAGAGCGTCATCAAGGCCACGTACGACGACCGCCTCACCAACACCGATCTCGCGCCACTGAAGGAACAGAAGTGGACGTGGTACAACATCTTCGCCTTCTGGATGTCCGACGTGCACAGCGTCGGCGGCTATGTGTTCGCGGGCAGCCTTTTCGCGCTGGGCATCGCGGCCTGGCAGGTGCTGGTGGCGCTCGTGGTGGGCATCGTGGCCGTCAACATCCTGTGCAACCTGGTCGCGAAGCCGTCCCAGATGGCGGGCGTTCCCTACCCGGTGACGACCCGGGTCTCGTTCGGCGTCAAGGGAGCCAACATCCCGGCGATCATCCGCGGCGTGATCGCGGTCGTCTGGTACGGCATCCAGACCTATCTCGCCTCAGTCGCTTTCGGGCTCCTGGCGCTGAAGTTCTGGCCCGGACTCGAACCCTGGGGCGATGTCGAACAGCATGGTTTCCTCGGCTTGTCCGCGCTCGGCTGGGCGGGTTTCATCCTGATGTGGATCCTGCAGGCGTTCGTGTTCTGGAACGGCATGGAGACCATCCGGAAGTTCATCGACTTCTGCGGTCCCGCAGTGTATGTCGTCATGATCGCGCTGGCGGCCTACCTCGTCGTCGAGGCCGGTTGGGACAACGTGAGTCTCGACCTGTCGGTCGGCGACGGACTCTCGGGCTGGTCGTCGTTCACGATGATGATCAGCGCGATCGCACTCGTGATCTCCTATTTCTCCGGTCCGATGCTCAACTTCGGTGACTTCTCGCGGTACGGGCGCACTTTCGGCGAGGTGAAGAAGGGCAACTTCTGGGGCCTGCCGGTCAACTTCCTCTTCTTCTCACTCCTCGTGGTGTGCACGGTCTCGGCGGCGGTCACGGTCATCGGCACCGACGAGGACGGCAACATCATCACCGATCCGGTGCACATCGTCGATCGCATCGACAACACGACCGCCGCGGTGCTGGGCGTGCTCACCTTCGCCATCGCCACGATCGGGATCAACATCGTCGCGAACTTCGTCTCGCCGGCGTTCGACTTCTCGAATGTCGCGCCCACCAAGATCAGCTGGCGAACCGGCGGCATGATCGCGGCGGTCGGCTCGGTGCTCATCACGCCGTGGAACCTCTTCAACAATCCGACCGCGATCCACTACACGATGGACACCCTCGGCGCGGTCATCGGTCCGCTGTTCGGCATCCTGATCGCCGATTTCTACCTCGTCAAGAAGCAGAAGATCGAGGTGGACGAGCTCTTCACCATGAGGCCCGAGGGCGCCTACTGGTACCGCAACGGCTGGAACCCGGTTGCCGTCGGCGCCACCGCCATCGCGTCGATCCTCCCGATCGGTGTCGTCATCTTCGGCACCGTGTATCAGGCCAGCTTCACGTGGTTCATCGGCGCGGGCATGGGCATGCTCCTCTACTGGCTCGGGATGAAGTTCGTGCCGACCCGCCTGATCTACGGACCCGCGGCGCTCGCACGGATGACCGCTGACATCGAAGTGATGTCGGCGGAGCCCGAGACCGCGGGAACGCCGACCACGGCATCCGCGTCCTCCGCGCCCGGGGGCAGCACCCGGAACTGACGGGCGGTGAACCACCGGGCCGCGCGAGCATCTCGCGCGGCCCGGTCTGCGGCGTGCGCGGCTTCCGAACCCACCGCCCACCCCTGACGCATGCATTGTGCCATTGACAAATGGCACGGTTGCTGATGGTGTGAGTTGATGCACACCAGCACGACTCCGACCCCGCTGCCGACCCGCGCGTCGGCACGGGCCACGGTGACCGCCCATGCGACGAGGTGGGGGCTCGGCACGTTCACCGGCGCGATTCCACTGAATCCGCTGGGCATCCGACTCTCGCGCGGTCTCATCGCCGCGATCATGCGCACGCTCGGACGTACGCCATCCGGAACAACCGTGTATCCGGTCCGCGAGAACGGCATTCGCGGCGAGTGGGTTCTCGGACCGGATGTCCGACGGGGGCGCCGCGCGATCTACTACGTCCACGGCAGCGCGTACAGTATCTGCTCGGCTCGCACACATCGGTCGCTGGCCGCGCGGCTCTCTTTCGCGACCGGGATACCGGTGTTCGTCGTCGACTACCGTCTGGCGCCCGAGCACCGATTCCCCACCGCCGCCGAGGACGTCGCCGACGGCTTCGACTGGCTGCTCCGCCAGGGCTTCCTTCCTGCCGACATCGTGGTCGCCGGCGACTCCGCCGGCGGTCATCTGGCCTGCGATCTGACCCTCCGGCGCGCGGACGGCGGCGCCGCCCAACCCGCCGCGGTCGTCCTGTTCTCCCCGCTCATCGACCTCACCTTCGAGCTGGCGCGCACCCAGGAACGCATCCGGCGGGACCCGGCGATCACGGCTGCGGCTGCCGCCCGCCTGGTGGCGCTCTACACCCGCGACGTTGCCGCCGACGACCCGCGTCTCGCGCTGGATTTCGCGGCGGCACGGGATCTTCCACCGTTCCTCATCCAGGCGGGCGGCGCCGAGATGCTCAGCGCCGACGCCCGCCACCTGCACGAGCAACTCAGCGCGCACGGCGGTGACAGCCGGCTGGAGATCTGGCCGGGCCTGATGCACGTCTTCCAGGCCCTCCCCCGGCTCGGCCCAGAAGCCGACGCCGCACTGCGCCGGGTGGCCGAGTTCCTGGGCGACCGGGCGTCGGACCGGCCGTCTCCGGCGACGGTCCCGGCCTCGCCCACCGAGGCGGACGCGTCATGATCACCGCGGTCGACGGAATCCGGCGCCGGTTCCTCCGGAATCCGGTGTCGCAGAACCCTCGCGCGCTCGTCACCGGTGCCGGGAGCGGGATCGGCCGTGCGTTCGCGCTCGAACTCGGCCGGCGCGGAGGCGAGGTGATCTGCGCCGACATCGACGAGACACGCGCCGACGAGACCGCGTCGCTGGTCACCTCCCAGACCGGGCGGGTGGCCCATGCGTTCACCTGCGATGTCGCCGACCGGGCCGCGATGGCCTCGCTCGCGGCGTTCACCCGCGACACCTTCGACGGTCCACCGACCCTCGTCGTCAACAACGCCGGAGTCGGCGTCGGGGGCCGCCCGGTCGGCGACATCGGGTTCGACGACTGGGACTGGACGCTCGGGATCAACCTCTGGGGTGTGGTGCACGGGTGCGAACTCTTCGCACCGATGCTGCGCGAAGCGGGCCGCGGCGGGATCATCAACGTCGCGTCGGCCGCGGGTTTCGCCGCGGCGCCGGTGATGGCGCCCTACAACGTGTCGAAGGCCGGCGTGGTCTCGCTGAGCGAGACACTCGCCGCCGAGCTGGCCTCCGCCGGCGTCGGTGTCACGGTTCTGTGCCCCACGTTCGTCAAGACCAACGTGGCTCGCGACGGTCGGATCACCTCGGACGCACAGGATCTCGCCGGGACGCTGATGCGCTGGACCGGGGTGTCCCCGGCGCGCGTGGCCGCATCGACACTCGACGCCCACGATCTGGGACGTCTCTACGTCCTGCCGCAACTGGACGCGCGCGTGATCTGGCATCTCAAACGACACTTCCCGGCGTCCTACGTCCGCGGACTCGGACTCCTCAACCGCCTCCTGCCGTCGTCCTGACCCGGCGACCTCAGCCCACCGACCACTCGAAAGGACCACTCTCATGGCCATCGACCTCGACAACATGCTGCAGAAGATCAAGGACCGTCAATGGGCCCTGATCGACATCGATTGGGACGCACCGGGCGCCGAGCTCATCGACCCCGACCTCCACGCCAAGCTCAAGCCCTTCATGAGTGACCTGATGTGGATCGAGAACGTGGGCGCACGGGGCTTCGCGGCCATGGCCAAGAAGGCGCCGACCCCGACGCTGAAGAGCATCTACGAACACTTCCACGCCGAGGAACAGAAGCATGCCAATGCCGAACTGGCACTGATGCGCAGGTGGGGCATGCTCGGCGGCGCCGGGAGCGGAGCGAGCGGGCCGAACGCAACAGACGACGAGATCCCGTCACCGAATGTCAACGTGCAGCTGGTGATCAACTGGCTCGACCGACACTCCGACGACATGTCCCTGTCCTTTCTGGGAACTGTGATCCCGATGCTCGAGGTCGCGCTCGACGGCGCGCTGATCAAGTTCATCACCGACGAGGTCAAGGACCCGGTGGCCCAGGAGGTGTTCAGACGGATCAACTCCGATGAATCGCGGCACCTCGCAGTCGACTTCGAGGTGATGGAGATCCTCGGACACGCGGGGTTGCGCAAACGGACGATCGATTTCGTCGGCGGGTGGGTCAAGCCGACCTTCCTGATCGGAGCTCTCAGTTATGTACCGCTCCTGAACAAGATGCGCGACAACATCGTCGCGATGGGGGTCGACGAGGAACGGCTGTACAGCGCGATGAAGCGCTACCGGGCGGTGGGAGATCGAAGTGAGTACGTGCGGCGCCTGCCCATGTTCCAGGTGGTCGCGTACCACGGTGCGGCGGTGATCAATCGAGGCAACGTGCCCTACCACCTGTTCGCCGACTCGTTGGTGAAGCTCACCGATCGCATCCCGTTCGGGCTGGTCCACCGAACACCCACGTGGTCGCAGGAACTCACCTACGAGCCGACGGCCTGAGGCGGCGGTGATGCACACCTCGGTGGCCATCATCGGAGCCGGATTCGCCGGTATCGGCGCGGCGATCCGTCTCCGGGAGCACGGAATCGACGACCTCGCGATCTTCGAACGCGACGACCGGGTCGGCGGCACGTGGCGCGACAACACCTATCCGGGTGCCGCGTGCGACATCCCGTCGCGCCTGTACTCCTACAGCTTCGCGCCCAACCCGGACTGGTCGCACACCTACTCGCGCAGTGCCGAGATCCTCGACTACATCCGGTCGATGGTCGACGACTCCGGGATCGGACCGCACATCCGGTTCGGCCACACGGTGACCGGGATGGAGTACAACGCCGACGACGGTCTGTGGACCATCACCTTCGACGAAGGGCACGAACCGGTACGGGCGCGCGCCGTCGTCCTGGCCTCGGGTCCGCTCGCGAACGCCTCCTTCCCCGACATCCCCGGCATCGAGGACTACGAGGGGCACAAGATCCACAGCGCACGTTGGGATCACGACTACGACTTCACCGGCAAGAAGGTCGCTGTCGTGGGCACCGGGGCGAGCGCGGTCCAGATCGTGCCGGAGCTGGTCGAGACCGCCGCGTCGGTGAAGGTCTTCCAGCGCACGCCCGGCTGGGTCCTGCCCCGCGCGAACGTGCGGACCCGTGCGACGACCAAGCGGCTCTATCGGGCGGTGCCCGGCACCCAGCGACTGGCGCGTTCACTCTGGTTCTGGGGTCACGAGACGGTGGCGCTGGGCGTCGTCTGGAACACTCCCCTGACCCGCGTCGTCGAGGCGGCCAGCAAAATGCACCTGCGGTCGCAGGTCGACGACCCGTGGCTGCGCCGGCAGCTCACCCCCGACTTCGCCGCGGGATGCAAACGACTGCTCATGACCAGTGACTACTACCCCGCGCTCCAGCGACCGAACTGCACACTGGTGACCTGGCCGATCGCCCGCATCGCCGAACGCGGCATCCGCACCGTCGAAGGTGTTGAGCACCAGTTCGATTGCATCGTGTTCGCGACCGGGTTCGACGTGTCCAAGACCGGGACGCCGATCCCGATCACCGGCCTCGACGGCCGCGACCTCGCGTCCGAGTGGGGCCGGGGCGCGTTCGCGTACCGCAGCGTCGCCGTGTCCGGCTATCCCAATCTGTTCTTCACGTTCGGACCCAACTCCGGCCCGGGCCACAGCTCCGCGCTGGTCTACATGGAGGCCCAGATCGACTACATCACCGAAGCGGTCACCCAGCTGCTCGAGAACGACTGGAAGGCTCTCGACGTGCGCGCCGAGGCGCAGGAGCGATACAACCAGGACATCCAGCGTCGACTGACCTCGACCACCTGGAACTCCGGATGCCAGAGCTGGTACCTGACCGACGACGGGTTCAACGCGACGATGTACCCCGGCTTCGCGACCCAGTACGTCAATCAGCTGCGCCGCGTCGAACTGCGCGACTACCGGATCCTCGTTCACCAGGACGCTCGGACTCCGGCCACCGCAGCGTTACAGTGAGGGGATGACCGAGTACCGGATCGACGACCTGGCGCGCGTGTCCGGGACCACGACCCGGAACATCCGCGGCTATCAGGAACGCGGGCTGCTCCCCCAGCCGCTGCGGCGCGGACGCGTCGCGATCTACACCGAGAAGCACCTGCGTAACCTCCGGGCCATCAACAAACTGCTCGGGAGCGGGTTCACCCTCAAGCACATCGCCACCTTCATGACGAACCCCGGCGCCCGCATCGGGGATGCGTTGGAGCTCAACGAGATCCTCGACGAGCACTGGTCGAGCACGTCACGCCCGGAGATCACCCGCGACGAGCTCGACGAGAGATTCGGTCCGCTGGACGATGCCCAGGTCGCGGCTCTCGTGCGAGCCGGTGTGATCTCCGAGACCCCGCGCGATGGGGTGTACGAGGCCATCGACCCGCGCATCATCGGAAACCTGGCGAAACTCGTGCGACGGGGCGTGCAGATCACCGCGCTGGCAGATGTCCACGAACGGTTCACCGCAAAGATCAACGAAGCCGCCGAGATCCTGCTCGCTGCCGCGCATGACGAGGTGGACCGACGCAAGGGCCCGGGCTGGCTGCCGGAGAACGACGACGACGTCGCCTGGGCGGTGAACCTGCTGGGGATGATGCGCCGAGTCGGAACCGAGAACGCCCACGCCGCACTCGACCGCGCCCTCGACACGGCGCTGGACCGGGAACTCTCGGCCCACCAGAGCGCCGTCGACGAGCGCGCGGACGCCGACGCGCCGCAGCCCGGCCGGGAATCCGTCGAGCCCTCAGCCGGACCCGTTGTGCCGCTTCAGCAGAACGACCAATGAGGCGAGGAAGAAGCAGATCGCTCCCACGAACGTACCGACCGTCGCGGCCACCGCGTCGGCGGTGACGCCACCCCTGGTCACGAATGCTCCGACGGCCGACACCCCGAATGCGACACACCCGATCCAGTTGATCAGCACCGACCACCAGTCCCGATCGCGGAGATCCCACCGGCGTCCGGTGGCGCGGGTGTAGCCGGCGAAGGCGACCGCGCCACTGATGAGGAAGGCGATGGACCCGCCCGCGTCCGGGGTCCAGACCAGGTGCCGGTCGCCCCAGATCGTATGCGCGACCAGAGCTCCCGTGGTCGACACGTTGAACAGGATCGTACCCACCGATTGCGTGGCTGCTGTGAGCCATTCGGCACGGATGACCGAACCGGGCGCCGACGACCGCAGTTCGGCCACGGTACCGCTGCGGATCAGCTGGATGAATCCGGCTGCGGTGAAGAACCAGGCGCCGACGAAGTAGCAGCTGTTGGCGAACCCGGCGCCCATCAAGTGGGCCAGCCCGGGGGCCGACCCCAGCGCGAACAGCGCCGACCCGATCATGAACCCCCAGCACTGCTTGGGCAGCGTCGGCGTCAGGAACGCATGTGTGCGGTCATGCAGTGACATCAAGGCTCGCGATGACCTTGCTCGGCTCGATCCAGATCCCCAGCTCGCCGGGGACCCCGTTGCGGGCTCCGAACTCCTCGGCCCGCTCGGCACCCATGTATCGCGCCCCGCACATCGTCGCGATGCGACGCACCTCGTCGAGGGCTTCGGTGACCCGCGCGATGCCTTGCACCTGCACGAACCCGAACGGCGGTTCGGGCAGGTCGACTGCCATCACGACACGTGGATCACGCAACAGCGCACGGCCTTTGGCAGTCGTGGCCCCGGTGTTGAACGCGATCCGGTCGCCGTCGAGGACGAACCACACCGGAACGACGAGCGGTCGACCATCGGCGGCGGTGTATCCGAGGTGCCCGGTCTTCGTGCCGCTGGTGAGGAATTCGCGGACGGCCGGGTCGGACAGCGTGGGCGCAGACATGCCTCTCACCCTAGAGAGACCCGGCCGCAACCGCGAGGTGTTCGGACCCGACCGCCTCACCGTTGCGCGAGGACATCACCGATCCGGCACGCCATCATCATGATCGTCGCGTGTGGGCCACTGCGCCCGCTGGTGGGCAGAATGGACCCGTCGACGATCCGGAGTCCGCGAACCCCGTACACCCCGCCGAGCCAATCGGTCCGGACGCCCATCGGCATCGTCCCCCACGCGTGCTGGGAGAACCCCGCCCGATCGGCGATCCGCACGCTCCCCGGGACGACGACGTCGGCGAACTCGGGCGCCCGCAGCATCTCCACGACTCCCGCGGCCGCCGTCCGCAACGCGATGGCGGTAGCCGGGTCGGGTTCGTCGAACTCCATCCGTACTGCGGCGCCGTCGGCGGCGATCCGTACCGCCGAATGCCTCATCGCGGTCACCTCGACGATTGGACCCCACGCGCGCAGACCACGAATGTACGAGGCGAAATCATCTCGATAACAACGTATTTCGAGACCGCTGTCGGTGTGCACCACGGTCGGCAACACCATGCCCGGCCCCGCCGGTGTCCGCCTGGCGTACGACACCGCCAGGCCTCGATGCTCCCCGGCACCCAGCGAACGGGCACCTGCGCGACCCTCGATGGCAAGTGCGGGCAACTCCGAACGCAACAGGATCCCCGCGGTGCCGAGGGTGCCCGCGGCGAGGATCACCTCGCCCGCGCCGACCGTGAGCGAGCCCGCGTGCACGCCCGTCACCGTCGTACCCCCGGCCGACGCCACACGGTCCACCGTGCAACCGGTCACGACCCGGAGGTTGGGTCGCGACAGCGCCGGGACGAGGTACGCGTCGGCCGCCGAGCGGCGCGCGAGCCCGCTCCGATTGATCGGCACCCGGTTGAGCCCGACCACCGGCCACCGCAGCGCGAGCGGACGGACCGGTGCCCGCGCCGTCCAGTAGCGCTCGAAAGCGGTTCCGGCGTCTCCGAGTTCGTCGTCGGCGACGGGTTCGACACCCATGGTGCCGCCGAGCGCGTCCAGTTCGTCGTACGCATCGGCGATGGCGTCAAGCCCCCACCCGGCCGGCCACGTTCCGAAGTCGTCGCGATGCCACCTGAGGAAGTACCCGCCGTTCACCGCCGACGAACCGCCGAGAGCCGACCCGCGGGCAGCCGACACCCCGAGGTTCGTGTCGTGGCGGACCGCGTGCGGGGCGGCGTCGTCGATCGGTAGCCGAGACAGCTCGAGGTCCGCGGGGGTCGGCAGGCCTCCCGGACCGCGTTCCAGCAGCACGACCGCACGGTCGGGGTTCCGCGAGAGCCGCTCGGCGAGCACGCATCCGGCGCTGCCGGCGCCGACGATGACGACGTCAGCGGTGAGCGACCGGTCGGTCGTCGTCATCGAGAGATGACCGGGCGCAACGCTTCCGGGTCTCGGTGGGTGATGACGCCTTGCCACAGGCCCGCACCGTAGGCCAGGTCGTCGAGCCGGTGCATGAGGATGTAGCGCAGCGGACCGAGCGTGGGCGGACTGGTCGGATCGGCGAGCAGATCCCGGACCCAGGACACCACCCCCTCGACGATCGCCACCTGCACGGCGAGGGTGCGGAAACGCTTCGACACGAGGGCGAGCAACACCGCCACCGGCCAATAGTGACGGCAGATGGCGTCCGCGGCCTGTAGCAGTCCGAACCCGGCCGCTCGTCCGGTCATCTGCGCCGACACCAGCGGGGCCGACGGCAGATCGCCCAGCCGGCGCCGCATCCGAACCGCCAGATGGGTGAGAATGATCATCGCCAGGGCGGCACCGAACCGCGTCCGCGACAGCAACGCGACCACCGCGGCGGCCATCGGAACCGACATCTTCATCGGCGCCGCCCGGTCACCGTGCCGGGAGGCCAGGTGCGCGGCGCCGGTGCCGTAGAAACAGCGACGCGAGAGCACCGAGCGCAGGTCGGCGCGGTGCTCATGGGCCACACGAGCCACCGGGTCGTAACGGATCCGCCACCCCTCCGCGTGCATCCGCCAGCACGCGTCGACGTCCTCGGCCACCCGCAACGACTCGTCGAAACCGCAGAAAGCGCTGCGCCGCACCACCATCGCGGCGCTGGGCACATACGGGGTCCGGGTCGAGGGCGCCACCGCGGACTCCTCGGGTCCCATGTCCAGGGAGGACCACCCGTTCTCGTACCGCTCGGCCAGCGAGGACGCCACCGCCGCGTCGGACTGCAATCCGACGATGCGCGGCGCGACGAGCCCGACCGTGGGGTCGGAGAAGTGCGTCAGCAGGATGGTGAGCCAATCCGGGTCGGGTACGACGTCGGAGTCGAGGAATGCGACGAAGTCGGTCGTCGCGGCCTCCGCCCCCGCGTTGCGCGCCGCGGACGGACCACGGTTGTCGTCGAAGCGCAGGACCCGCGCCGTGGGCCGGTCCGCCACGATCGGGGTCGCGGAGCCGTCGTCCACGACGATGACCGTCAGCCCGTCGAGGGCATCGAGCAGGCGATCGATGCCAACCTGGTTGTCCCGGACCGGGACGACCACGGTCACGTCCTGCGGCTGCGGCCCGAACATGGGCCGGGGATTGGCGATCCCCGCGTCCAGCAGTGCGCGCGCCAGTCGTCGGGTCACGTTGTCGCACACCTCGATCCGACCGTCCTCGGAGGTCATCCCGAGTGCGGTGTCGGACATGCGCAGCAGCCGCGTCGGCGAACCGCCGACCAGATACCGGAAGTCGCCCGCCTTGGCACAGCGCAGGTCGATCTGCACCTGGAAGCCGTCGGGCAGATCGGTGCGCGGCCCCGGAGGCGCGTCGGCGTCCGAGTGCGCTCCGGGTTCGACGGACTCCGAGTCGTCCCGGGCGGAGGCGTCGTCCGCGTCCTGGTTCCCGGCCCAGCGTCGTGGGGCCGAGTCGTCGAGGGCCGTCATCCCAGGCGCCCCAGATCGTCGATCTGCCACGACTCCAGGGCGGCCCACAGGCGGTCGGTCACCCCGTCGACCAGACCCGCCCCCGTCTCGGCGCTCGCGCCCTCCGGGTCGCCGAGGACACCGTTGGGACTCACGGCGGCGACACCGCCCGACCGCATCGCCCCCATCAGCGCCCCCACCGGCTCCCGGTTGCCCGCCACGGCACGGTCGGGATCCACGACGGACGGCGAAACATGCAGCAGCACAGATGTTTCGGTGAATCCCGCGTGGGCGTCGGCGCCTTCGAAAGCGCACGGGAACCAGGCGACGTCCCGGCCCTCGTAGCGGAGTCGGGTCACCGCCTCGATCAGCGTCCGGGTGTTCCCGCCATGTCCGTTGACGAACACCACGCGCGCCGCCCATCGGCACGCACTGCGGCCGTACTCGACGAGGAGGCCGCGCAACGCCTCGTGTCCGATCGAGATGGTCCCGGCGAAGCCCTCGTGTTCGCCGCTGGCGCCGTAGTTCAGATCCGGTGCGCACAGGAGTCCGGAGGCCTTCGATCGCCCGCAGACGCGCTCGGCGATCGCCGACGCGATACGCGTGTCGGTGTCGAGCGGGAGGTGGGGCCCGTGCTGCTCGACCGAACCGAGGGGCACCAGCAGGGTGATCACCTGCCCATCGAGGTCTGGCCAGTTGCACTGCCCCAACGCCGATGGCACCGTCATTCGACCAATGCTAGCGATGGTGCCTGCGAGTGTGTCGGTCTCGCCCGAAAAACGGAGCGAAAAACGCGTCCAGATGTCGCGAACCACCACTCTGACGAGCGTTCGATCGGTTGTGGAATGCTGAGAGCATCCAGTGACACCTGACACAGTGCGCGAACAACGATCGGGAGGACGACACCCATGAGCAGTGCCACACCACACGACAGCGGCAAGCCCGGCCCTCTGAGTTCGATCCGGGTCATCGAGTTCGCCGGTATCGGCCCCGGTCCGCATGCCGCCATGCTGCTGGCCGATCTCGGCGCCGACGTCGTGCGCGTTCAGCGCCCGGGGTCGCTGCCCAAGCCCGGCCGCAATGCCGATGCTCTGCTCCGCGGCCGACGCGTCGTCGAGGCCAACCTCAAGGACGACAACGACCGGGAGACCATTCTCGGCCTCGTCGCCAAGGCCGATGTGATCCTCGAGGGTTTCCGTCCCGGCGTGATGGAACGGCTCGGACTCGGACCCGACGACCTCGAGAAGGTCAATCCCGGCCTCGTCTACGGGCGCATGACCGGCTGGGGACAGGACGGACCCCGTGCCAACCTCGCCGGCCACGACATCAACTACATCTCGCTCACGGGCATGCTGCACGCCATCGGACGCAAGGACGATCGTCCCGTGCCCCCGCTCAACCTGGCCGGTGACTTCGGCGGCGGTTCGATGTTCCTCGTCGTCGGTGTGCTCGCGGCACTGCTCGAGCGCGGGGTGTCCGGCCGGGGGCAGGTCGTCGACGCGGCCATGGTCGACGGCGCTTCCGTTCTCGGACAGATGATGTGGGCGTTCCGCGGCACCGGACTGTGGAGCGACACCCGGGGTGTGAACATGCTCGACACCGGCGCTCCGTACTACGAGGTCTACGAGACCTCGGACGGCAAGTACATGGCGGTCGGCGCGATCGAACCGCAGTTCTACGCCGAGCTGCTCAAGGGCCTCGAACTCACCGACGCCGACCTGCCGGACCAGAACGACATCGCCCAGTGGGGGAAGCTGAAGGAGATCTTCACCGAGACCTTCAAGTCGCGCACCCGCGACGAATGGGCCGCGGTCTTCGAGGGCACGGACGCCTGCACCTCGCCGGTCCTCACCTTCGCCGAGGCACCTGCCGACGCCCACATGGCCGCCCGCGCCAACCTCGTCGACATCGACGGCGTGACCCAGGCCCAGGTGGCACCGCGCTTCTCGCGCACCAAGCCGGAGACCCCCACGGGCCCGACCACCGAGGCGACCGATCCGTCGACGCTCTGGGCCGACTGAGGGTCCCGCCACCGCTTCTCCGTGCGGGAGAAGCGGTGGTGACCCCACCGCTCCCTAATCCGAAAGAACGACCTTCCCCCTGCTCCCTGAGGAGCGCCCGGAGCTTGCGGAGGGCGCGTCACGAAGGGTCTGCCACGCATCTCACCAGGACCCTTCGTGATGCTCGCAAGCTCGCTCCTCAGGGAGCAGAGGGGTTGATCCGCCCATTGCTCCACGAGGTTCCAGGAGCGGTGGTGATCCGCCCATTGCTCCCTGAGGTTCCAGGAGCGGTGGTGATCCGCCCATTGCTCCCTGAGGCCACTCGCCTCGTACGCGGGGGTTCTTCCGCGGCCGGCCAGCGTCAGACCTTCGAATGCCCCATGTCGATCTGGAACTCGGCCGCGGTGATCCCCTTGGCACTGTCGGACGCGAGGTAGAGGACGGCGTCGGAGATCTCGTCGAGCGCGGCGACCGGATGGTAGTCGAGGATCGACGTGAAATGCGGGTTGACCCAGGGGATTCCGAAGATCCGGTGGGCCTCGGTGTCAGCCACACCCATCGGGGTGTCGACCGCGTACGGGTGCACGCTGTTCACCCGGATGCGATGGTGACCGAGCTCTTTCGCGGTCGTCTGGGTCAGTCCGACGAGTCCGTACTTCGACGCCGAGTACGACGCCTGCAGCGGCATCGCCTTCAGCCCCGCGACGGAACTGATGACGGTGATCGAGCCCCCGTTGCCCGCCTCGAGCATCGCCGGAATGGTGGCCTTCAGCGTCTTCCACGCGCCGACGAGGTTGATGTCGACGACGTCGGTGAACTGCTCTTCGCTGAGCTCCCAGACCTTGCCCCAGGTCAGCACCCCGGCGTTGGCGACGACGTGGTCGAGCCGACCGAACTGCTCGACGGCGTCGGCCACGAGCTGCTGCTGGAAAGCAAGATCGCGCGTATCTCCCTGCCGTGCAAGGATCTTGCCGCCGACGCCCTCGACGAGACGAATCGTCTCGGCGAGGTCGTCGGCCGTGGCCGCGGGGTAGGTCGCGTGGTCGATGATCGGACCCGCGATGTCGAGGCCGACGATCGCGGCCCCCTCACGGGCGAACCGGATCGCATGATTGCGACCTTGACCTCGGGCGATGCCGGTGATGTAGACGACCTTGCCGTCGAACTGTCCCATGGCAGAACTGTAACACGTTCTAGTTCTGCTCCCCAGTGTTCGCCGGGGCCCGACGAACGGTTCAGGCGTGCCCGAACGCGCGGGTGAAGCCGTCGGGTACGACGAGGTCGGCGGCCGAGAGCTCGTGCACGCTCTTGTGGCCGAGACCCATCAGCACGCCGTCGAGTCCCATGCGCATGAGGTCCAGCACGTTCTCGACACCGGCCTGGCCGTTGGCGGCTAGACCCCAGAGGTACGCACGGCCGATCATGACCGCGCGGGCACCGAGTGCGAGCGCTTTGGCGACGTCACTGCCGCGACGGATCCCGCCGTCGAGCAGGACCTCGATGTCGTTGCCCACCGCGGCCGCGATGTCGGGAAGGAGGCGGATCGTCGCCGGCGTGCCGTCGAGATTGTTGCCCCCGTGGTTGGACACCGACAGTGCCGTCGCGCCGATGTCCACTGCCCGCTTCGCGTCGTCGAGACGGGTGATGCCCTTGACCATGAAGGGGCCATCCCACTGCTCGCGCAACCACTTCAGGTCCTCCCAGGTGGGCGGCGGCGTGTTCATCCAGGACCCGTAGGCCCCGAAGAACGTCGGCCCGGGCACCCCCTGCGGTGTGAGGTTCGGCGCGGTCAGGTCGGGGATGTTGATCTTCCCGCCCTTGACCCAATCGAGTGCGTACCTCGGCTTGACCGCGATCTCCGGCCCCAGACGGAGAAGCGCCTTGAGGTCGACCTTCTCGGGGATCTCGGGGCTGCCCCAGTCGCGTCCGACGTTGAAGACCCAGTCGGTCGTGACGATCAGCCCCTTCGCGCCGGCCGCCTTCGCGCGCTCGGCTCGCGCGAGGATCTCCTCGCGGCTGCCCAGCCAGTAGATCTGGAAGAACACCTTGTCATTGACCGCGGTGACCTCCTCGACCGCGTGCGAGGCGAAGCTCGACAGCCCCATCGCCGTTCCGCGGGCCGCGGCGGCGCGGGCGACGGCGACTTCACCCTCCGGGTCGACGGCCTGCACGCCGGTCGGCGAGATCATCACCGGGAACGAGATCTCTTGCCCCATCACCGTTGTCGTCATCTCGCGGTCGGACTGCACACCGACGACGTGCGGCGCCCAGCCCAGTTCGGAGAACGCGCGGACGTTGTCGTCGACGGTGACACCGGCCTGCGTACCGGCGACCAGCGACGAGTACACCGATTTGGGCAGCCGCTTCTTGGCCCGGCGCTGCGCCTCGGTGACGGTCTCGAACCAGGGATTTCGGGCCCAGGGGTTGGCAGACATGTTCTTCCTACTCATTGATCCATCCATGGAGACCGGTTGGCTCTCATGGAGACGGGGCGCCGGTTCCGACGACGGCGCGCCCCGTGGTGTACCGCGGGCGATCTACCGCGCGGCGGGGGTGAACCCGGCGAGCGGGTTCTCGTCACAGGACTTGGTGGGACGCGAGGCCACCGGGGTCAGGTCGCCGTCGGGCCGCCGGGTCATCAGGGTCAGCGGCGTGCCGCGTGAATGGTCCTTGTTGGCGGTCGGTTTCGTGCGGTCGCCGGCGAGGAGTTCCTCACCGTAACCCTGCACGCACTCCGGGTCCGGGCCGGCGAGCGGGAGGCCGGTGAAGAACTTCGCGGCCATGCACCCGCCGCGGCAGGCGTCGAAATGCGCACACTTCGTGCAGGCGCCGGCGTTCTGCGGTTCGCGCAATTCGGTGAACAGGTCCGACCGCTGCCAGATCTCCTGGAAACCGCCGTCGGACAGGATGTTCCCGGCGAGGAAGTTCTCGTGGATCGCGAACGGGCACGCGTACACGTCACCGACCGGGTCGATGAGGCAGACCACGCGTCCCGCACCACACAGATTGAGGCCGGGGAGGCCGCCGCCGGAATCGGAACCGAACGCCGACAGATGGAAGAACGAGTCACCCGTCAGCACTCGATCACCGTGTGCGACAAGCCAGTCGTAGAGTTCGCGCTGCTGGTGCGGCAACGGATGCAGGTCATCCCACACGTCGGCGCCCCGGCCGGAGGGACGCAACCGGGTGATGCGCAGCGTGGCGTTGTAGCGGTCGGCGAGCGCCTTGAACTCGTCGAGTTGCGCGACGTTCTGTCGCGTCATGACGACGCTGATCTTGGCGTCGGCGAAACCCGCCTCTGCCAGGTTCTCCAGCGCACGGACGGCCATGTCGAACGAACCCGGACCGCGGACCGCGTCGTTGACCTCCGCGGTCGCCCCGTCCAGCGAGATCTGGACGTCGACATAATCCGACGCCGCGAGTCTCGCGGCCACCTTCTTGTCGATGCGCAGGCCGTTGGTGGAGAACTTCACCCCCACCTGATGGCTGGTGGCGTAGTCGACGAGCTCCCAGAAGTCCGGGCGAACGGTCGGTTCGCCGCCGCCGATGTTGACGTAGAAGACCTGCATCCGCTGCAACTCGTCGATGATCGCCTTGCACTGTTCGGTGGACAGCTCGCGGGGATCGCGTTTGCCCGACGACGACAGGCAGTGCACGCACGCGAGGTTGCACGCATAGGTCAGTTCCCAGGTGAGGCAGATGGGCGCGTCGAGACCCTTCTCGAACTGGTCGACGAGCCGGCCGACCTTCGGCACCTCGCCGGCGGTCGGTGCGGGCGCCCGGAGTGCACTCGCGAATTCGGTTGCTGTGGGCGGCATCTCGATGGTCGTCATCGTTGAGGTCCTTGCATTCGGGGCTGTCGGTTCGGGACTGGGACGTCCGGGCCGGGACGTCGGGCCTGATCGCTCAGGAGCGGGGCACGATCATGCCGCTGTCGGCGAGGGCGGTGAGCGCCTGCAGGTACAGGGGACGTTGGGCGGGCGAGATCCCGGCGGCGAGGAGGGCGGCCTCCGCCGAGTCGTGGTCGGCGAGTGATTGCACGATGCCGACGACGGTGAGGTTCTTGAGGAACGACAGCTTGCGCGTACCGAAGTGGTACAGCAGCGCGCCGAACGGTTCCGGCCGCAGAGCGACCTTCGGATTGAGCCGCCACGGCTCGAGCGTGTCGAAACCGGGCGCCTCGGCTGGGGTGTCGAACCGGACCCCGGCGACCGCGGAACGGTCGCCGGAGATCGGATTCGATGTCGGGGCTGACATCAGTAGACCCCGCACATCCCGTCGATCGAGACCTCTTCGACGAGTGACTCGGCGAGGAGTTCGGTGTCGTTCGAGCTGTGACTGGTCGCAGCGGACTGATCTGCCATGATCCATACCTCCTGGTTGGTGGGTTAGTGATGTGGATCACGACAGACTCTAGTGGCACTCGGTGCAGAAATCCAGCGTTCGCGAGCGAACTGCCCGAATGGCCAGGTGGACGGTTCTGTCGATCCGGACGACACCGGTCCCATAGGCTGAGGTCCCGATGACCACGAAGATGCGCGGTGACGAGCCCGCACGTACCCCGCCGGGCCGGCGCCCCATCACGTCGCGTGCGCAGATCAGCGCACTCGCGATCCGCCTCTTCACCACCCAGGGCTTCGAGGACACCAGCGTCGACGACATCGCCGAGGCGGCCGGGATAGCCCGGCGCACACTGTTCCGGTATTACTCGTCGAAGAACGAGATCCCCTGGGGCGAGTTCGACGACCATCTCCTCGAACTACGCACTCTCCTCGCCGGCATCCCGCCCGAGACGCCGATGGCGCAGGCCCTCGTCGACGCCCTCGTCTCGTTCAACCGGGTGCCCGCCGAGGAACTCGACAACCATCGCCGACGTATGTCCCTCCTCCTCGGGGTGCCTGCGCTGCAGGCACATTCGATGATCGTCTATGCCGACTGGCGTCAGGTCATCGCCGAGTTCTGCGCGACCCGGCTGGGCGTCGATGTCCGCGATCACCTGCCGCAGACCATCGGCTGGCTGTGCCTCGGTGCCGCCCTCGCCGCGTACGAGAAATGGCTCGACGACCCCGATGCCGACCTGGAGACGCTCATCGAGTCCGGCGCGCGCACCGTGGCCGACGGCGTGGCCGCCCTGGCGTGACTACGCTGGCAACGGCCGCAAGTGATCGACCGCAAGCCCCTCGTGGGAACACCGGTCGTTGCGCTAGGCTGAAGTAGAACGTGTTCTAATTTGGGCCGGGGTGCCGGTCCTCGACGGCGGAGACTGCGCACATGTCTGACCTGACCCCTCACGGTTCACGCAGCGTGATCCTCACGGTGTCCGAGGTGATCGACGAGACGGCCGAGGCCAAGTCCATCGCCTTCGAACTACCCGAGGCCTCGCCGAAGCCGTTCACCGATTACAAACCGGGGCAGTTCCTCACGCTACGGATTCCGAGCGAGCAGACTGGTTCGGTCGCGCGCTGCTACTCCCTCGCGTCGTCGCCGTTCACCGACCCGCAGCCCAAGGTGACCGTGAAGCGCACCGCCGACGGCTACGGATCCAACTGGGTGTGCGACAACCTCTCCCCCGGCACCCAGGTCGAGGTGCTGCCGCCATCGGGCGTGTTCACCCCGAAGTCCTATGACACCCCATTGCTGCTCATCGCGGCCGGCAGCGGTGTCACGCCGGTGATGTCGATCCTCAAGGCGGCCCTCGAGAAGGGCGACGCACCGATCGTCTTCTTCTATGCCAACCGGGACGTCGCCGACGTGATCTTCGCCGCCGAACTCCGAGAACTCCTGGCCGCCCACCCAAATCGGCTCACCCTCGTCCACTGGCTCGAATCACTCCAGGGTCTGCCGAGTGCGGCCGCTCTGGCAACGGCTTTCGCGCCCTACGCGACGTCGCACGTCGCCTACATGTGCGGACCGGGCCCGTTCATGGATGCCGTCCACAAGGGTCTGTCGGACGCGAACTTCCCGCACCACAACGTCCACACCGAGGTCTACAACTCGCTGTCCGGCGACCCGTTCGCCGACGTCGAACTCGGCGAGGTGAGTGAGGAGGAGCAGGCGGGTGCCGCCACCGTCGAGGTGGAGCTCGACGGTGAGACCCACACCCTGACCTGGCCTCGCTCACGAACTCTCGTCGACATCATGCTCGCCGCCGGACTCGATGCCCCGTATTCCTGCCAGGAGGGTGAGTGCGGTTCGTGCGCCTGCACTCTCACCGAGGGCAGCGTCGACATGGACAACGCCGGCGCGCTCGACCCCGAGGACATCGAGGACGGGTACATCCTCGGCTGTCAGGCGCATCCGACATCGGACACGCTGAAGGTCGAATTCTGAGAGAGTGGTTCGAGTTCGTGCAGTCACCGGTCCATCGAAGGAGAACGACGACGTGAGCACCATCCGCGGTTCCCGGCTCGACCCCGTCCAGCTCGCCCGTGGCCTCGCCGCGATGCTCATCAGCATCGGAGTGCTCCACTTCGTGGCACCCAAACCGTTCGACGAGATCATCCCGGAGGAGATCCCCGGCGACCCCCGCACGCTGACCTACGCTTCCGGTGTTGCCGAGATCGGTTTGGGCGCGGCACTTCTCGCTCCGAAGACCCGACGCGCCGCCGGCGCGGCGTCGGTGCTGCTGTTCCTCGCCGTCTACCCCGCCAACATCAACATGGTCCGGCTGTGGTGGGACCGGCCGCTGCCCTACAAGATCGTCGCGCTGGCCCGGTTGCCGTTCCAGTTCCCGATGATCTGGGCCGCTGCGAAGGTCGCACGCGAGGGCTGACCCTGTCGTCACAGATCCCGGAGGGCGCGGTAGTGGGCACGCTCCTCCGGGGTCCGGTGTTCGAGCGCGTATGACAGTGCGGTGCGGCCCATCCGGGCAGCGTTGTCGTCCAGGTAGCCGAGCAGGACGCTCTCGTCGACTCGTTTGCCGACCTCCCGCAGCATCCAGCCGAATGCCTTCTGGATGAGACCCCGTCGGTCGTCGCGGACGAGCGGCGCCACCGCGAGCAGTGCCGCCGGGTCGCCGTGCTTGATGAAGGCGAAGGTCGCGATCACCCCCACCCGGCGCCGCCACAGATCGTCGTCCCGCGCGTGTTGCAGGACGAGATCGAGTTCGCCGCTGCGCCAGCAGTATTCGCCGAGGACGGGATCGGCGGACGAGTCGACGAGATCCCAGTTGTTCACCCGGCCGCGGCGCACGGCGTCGAGGTAGAGGTCGACCCAACCCTTGCCGTCGCCGCCGCGGCGTAGCTCGCGTTCGAACTCCTCACGCAGGAGGAACAATGCGATCAGGCGATGCTCGTGGATCGGTGAGTCGAGCAAGTCGACGACCTGATCCGACGCGATGCCGCGGAACCCCTTCGCGAGCTTCCGTTGTACCGGTACACGGATTCCGAGGAATTCGTCACCCTCCCCGTATCCCCCCGGTCGGGCCTGGAAGAACGCAGCCTGGCCGAGCGCGAGCTGCGGGTCGGCCACCTCGGCCGCGGCGTCGCGCACCCGCGTAGCGGTGGGCGTATCCGTCACTGCGTCACTACAGCAGATCCGCCACGGGAGTGGGGGTCTGCAGCTTCGGCCGGGTCTTCATCACGGCACCCACCTTGCCGGCGCCCACCACCCCGGTGAGCACGCCGTCCCGGCTGTAGTAGGCAACGAACTTCTTCCCGTCGTCGTCGACGACGTGGACCTCGTCATCGGCGCGCGGGGAGCCGAGTACCTGGATCTTGACGTCGAACTGGTCGCTCCAGAAATAGGCGACCGACGCGGTGACCGCGTCGCCACCGGTGATCTGGTGCGCGACGACCGAGGCCTGCTCGACCGTGTGGTTCCAGTGCTCGACGCGTTTCGGCCGCCCGTCCTCGTCGAGCCAGTTCGCCACGTCACCGAGGGCGTAGACGCTCTCAGCGCTGGTGTGTCCGGTTGCATCACAGGCGATTCCGCCCCCCACCTCGCGTGCGGCGAACTCGATACCCGACCCGTCCAGGTACCCGGTCACCGGGGTCGAACCGATACCGACGACGACGATGTCGGCGGGCAGGGTGGTGCCGTCGGTGAGTTCGACCGCGCTGACCCGCCCGTCGGACACGTCGATCTTCGCGACCCCGACCCCGGTCCGCAGATCGATGCCGTTGGCCACGTGCAACCGCGACACCAGGGCGCCGATCCGCTCCCCCAGCGCCACGGCGAGCGGCGTCGGAGCCGGTTCGACGAGGCTGACCGCCAGTCCGCGGGCCGCGAGGCCGGCCGCCACCTCGCATCCGATGAAGCCGGCGCCGATGACGACTGCGGTGCTCGCGGAATCGATCTCGCGACGCAGCGCCACCGCGTCGTCGTAGGTGCGGAGCACGTGCGCGCCACGGACGTTCTCTGCGAGACCGGGAAACGGCCGCGGATCGAGCCCGGTCGCCAGTACGAGAGTGTCGTAGGCGACGGTGGCGCCGGAGGCCAGTGTGATCGTCCGGTCCGTCGGTGACACCGCGGTCACCGCTTCACCGAGTCGCAGCGTGATGTCGGAGTCCTCGTAGAACTCCGCGGGTTTGAGATCGACGCGGTCGTCCTTGCCCAGCAGCACCGACTTCGACAGCGGCGGACGGTCGTACGGTGGATGCGCTTCGGCTCCGACGAGGGTGATCGGATCGGTGAAGCCGTTGTTCCGCAGGTTCTCCGCGACCCGGATTCCGCCGAGTCCGGCTCCGACGATCACCACACCCGCGCTCGATGCACTCATCTCTGGTCCCCTTTTCGTCATCCCACCCCGCGAGCACCCGTCTGCGCCGGCGGTCACGCGGACCGCCCGGGGCCGGGCATCTCGTGTCTCAACGGGTCACGTCGCCGACCGGTTGCAGGTCGGACAGCAGCCAATTCCCGTCGACCTTACGCATAAGTGCCCACCGGGCGATAGAGGTCGTCTCGGCCGGTGGACGACTCGCGGCACCCGGTGCCGGTGAACCGGACCCGGCTGTCACCCGCTGGTCGGCGAAGACGAGCACCCGGGCGCGTTCCGAGTCGCCCTCCTGCAGTCCGGCACCGACGACCTCGCCGGTCACCGACAACGCTGATGCACGGACGCCGGGAACCACGACGTCGGTACCGCGGTTCCGGTACTCCAGGCGTAGCGGGTCGGTCAGCAACGCGTCGGTCGCCTGCCGCCGGTCGGCGGGGTCGTCGGGCGAGTAGGTCAGAAGCGCACTCACGGCAGCCGCAGCCGCGCTGAGGATCTCGCTGCGTTGCGCCTCGGTCGGGTCGGGATCGGGGCGCAGGGTCGCGGCGCCCGCGATCGCCGCGACCACCAGGGATACCGCCGATGCGGCGATGAGAAGCCGCATGCGGATGCGTTGGGTTCGGGTCGGCCGTGCCGGTAGCAGGACCCGGTCGTGAGCGGTGGTCATGGACGCCTCGCCTCGGCGATCTTCCAGCCGCCGTCGGTGCGCGTCATGGTGATCAGCGCCGTGATCCGCTCCCCGGTGGTGTCGATCTCCGAACCGTCCCCCGACCCGCCCAGGAGCGCCGGGTTCGTCGCGTCGGCGACGACGAGCACGTCCACGCTTCCACCGATGTCGTCGGACGACGGATCGGTGACGAGCCCGGCCGAGATCACTTGCCCGACACTCGAACCCCGTTTCCCGCCCACCTCTGTCATCAGTGCCTCCCGGGCGGCGTCGATCCGTTTCAGCTGCGGTCCGGTGCTCACCTCCGCCACGCGTGTCACGTAGCCTTCGGGGTCGGCCGGGTCGGCGGTCAGCATGACGGTGACGGCGCCGCGGGCGGATGCGAGCACGTCGTCCTGCAACTCGGTCGCCGCCTGCTGGCCGCGGATCTGCCAGGCAAGAAAGCCGGCGACGCCAACGAGGACGACCACCGCGATCGCTGCTCCGACGAGAGTCCGGCGCACCGTCTGTGTCCGGCGTGCCGCACGCGCCCGGAGCGCCGGCGCGGCGACGATCCGGGCGGTGCGCGCCCGTCGGGTCGCCGCGTCGACCCGGGCGCGGGCGAGTTCGATTCGCGTGGTGATGGTCTCGGTCATCGTCGCACCCGCAGATTCCGATGGACGGTCATCCGATCACATCCGCCGCCGCGAGGAGCCATGTGTCGTCCGACCGCGCGTAGCGGGCCAGGACCGTGCGTTGAACGGTCGTCGCCGGCCCCGCGGCCGGACGTACTGTCACCACGACACGCAGCAGCGCCTCCCCCTCCGCGGCGTCGACCGCGACGATGCTGACGACCTCGGGGCGCCAGGTCACCGACGACGTCCCCTCGGGCGGGGGCCGATCGAGCTGGGCCCCGTAGCTGTCGGTGAACTCGTCGGCGACCCGCTCCCGCGCCCGCGTCCGGTCCTGCTGCCAGCGGTCCGCATCGACCGAGAAGACGTCCGCGACGATCGTTCCCGCCTGTGCTCGCAACTGGTCTCGGCTCTCCGCGACGTCGGAGCCGGTACGGTGCGAGTTCCACAGGGCGAGCACCACGACGAGCGTCGCGACCAGGACAACCGCCGCGATCGCGAGGCGGATGGCGGCACCTCGCACCCCGATGGGCCGGGTCGTTCCGCGTCCCGGGACCGGCTCGACGCCCGGGGTGTGAGTCGGTGGCGTCATGGAAGGTACTGCACCGCACTCAGTTTCAGCGTGTCGTCGGCCGGTGTGATGAGCACCCGCAACCGGAATCTGCGCGCCTGGTCGCCGGTCTCGGCCGGCGCCGCCCCACCGGTGAAGACGACGGTGGCCGCAATGAGGACCGTGGCGGTGTCGCCGGTCCGGACGGAGATCCCCGTGCCGTCGACAGAGGACTGCGCGACGGTGCCGTTGGCCCGGATGAATTCGGTGTAACTGTCGGCGGATTGGGCGAACTCGTCGTAGAAGGCGCCGGTGGCGCCGGCCAGGATGCGCTGGGCGCGCCGATCGTCTCGGCTGTCCGGGGCGATGAGCACCGCAACCCGGTCGGCCGCCGCGGACTGGAGTTCGGCATCGGAGTACCGCTCACGGTCTCGCTGCCACGCGGTCACCGCCACCCCCGCGAGCACGAGCGCGACGACGAGGACCACCACCGCGACGACCCACCGGAGCCGCGACAGGCGCCGACGGAGTCCGGCCTCGACCTCGAGGGCGTGCAGATCGTCCAGTGCCTCGCGCAGCTCGCGCCTCGCCGCCCGGTCGGCGGACACCTCCCGCACCCCCGACCGAGCACCCATGCCGTCCCTCTTCACGACGACAGGGGCGTGCTCTCCTGGGGCTGCGTCAGACTGTCGCCCGGCGCCCGGGTGTCGACCTTCTCACCGCGGATCCGGCTGGAATATGCCGCGCGCGCCTGCTGGTCGGGGCTCAGGAAGATCGAGTCCAGCTTGGTCAACCGGCGCGACCACCGCTTCATCGCCTGCGGGAACAACGCGCCCGACTCCGCCCACCGCATCGACCGGGGCGCGTAGACGCGGACCACCGGCCGCGCGATCGTCTGCACGACGATCGACGCCACCTCGCCGGGCTCGACGGTCTGGATGAACTTGTTGGTCTGCAGGCCGGAGATCAGGGCGGTTCGCGTGAACGTGGGGAGTACCGCGCTGACGGCGACGCCCTTCGGCTCCAGCTCGGCGCCCAGCGCCTCGGAGAACTCGATGACGGCTGCCTTGGCGCCGTTGTAGATGGTGAGGCCGGGGGTCGGTATGCGCCCGGCCGTCGATGCGATGTTCACGATGTGGCCGGTCCTGCGGGGCGCCATCCGGCGGGCCGCCTCCTGGCATCCGATGATCACGCCCAGGACGTCGATCTCGTAGGTCCGGCGGATGATCGTGTCGTCGTAGGAGAGGAACGGTCCGACCGGCATGATCCCGGCGTTGTTCACGAGCACGTCGATCGGTCCGAGCCGGTTTTCGACCTCGGTCAGGAACGCATCGAAGGACTCGCGTTTGGTCACGTCCACCTCGATGCCCTCGCAACCGAGGTCGGCGGCGGCCTTGCCCACCGCCTCGGAATCCACATCACCGATCGCGACCCTGGCCCCCGCCTCGGACAGCTGGGTCGCGGTCTCGAATCCGATGCCACGCGCGCCGCCGGTGATGACCACGACCTTGTCCCGTAGCGCGGCGCGGATCGCGTCGTGGTCGGGTGTGCGGGACAGCTTGTCACGCAGACTCATTGGATCTCCTTCGGTGGATGCGGACTTCAGACGAGAGGAACGGGGCCGGCGTGGCCCGTCATCTCCGGTGGGGTTTCACCAGATCATCGGTGAGAGGAACTTGGCGGCGAAATCCCGAACGCGCTGGGGTTCGTTGCGAGCAGGGTCCGACGGCGGCGTCTCCAGCAGTGAGATCACCAGTCGCACATGGATCTCGACGGCTTCCAGCAGATCCTCGACGGGCATCTGCGCACCCTCGTCGCGGAGTGTGGCCGCGACCCGGTCGGTGACCATGTCGATGAACAACGACGTCATCGTCGCCGTGACGCTCTTGATCTCGGAGTCGGTGAGGACGATCCGGCTCAGCAGCGGATTGGAGTTGACCCACTCGGCGCCGACGGCGAACGCCTCCACCAGCGCGGCCTTGGGTCCGAGCCCCTTCACCGAGGCCTCGAGTTTCTGCATGCCCGTCTCGTAGGCGTCGTTGGCCACCGCGTAGAGCAGCGCATCCTTGTTCGGAAAGCGCCGGTACAAGGTGCTGCGGCTCACTCCAGCCCGCGCGGCGACCTCGTCGATGTTCGCGCGGCGGACACCGACCTCGGCGAACTCCGCCCCGGCAGCCGCGAGGATCGCGGCTTCCTGGTCGGCCGGGCTGGCGGTGTTGCGGACCTTACGCGTCGAGGTCCGATCCCCGCTGTCGGCCTTGGTTCCGGTGCCTGCCACGGTCATCGCCGCCGACGGGTGGCGGGCAGCGAGTCCTCGGGTGCCGACCAGTGGTCTTCGTGCAGCCGGCGATGTCTGATCTCCGTGATCTCCATCTGGTCAAAATACAGCCCGGCGGTCCGGTGTCCGCGGGCACCGCGACCCCGGCCGACGTGCAACGGGGTTCCGTCGCGGTCGGGAGACGGGACGCCGACCGAATCGACTGCTGCCGGCACTGTCGCCAGAACCGAGGCCATGATCGTCTCCCTCCCGCAACGGCCGCCCCGGGTACGGACGGTCGGCATGTGACCCACATCGCATGATAGACCACGTTGAGACAGATCGGAGAATGCGTTCCTATCCTCGCCCGCGACCCGTGGGCGACCCGTCCATCGTCAGCAGGCGGTGACACCGCCGCAGACGCTCGCGCCACCAATGCTGACGCTCTTCTTCGACCGCGAGTCCGCGCACGTCGACCGAGGCGTCGGTGCCGAACCATCGCGTTCCCACCGAGCCGTCGACCATCTGGAAGGACGCGGCGACATCCGCGGCGAGCAACGACCCGGTGCCCAGCCCGCACGCAAGCTCCAGGCGCGGTAGCGCGGCCGCGGCAGCCACGCCGGCGGCCATCCCGATCGCGCTGTCGAGGGCACTCGAGACCACGATGTCGAGTCCCAGGTTCTCAGCGAGCTGGAGGGTTGCGCGCATGCCGCCGAGCGGCGCGACCTTGACCACCGCCACGTCAGCAGCGTCGGCCGCGACGACACGGTAGGGGTCCTCGGCCTTCCTGATGGATTCGTCGGCAGCGATCGGCACCTCGACCGCCCGACGCACGGCCGCCAGTTCTTCGACTGTGCGACAGGGCTGTTCGGCATACTCGACCTCACCGATGGCGCGCAGGGCGGCGATGGCCTCGTCGACGGTCCAGCCGCCGTTCGCATCGATGCGCACCCTGCCGATGAGCTCCCGCGTCGCCGCGACCCGGGCGACGTCGTCGTCGAGGGTCTGCCCCGGTTCGGCGACCTTGACCTTCGCGGTTCCCGCGCCGGGGTATCGCTGCAGCAATGCGTCGACCTCGTCGGCGGGGATGGCGGGCACGGTCGCGTTGACCGGGACGGTGTCGCGGACCGCGGCGGGAGGGCCGACCCAGGCGGCCTCGATGCCGGCCCGCAGCCACGAGGCCGCCTCCGGGTCGTCGTACTCGACGAACGGACCGAACTCCCCCCAACCCGCCGGCCCCGCGAAGACCATCGTCTCGCGCGTGGTCAGGCCGCGGAATCTCGTACGCATCGGCAGGCGCACCGCGACAGCGGAAGCGAGGACCTCCTCGACGTCGGGAAGCGCCCAGTCCGGTTGCCTGCCCCGCATCGTCCGTCCTCCCTCTCCGCATACAGATCACCCCGCGTCGTTGGAACAACCTTCCAAATTTGTTCCAAGTGCGATATTCTCGCCGCCATGTCAGTCAACCAGGGATTCGACGCCGGTATCCGCGAGGCAGAGCCGATGATCGTCGACGACACTCCGGACACCGCGGGCGAGGTCGCCTCGCCACGTCTGGGCGCCGACTCGCTCGTGTGGAAGTTCTACGGCGACAACCGCGGACTGCTGGGCTTCCAGCGTCTGGCCGGCACCGAGAACTGCATCGAACAACTCGGCCAGGCCGTGCTCGACCACTCGGTCATCTTCAGCGACTTCCTCGGCCGGGCCAAGCGGACCGGCCCCCCGGTCATGCGGACCGTGTACAGCACCGAGCCGGAGAAGTGGGGGCGCACGGTGCGCGACTTCCACCGCGACATCAAGGGCACCATCAGCGACGGATCGCGGTACCACGCACTCAATCCGGAGTTGTTCTACTGGGCGCACGCGACGTTCGTCGACCAGGTCCTCTACATCACCGACACCTTCATCCGACGCCTGAGTTACGCCGAGAAGGTCCAGATTTTCGAGGAGAGCAAGGTCTGGTATCAGCTCTACGGGGTGAGCGATCGCGGGCAGCCGCAGACCTACGAGGAGTTCGTCCAGTATTGGGAAGACATGCTCGACCGGTTCGTGCCGCACAAGACGATCGTCTACGCCACCGGTTACATCCGGCAGGGGCTCCCCCGCCCCAAGAAGATCCCCGCGCCCGTGTGGAAGATCCTGTCGCTTCCGTTGAACGCCTTCATCCGCACCGTTGTCGTCGGAACGCTGCCCCAGCAGATGCGTGACGTGTGCGACCTCGAGTGGAACGACAGGCGCGAGAAGAACTTCCAACGGTTCGCCGCCCTCATGCGGGCTGCCAACCCGTTGATCAACCGCCTGCCGCTCAAGTACCTCTACGTCCCCTGGGCCTACGACGCATGGCGCAAGGTCGGGATCGACCCGCGACCGCTGCACAACAAGCCCGCCTGATAGCGCTTCGCTTCCTTAGGAGCGCCCGAAGCTTGCGGAGGGCGGCGGCCGCTTCCGCTCCCTGAGGAGGCCCGGAGCCTGCGGAGGGCCGTCACGAAGGGTCAGTGCCCGAGGAACCCGTCGACGTGGGTGACGAACTCCTCGGCGCGGTCGCGGTGAACGCTGTGCCCCGCCTCGATGGTGACGAACCGCGAGTTCGGCAGGGCGTCGCTGAGGGTCCGCAGGTGGCGCGGCGGCAGGAAGCTCTTCTCGCCACCGGAGATGACCATGGCGGTGGCCTGCACATCCGGCAGCTCCGACCACCAGTGCGGCGCGCAGACGTCGAATTCGGCGACGATCTGGTCGCCCATCCGGCCGTCGTAGCGGATGACCGGAAAGGGGTTGCGCGCGAGCGCGATCAGCCCACGAATCTGCTCGCCCAGGGTGGCGCGCATGGCGATGCCCTCGGACAGATCGGCCTCGTCGCGGGGCATCGGCGGCACCTCTTCGAGCACCAGGCGTCGGATCCTCGTCGGCTCACGCATGGCCAATCGCAGCGCGGTGTGGGCACCGAGCGAATGGCCGACCACGTCGGCGACCGCGATCCCGAGGGTGTCGAGGACATAGGCCAGGTCGTCGCGGAAGTCGTCGAGCCGGTAGACCTCACGGGCCCGGCCGCTCCGCCCGTGTCCACGGAGGTCCACGCTGATCACCGCACGCCCGCGGGCGCGGAGTGCCGTCGCGAGCCGGCGCCAGGTCGAATGGTCCGATGCCATCCCGTGCACGAGGACGACCGGTACGCCCCGGTCGGCCTCCCCCGCGATCCGGACCGCGAGGTCGGGGTCGCCGCTTCGACGCAGAACACGCATGACCGTCAGCTTACGAACGTCGGCCGTGCGGGCGCCGTCACACTCCACCCGGCCGTCCGCGCAGACCGCACCTCACCGGTCGTCGTCACCGGTCGCGGAACCAGCCGCTGTTCTTGGCGCGCCACACCATGTCCTCCCAGTACCCCCAGGCGTGTGTCCCGACGGACGGAAAGTCCGTCGTGACCGGGATGCCCTGCAAAGCGGCCGCGACTTCGAACGACCGGGTCTGCGCGAGCGACACCACCTCCAGCGGTGTGCCCTTGACCGAGGCCACGGCGTCGGCGTTGTGCGGACCCCACGTCGCCGAACCGGACCCGATGCGGATCTTCATCCCCCGCATCCGCGGCAGCTGGACGAGTGCATCGTTGCGCGTCCACCGGTCACTCCAGGGCGGTCCCCACATGGCGTCCGCGCTGAACGGACCGACCCCCGCCCCGACACCGGCGTCGATCAACGCGAGCCGAACAGCCTCTCGCATCGTGGGCGCGGACAGGTTCAGGTAGCCGGACATCGAGAAGACGTGCGAGATGCGCTTGCGGTGGTACGCCCCGTAGACCATCGCAGCGTTACCGCCCATGGAGATGCCCATGATCGCGTATTTGCCCAGCGGGCCGACTGCGAGTCCGCGCGCGTCGAGTTCGCGCACGATGGTGTCGAGTCGGCACGTCCACCGATAGCGGTATCCGACCTTGTTGGCCGGGCTCGCCGCTTCCCAATCGGTGTAGAAGCTCGCGAGACCTCCGACCGGTTGGATCACGTTGACGCCGGAGTCGGCGATGCGGTGGACACGCGTGTCGCGACGCCAGCCACTGATGTCACCGGTCGCGCGAAGACCGTCGAGAGCGATGACGGTTTTGCTGTTGCCCCACCGAGTCCAGGTGTCGACCGGGGTGCTCGGCATGCCGCAGCCGGACACATGGAACCTGCCGAACGCGGCCGACGCGGATGCGTTACCCGACCCGATGGTGACCACGCCGACCACCGCGAGGAGCGCGAGGGCGAACGCGAGGGCTCGACGTCGGCGGGCAAGCCGACGCGGCCGTAGTGAAAGCTGCACCGACGAACTGTAATTCGACGACCATCAGCAATGCCACGGCTGTGACCCTAGGGCATCGACATCGATATCGAGTGGTGACCAGAGTGACTAGAGTGAATCAAGTGGCGTATGTGGCAGAGGATTCATTTTGTTACAGACGATCCACGCAGCGTCAGAGATCGTCGACGATGCGCTGACGCGCCCGCGCGTACTCCTCCTCGGTGACCGCGCCGGTGCGGCGCAGTTCGTCCAGCGACGCGAGCCGTTCGGCCGGCGAACGGCCCGGGTCACCACCCCGGCCCGACCCGCCACCGGCCTTGGTGAACGACGGGGGGTCCATCCGAGACGAGCTCGCCGAATCCGCCCGGACTCCCGCCCAGCCGCGCACGACCTCCATGACCTCCGCTCGGGCCGCGGGATTGGACCGCAGATCGATCACGCCACTGCCCGCCACCCCGTGACGCCCCAGGATCTGCAGGATCTCCCCCAACGGTTCCGCCTGACCGGTGAGATCGTAGGTCCGGCCGTCCTCTTCGGAGGTGAACCTGGCCGGCACCGAACCGGCGAGCAAAGCGGTTGCCTGCCAGTCGATCTCGAAGTCCTGGGACTCGGGATCGACCATCACGGCCAACCGACGGGCGTGAAGCAGCGGCTGCTGGTAATGCGGCACGACCTTCCTCGTCGACACCTCGAACGGAGCGAGTCCCTCGGCGTGGATCCGGAGCCCGAGCTTCATCAGCGGCTGGTCGTTGATCTCGACATTCGTCTGACCGATCGAGGTGATCTCGGCGATGCCGAACACTCCGGCGGCGCGCAGGCGTTCCAGCTTGGCGCCACCCCGATAGTTGAACCACGCGATGGCAACGCCGAGAACGATATCCAGCACGGTGATGCCGATCCCGGTCCACAGCATCCACTCCGTGTCGGGTGCATCGATCACGAAGTAGGCGACGAGGAAGATCGGACCGACGATCCCGCACAGCATGACAAACGCGAAAGTGCCCACGGCACTCCACACATGGGCAGGAACACGTGGCCCGGTCCCCGACTCTCCGAACATGGTCATGCGCGAACTCTATGCGCGGACCTGCGGCGACGGAAGTTCGAAGGCCGAGGCGTCCCACCTTGGAACGACATGGAAGCGCCACCGTTCGCAGTCGGCGCCGGATACGAGTAGTTCGCCGCACTTTCCCGGGTCAAAGTTGCCTGATCTGCGGTTTCGGCACGACCCGGAGAGTCTCGGTGGCACACTCTGCGCTCAGATGAGCACGCCGAGGCTCACCACCGAGAGGTTCCCCATGGACGACACCCGCTCGCATCGGTTCACCCGGCTCCTCTCGACGATGGCCGTCACCGCCGCCATCGTCGCGAGCTCCGCCCTGAGTGGAGGCGGGGTCGCCTCGGCCGCACCACCGACGCCGACCCAAAAACTCTGCGGCCAGAGCACCGACGATCCCGCCACCGATAAGTCCCTGCTTCTCTGGGGAAAGGTGAAGGGCACCAAGCCCGGTCAGATCGGCGACAACATCGACGTCATTCAGCCGGGTCCCCAGTACCAGCCGAACCCGAAGTACGTGAAGTACTAAGCAATCCGTCGAGGTGGTGACCACAAAGGTCACAACGATGACTTCCTGCTCCTACCCACCAACCGGATCAGGGGCATCGAATGCCCCTATCTGTACAACGGTTCCGAGTTGAACCTGTGGAGCGCGGCGTGGCTGCAGGCGGGCAAATTGGTCGCCAAGAATCCCACTCGACCGATTGCGATAGGGGTGAACTCCGCCACGGCGCGCTCGCAAAACCAGCTGCACATTCATCTGGCGCAGGTGAATCCCACCACGCTGGCCGACCTGAGGGCGATCCCCAACCCGGAGACGCATCTGGACAACTGGACGAAGACCGACGTCGTCTTGAGGCTCAACAAGACCAAATCGAAGATCCCCCGGCACTTCCGCGTCGTCAAGTACACCGGCGGTCTGCCCGATCTGTTTCGTGTCCTGAAACGTCAGCTGCCCGCCACCGAGGACATGGCGGACCAATCGATCGGCGTGGTCGATGCCGGCCAGCCCAACACCTACTTCGTCCTCACCAGCAATCCGAAACTGGGTGGTGCCGGGACGGGACTGATGGACATGATCTACGGCTGGGGCGTCTGACCCTCGGCAGGATCAACGACAAAGGCGCCCGGCCACTTTCGTGACCGGGCGCCTTCGACTCAGTGAGTCAGTGAGTCAGTGAGTCAGAACGAGATCACTTGGTGATCTTGGTGACTCGACCCGCACCGACGGTGCGGCCACCCTCGCGGATGGCGAAACGCAGGCCCTCGTCCATGGCGACCGGCTGGATGAGCTTGACGCTCATCTCGGTGTTGTCGCCCGGCATGACCATCTCGGTGCCCTCGGGGAGGGTCACGACGCCGGTCACGTCCGTGGTACGGAAGTAGAACTGCGGACGGTAGTTGTTGAAGAACGGGGTGTGACGGCCGCCCTCGTCCTTGGACAGGATGTACGCCTGGCCCTCGAACTCGGTGTGCGGGGTCGTGGTGCCCGGCTTCACGATGACCTGACCGCGCTCGACGTCCTCACGCTTGAGGCCGCGGAGCAGCAGACCGGCGTTGTCGCCTGCCTGTGCGGAATCGAGGAGCTTGTGGAACATCTCGATACCGGTGACGGTGGTCTTGGTGCTCTTCTCGCGGATGCCGACGATCTCGACTTCCTCGTTCACGTTGACCTCGCCGCGCTCCACACGACCGGTGACCACGGTGCCGCGGCCGGTGATGGTGAAAACGTCCTCGACGGGCATGAGGAACGGCTTCTCGGTCTCGCGGACCGGGTCCGGGATCGACTCGTCGACGGCAGCCATGAGCTCTTCGACCGACTTGGTCCACTCGGGGTCACCCTCGAGGGCCTTGAGCGCCGAGACCTTGACGACCGGGGCTTCCTCGTCGAACTCCTGGGCGGCCAGCAGTTCGCGGACCTCCATCTCGACGAGCTCGATGATCTCGTCGTCGTCGACCATGTCGGCCTTGTTCAGGGCGACCAGGATGTAGGGCACACCGACCTGGCGGGCCAGCAGCACGTGCTCGCGGGTCTGCGGCATCGGGCCGTCGGTGGCGGCGACCACGAGGATCGCGCCGTCCATCTGGGCAGCACCGGTGATCATGTTCTTGATGTAGTCGGCGTGACCGGGGGCGTCGACGTGGGCGTAGTGACGCTTATCGGTCTCGTACTCGACGTGCGAGATGTTGATCGTGATACCGCGAGCTTTTTCCTCGGGAGCCTTGTCGATCTGATCGAACGCGAAGCTCTTGTTGAGTTCCGGGTACTTGTCGTGCAGCACCTTGGTGATGGCCGCGGTCAGCGTGGTCTTGCCGTGGTCGACGTGACCGATGGTGCCGATGTTCACGTGCGGCTTGGTCCGCTCGAACTTCGCCTTCGCCACTTGATTGTCCTCCTGGACTTGTTGCTCTACTGGGCGGATCCCAGCAGGGGTTTTCTTCTTACGTTGGTGCGCAGAACTGGTCGGCGCATGTCGCTAGGACCGGGTTTACTCGCCGGTGGCCTTCGCGATGATTTCCTTCGACACGTTCGCGGGAACCTCCGCGTACGAATCGAACACCATGGAGTAGTTTGCCCGGCCCTGGGTCTTCGACCGGAGGTCTCCGATGTAGCCGAACATCTCCGACAGCGGCACCTGTGCCTTCACGACACGCGCACCACTGCGCTCCTCCATGGCCTGGATCTGGCCACGGCGGGAGTTCAGGTCGCCGATCACGTCACCCATGTAGTCCTCGGGAGTCGTGACCTCGACGGCCATCAGGGGCTCGAGGATGACCGGACCGGCCATCCGCGCAGCTTCCTTCAGGGCCTGCGAGCCGGCGATCTTGAACGCCATCTCCGAGGAGTCGACGTCGTGGTACTGACCGTCGAGCAGGGTGACCTTCAGGTTCACCAGCGGGTATCCGGCGAGGACACCGTACTGCATGGCGTCCTGGGCACCGGCGTCCACCGACGGGATGTACTCGCGCGGGACGCGACCACCGGTGACGGCGTTGGCGAACTCGTAGGTCGCACCGTCCTCGGCGTCCACCAGGGGCTCGAGCTTGATGATGACCTTCGCGAACTGGCCCGATCCACCGGTCTGCTTCTTGTGGGTGAACTCGTGCTTCTCGACCGTCTTGCGGATGGTCTCGCGGTAGGCCACCTGCGGCTTGCCGACGTTGGCCTCGACCTTGAACTCGCGCTTCATGCGGTCGACGAGGATGTCGAGGTGGAGCTCGCCCATACCGCCGATGACGGTCTGGCCGGTCTCCTCGTCGAGCTGGACCGAGAAGGTCGGGTCCTCTTCGGCGAGCTTCTGGATCGCGGTGCCCAGCTTCTCCTGGTCGGACTTGGTCTTCGGCTCGATCGAGACGTTGATGACCGGGTCCGGGAAGCTCATGGACTCGAGCACGATCGGCGACGCCGAATCGCACAGGGTGTCACCGGTGGTGGTGTCCTTGAGACCGATCATCGCGTAGATGTGGCCCGCGGTGGCGTCCTCGACCGGGTTCTCCTTGTTGGCATGCATCTGGAAGAGCTTGCCGACGCGCTCCTTCTTGCCCTTGGTGGCGTTGAGCACCTGGGTTCCGGCGTTGATCTTGCCGGAGTACACGCGCACGAAGGTGAGCTTGCCGAAGAACGGGTGAGCCGCGATCTTGAACGCGAGAGCCGAGAACGGCTCGTCCGCGGACGGCTTGCGCGAGAGGATCTCCTCCTCGTCGCCCACTGCGTGACCCTCGACCGACGGCACGTCCAGCGGGGACGGCAGGTAGTCGATGATCGCGTCGAGCATGGGCTGCACGCCCTTGTTCTTGAACGCCGAGCCACAGATCACCGGGTAGAACTCACGGGCGATCGTGAGCTTGCGGATCGCGCCCTTGATCTCCTCGGTGGTCAGCTCTTCGCCGCCGAAGTACTTCTCGAGCAGTGCCTCGTCAGTCTCGGCGACCGTCTCGAGGAGCTTCTCGCGGTACTCCGCAACCTGGTCGACCAGATCGGCGGGGATCTCCTCGATGGTCGGCGCAGCGCCGATCTCGACGGTTCCGCGCCAGGTGATCGCCTTCTGCTCGATGAGGTCGACGACGCCGTCGAAGTTGTCCTCGGCGCCGATCGGCAGCTGCAGGACCAGCGGCTTGGCGCCGAGGCGCTCCTCGATGGTGCGCACGGTGAAGAAGAAGTCCGCACCGAGCTTGTCCATCTTGTTGACGAAGCAGATACGCGGGACGTCGTACTTCTCCGCCTGACGCCAGACCTGCTCGGACTGCGGCTCGACGCCTTCCTTGCCGTCGAACACGGCGACCGCGCCGTCGAGCACGCGGAGGCTGCGCTCCACCTCGACGGTGAAGTCGACGTGGCCGGGGGTGTCGATGATGTTGATCTGGTTCTTGTTCCAGAAACACGTCACCGCCGCGGAGGTGATGGTGATCCCCCGCTCCTTCTCCTGCTCCATCCAGTCGGTGGTCGAGGCACCGTCGTGGGTTTCACCGATCTTGTAGTTCACACCGGTGTAGAAGAGGATTCGCTCGGTGGCGGTGGTCTTGCCGGCATCGATGTGGGCCATGATGCCGATGTTGCGAACCTTGTTCAGGTCGCTGAGCACTTCCTGTGCCATCAAGTTCCCTTCGGGAAGATTTCGGACTAAAGGCTGTCTTCACTTATCAGCCCCGGGCTCGCTGCGCTCGCCCCCACCCGAACGAGTTCGGGTGGACTGGGCGGTCGTCGCTTCGCGCCGAGCGCCCAGTACCCGGTTTGGGGTCGATTACCAGCGGTAGTGCGCGAACGCCCGGTTGGCCTCGGCCATCTTGTGGGTGTCCTCGCGGCGCTTCACCGAAGCACCGAGACCGTTGGACGCGTCCAGCAACTCGTTGGCGAGACGCTCGACCATGGTCTTCTCACGACGCTGACGGCTGAAGCTGACGAGCCAGCGGAGCGCGAGGGTGTTGGCGCGGTTCGGCTTGACCTCGATCGGCACCTGGTAGGTGGCACCACCGACGCGGCGGCTCTTCACCTCGAGGGTGGGCTTCACGTTGTCGAGAGCGCGCTTGAGGGTGACGACCGGATCGGTGCCGGTCTTGTCGCGAGCCTGCTCGAGGGCGCCGTAGACGATGCGCTCGGCGGTCGACTTCTTGCCGTCCAGCAGGATCTTGTTGACCAGCTGGGTGACCAGCGGCGAACCGTAGACGGGATCGTTGATGAGGGGGCGCTTGGGAGCGGGTCCTTTACGTGGCATGACTTATCAGTTCCCCTTCTTGGCGCCGTAGCGGCTGCGAGCCTGCTTGCGGTCCTTGACACCCTGGGTGTCGAGCGAGCCGCGGATGATCTTGTAGCGCACACCCGGGAGGTCCTTCACACGACCGCCGCGGACGAGCACCATCGAGTGCTCCTGCAGGTTGTGGCCTTCGCCGGGGATGTAGGCGGTGACCTCGACCGAGCTGGTCAGGCGCACACGGGCGACCTTGCGCAGTGCCGAGTTCGGCTTCTTGGGGGTGGTGGTGTAGACGCGGGTGCACACGCCACGACGCTGCGGGCTTCCCTTGAGGGCCGCGGTCTTGGTCTTGGCAGCCTTGTCGTGACGGCCCTTGCGGACCAGCTGATTGATGGTTGGCACTAGGTGTTCGTTCCTCTTTATCATCGGTTGTGGTTGGTGCTCCGGGCAAGCACGAAGTGGCTCGCAGGCCTGTTTTCGCGGCTTCCACAACTCGCCCCACCAGCACGTATGTGCTGGTCAGTACATTTTCGCTACCCCGAGGTCGGGCGTGTCATACACTCGACAGCGGATTCGCCTGTCAGCCCCTCTGCCGGCCGTACCCCGAGATGCTCGGCGGCTCGAGAGCCGTAGGGCAGGCATGCGGACTGGCCCAGCATGGGCCGGGCACCGACGATCCACTCTACCGATCGGGTTTACACAGGTCAAAAAACGGATCCTGCACGCAACCGGCAGGTGAACGGGTCGTGCGCGATCGGCTCCGGGCCACGCTCGTGCTCGGCGTGACCCTCCCACTTCTACACCGTCAAACCGCATGCGTCGAGGGCGCGAGTCGCCGGTGCGACCATTCCGTCATCCGCGCTGCACGGGTCGCCTGAGCTGCTCGATCACGGGTGCGGACGGGCTCTCGGGGTCGCACGGTCGACGCGTCGGCGAGGACTGACCGCCGAACCACCGGTCGACGATCGTCGCCTGCCGTTCCACCTCGCCCCGGCGCGGCATGTGGTGGTTCTCACCGGCATCGCGCACGCCGTACACGTCCTCACCCAGTTCGTACCGGGCCTGGTCGGCCAGCGCATCGGCGAGGAACCCGGCAGGGGAACGGGCAGCGGCGATCTGCCAGGCGTGGACCAGTTCGTGGATGAGCAGCTGACCCGGCACCGGATATGCCCTGCTCCCCGGCCCCAGGGTCGCGTCGAGGTGCGACCCGAGATTGCAGAGGATGCGTCCGTCGACCGCGGGCACCGTGAAGGCGCGCCCGCCCCGACCGGCGAGATCGGTGAGGACGACGTCATCGAGCCACCCCACGTCCCCGAAGACCGCCACGGCCACGCTTCGCTCGGCCGGGGTCAACCCGCGATGACGCACGCGACGGCGGATGACGCTCGACGTGACGAGGCCCGCGCCCAGCACGACGACGAACCCGAGCGGGCCGAGCCAGATCGTCACCGGCACCAGGTGCACCGCAAGGAGCACACCCGCCGTGGCCGCCGGGGCGTCGCCGAGTCGTCCCGCCTCGAGCCGGCGGGCGACGGAGAGCACCGTGCCGAGCAGGCGCCCATAGGCCCGGGCGGCCGCGATGACCGAACGGCGCAGGCGCGTCGCGGACGCCGGGCGGGGCATCATTCCGGCGTCTGCGGCAGTTTCACCTTCGTCGCACCGGGTTTCGCCGGATTCGACGGCGGCGGGACCACCGGTCCGATGTCGCCATCGGGAGCCTCGTCGAGGTCGACGATGACCGGCGCGTGGTCACTCGGCTTGCTGCCCTTGCGTGCTTTCCGGTCGATCCAGGCGGCCGCGACGCGATCGGCAGCGGACGCTCCGGCGAGGATCAGGTCGATGCGCATCCCGAGGTCTTTGTGGAACATGCCGGCGCGGTAGTCCCAGTAGCTGAACACACGCTCGCCCGGCCACCGGTCCCGGACGACGTCGCGCAGGCCCATCGATTCGAAGGTGGCCAGCGCGGCCCGTTCCGCCGGAGTGACGTGGGTGTGTCCCACATACGCGGCGGGGTCGAACAGGTCGGCGTCGGCCGGCGCGATGTTCATGTCGCCGCACAGGAGTGTCGTGGTCGGGTCCTCCACGGCACGGGCCAGCGCCGCGAGCCACTCGAGTTTGTAGGTGTAGTGGTCCGAGTCCGGGGTCCGGCCGTTGGGCACGTACAGCGAGTGGATGCGGAGTCCGCCGCACACCGCCGACACCGCCCGTGCCTCCAGGGTCGACGGGTCGGGGTATCCGGGCATGCCGTCGAACCCGATCCGGACGTCGTCGAGTCCGACCCGCGACAACAGCGCCACCCCGTTCCACTGACCCTGTCCGGCGTGCGCGACCTCGTATCCGCGGTCGGTGAGATCGGTGCCGAGTGACTCGTCGAACGCGGCGTCGGAGAGTTTGGTCTCCTGCAGGCACACCACGTCGGGTCGGCGCTCGTCGAGCCAGGGCAACAGGCGCGGGATGCGCTGCTTCACGGAGTTCACGTTCCAGGTCGCCACGCGCATGCGACCACGGTAGTACCCCGCCATCAGGGCCCGGCCACCGCCGATCACGGACCCGGCCTTTCGTTGCACGGTGACATGTGTCACGTTGGTGGGTATCGACACGTTGCACCGCACCTCCGATTCGTCGCCCCGACGGCCCGTCATCGAGTCGTCGTGGCGTCGTTCGGAGCTGTCCGGGGTCCGCCCCGAGGACCGGACGCCGACGCAGGTCCAGGACATCGCTGCCGCCGACCCGCTGCTCGACGCCGCCCGCCCGGTCCTCGATGACGCCGCCGCCCGACTCGCCGACACCGATGTCTCGCTGCTGCTCGTCGACCACGAGTGCCGGATGGTGACGCGGGTGGCGTTCGGCACGACCGTGGAGCGCCGTCTCGACGCGATCGGCGCCTCGCCGGGCGTGCCGTTCGGCGAGGACGTCGTCGGGACGACGGCCCTCGGTACCCCGGCGGAGACCCGGGGCGGGATCGTCGTGAACAGCTCCGAGCACTACCTGGACCAGTTCAAGTCGATCAGTTGCTTCGGACAGCCGATCATCCATCCCGCGACCCGCAGGCTGGCCGGGATCATCTGCATGTCCGAGATCGCCGATCGCATCAACCCCTTGGCGATCCCGGTCGTCAACGGGATCGTCGCCGACATCGCCGACCGCCTGCTGGACCGGTCGCGAGCGCACCAGCGACGCGTCCTCGACGCGTTCCAGCGCGCCGCACCGCGTCGCGACCTCGCCGTCGCGGCCATCGGCGACGACCTCCAGCTCACGAATGCCCTTGCTGCCGAACTGCTCTCCCCCACCGACATCGGCGCGATGCGGATCGTCGCGACCGATCCCGCACTGCGCGCGACAGTACTGCCGCTGACCCTGGTGTCGGGCGCCGAGGTCGAGGTCGCCGTCGAACCCGTGCCGGGCGCCTGCGGCGCGGCCCTGTTCCGCTTCCGGCCGGTCAGCGAGCCGCCGCCGAGGCGGTCCGCGCCACCGACCGCCCCGTCCCGCACCAGCGTCGCGATCACCGGCGAACCGGGGACCGGACGCAGCACCCACGCCGCTGCGCTCGCCGCCGAGACCGACTCGCCACCGGTGATCGTCGATGTCGCCGACGAGATCATCAGCGGTCGTCGCCCCGACATCCCCGCGTTCGTCGGACGCGCCCGGTCGATGAGCACGACCCTGGTGATCGACGGCGTCGATCTCCTCGACGCGCAGTCGGTCGCCCTACTCGGGCGCGTGGCGGTGTCGAGCTCGCCGGAGTCGCCGCTGATCGTCGTCGGCGGGCCGCGCGACCAGGCGAGTCCGGGAGTCGCCGCACTCCTCGCCCGGTGCGCCACACGGGTCGATCTCGCTCCTCTACGTCATCGGACCTCGGAGCTGGCGTCGATCGCGAGCAGCGCACTGACAGACATCGACCCGGAGCTCACGCTGTCCGGACTGGCGACGGACGCCTTGCTGTGCGACGACTGGCCCGGGAACCTCACCGAGCTCAACTCGGTGCTCCGGCAGGCCGCTCTGACGTGCCGAGCGCGCGCCGCGCGGGTCGTCGAACCCGCCGACCTGCCACCCGCCTATCGGACGACCAGCCGGGCCGCGCACCTGTCCGGCCGGGAACAGGCCGAGCGCACCGCGATCGTCGAGGCGCTGGACCGCGCCCGCGGCAACAAGGTGCATGCCGCAAGGGATCTCGGCATCAGCCGGACGACGCTGTACTCGCGGATGCGCGCACTGGACATCTGAGCGCGCGGCTACTCCGGCACCGCGGTGCGGGGCACCGGGTCCCGCAGCGTCTGCCGTGCGAGCGCCGCGATGAGGTCGGTCCGGGTCACGATGCCGACCAGGGTGTGCCCCTCCAACACCGGGACCGCGTCGCATCCGCTCTCGGCGAGCAGCGGCAAAAGCGCCCCGACCGGCGTGCCCGGGGTCGCGACGGCCGGTTCCGCCGACATCACGTCCGCGGCGCGCAACTCGACGTCGTTCGAGCGCATCAACCGCCGCACGAGATGGATCTGGAACACCACACCGACGAACATGCCGTCGTCCGACGTCACCGGCAGCGAGGTGAAGCCGTACTCGTCGAAGAGGACGGCGACGTCTCGCAGCGGCGTCTCGGGGTTCACGGTCACCAGGTCTCGGGACATCACGTCCGTCGCGGCGAGCGGGCCCGCGCGGTGACCGGCAGCCTGCAGTTCGGCGGCCCCGATCAGTCGCGCGAGGTCGGCGACACCGAGGTTGAGCGACTGCTCGTACCGGTCGAGGATGCCGGTCAGTTCGTCCTCGTCCAGACCGAGCCGCGCAGCGGGCGGGGGCGCCGCGTCGAACCGGCGATACGGATAACGTCGTCCGGTCAACCGGGCGTACCCGGCGGCGAGGACCACCAGCAGGAGCGTGCCCACGAGGACGGGTGCGAGGACGAACCGGAACCCCAGCGACTGGATCGTCTCCGGACTGAGCGCGGCTGTCATCGCCACCGCGCCGGCAGGCGGATGGACCGCGTGGCACCCGATCATCAAGGCCACGGACAGACCGACCGCGAGCGCCGCCCGAAGCGCGGGCTGGCCGATGGTGAGGGTGGTCGCCACCCCCACGACCGCCGACACCGCGTTGCCGACGGTCGCGGGCCACGGCTGCGCCAACGGACTGTTCGGCGCGGCGAAGACGAGCACGGCGGTCGCCCCGAACGGCGCGATCAGGAAGAGTCCGAGCCGCAGGTCGACCCCCGACGCGGCGAGCACCAGACCGACGAGTCCGAGCGCCACCCCGGCCCCTGCTCCCGCCCGGAGGGCCTCACGGATCGAGATACCCCCGGTCACCGGGCCGAGGCCACGCAGGGCGGCGCCGACCCTGCCCGCTGGGCGCACGTTCACTCTGCTCCTCCGAAGGTCCCTGACTTGTCCGGCGTCTCACGGTAGCCACGCGGTGACGGCCGGTCGCCGCGACCCCTGTACAGCCCAGGTGTTCAGTTTCTGGACACGGCGACACGTCGGAACGGTGAGAGAAATAAGTCAGGTCGAATATGACCGAGATCACTCCACCGACCACATCACCGCCGGCACCACGCCGACCAGGAGGCCACATGACCGCCGTCGTTCCCGACACCGCCCTGCATGAGCGCGTTCGCGATTTCATCTCCGCCGACCGTCCGATGCTGATCGGCGGCGAGTGGGTGTGGTCGGCCTCGGGCCGCACCTTCGAGACCATCGATCCCGCGACGGCGCGTCCGCTCACCTCGGTCGCCCACGGCGACGCGGCCGACATCGACCGCGCGGTCCGCGCCGCGCGCCAGGCCTTCGACGACGGCCCGTGGACCCGGATGAAGCCGAATGAACGCGAACGCCTGCTCTGGCGGGTCGGCGACATCCTCACCGAACGCGCCGAGGAGTTCGGCCAGCTGGAGGCGCTCGACAACGGCAAGGCGGCCACCATCGCCACCGCGGTCGACACCAACTGGTCGGCCGACATCTTCCGCTACAACGCGGGCCTCGCCACCAAGATCACCGGGTCGACGGTCGACGTCTCGATGCCGTTCGTGCCCGGCGGCGAGTTCCACGCGTACACCCTGCGCGAGCCGGTCGGAGTCTGCGGCCTGATCGTGCCGTGGAACTTCCCGCTCCTGATGGCCGCGTTCAAGCTGGCCCCCGCATTGGCGGCCGGCAACACCGTCATCCTCAAGCCGGCCGAACAGACCCCGCTGACGGCCCTGCTCCTCGGCGAGGTGTTCCAAGAGGCCGGCTTCCCACCGGGCGTGGTCAACATCGTCACCGGTTACGGCGAGGCCGGCGCGGCGCTCGCCGCGCACGACGACGTCGACAAGATCGCGTTCACCGGCTCGACGGAGGTCGGCAAGAAGATCGTCGACGCCGCGAAGGGCAACCTCAAGAAGGTGTCGCTGGAACTCGGCGGCAAGAGCCCCAACATCGTTTTCGCCGACGCCGACTTCGAGAAGGCGGTCGCCGGGTCGGTCGCGGCCTGGATGTTCAACCACGGACAGTGCTGTGTCGCCGGAACACGTCTCTTCGTCGAGCGGCCGATCTTCGACGACTTCACCGCGGCCGTCGCCGAGGCTGCCTCGCAGGCCAAGATCGGACCCGGCCTCGACCCGTCGACCGAACTCGGACCGCTGGTCAGCCAAGAGCAGTTCGATCGCGTCTCGGGATACCTGGCGGCGGGCCTCGCCGACGGCGCACGGGCGCTGACGGGTGGAAAGCGTTGGGGCGACGAGGGATTCTTCATCGAACCGACCGTCTTCGTCGACGTCGACCCGAGTTTCTCGATCGTGCAGGAGGAGATCTTCGGTCCCGTCGTCGCCGCCATGCCCTTCGATGCCGACACCGGGGTCGCGGCCGCGGCCAACGACTCCATCTACGGTCTCGCAGCAGGCATCTGGACCACGGATCTGTCCAAGGCGCACCGGACAGCTCGACAGATCAAGGCCGGCTCGGTCTGGGTGAACCAGTACAACGGCTTCGACACCGCCATGCCGTTCGGTGGTTACAAGCAGTCGGGATGGGGGCGCGAACTCGGCTCGTCGGCCATCGAGCTCTACACCCAGACCAAGGCCGTCAACATCTCGCTCTGACCCCCATCCGCCCTCGAGTACACCCAAGGAGCACGATTTCATGTCTCTCACCACCAAGGCAGCCGTCCTCACCGGACCCGGAAAGCCGTTCGAGATCGTCGAACTCGACCTCGACGAGCCCCGCGAAGGCGAGGTGCTGATCAAGTACACCGCGGCCGGCCTGTGCCACTCCGACCTTCACCTGACCGACGGCGACCTCCCGCCCCGCTATCCGATCGTGGGCGGCCACGAGGGTTCGGGGATCATCGAGGCGGTCGGCCCGGGCGTCACCAAGGTCAAGCCCGGCGACCACGTGGTCTGCAGCTTCATCCCCAACTGCGGCACCTGCCGCTACTGCTCCACCGGCCGGCAGAACCTCTGCGACATGGGCGCCACCATCCTCGAGGGATCGATGCCCGATGGCACATTCCGATTCCACGGTGGCGGTGACGATTTCGGAGCCATGTGCATGCTCGGCACCTTCGCCGAACGCGCGACGATCTCGCAGCACTCGGTCGTCAAGGTCGACGAGTGGTTGCCGCTCGACAAGGCAGTGCTCGTAGGTTGCGGCGTGCCCTCGGGCTGGGGCACCTCGGTGTACGCGGGCGGCGTGCGTGCCGGCGACACCGTGGTGATCTACGGCATCGGCGGCCTGGGCATCAACGCGGTGCAGGGCGCGGTGTCGGCCGGGGCCAAATACGTCGTGGTCGTCGACCCAGTCGCGCTCAAGCGCGACACGGCGCTCAAATTCGGTGCAACACATGCCTTCGCCGACGCCGCCGAGGCCGCGGAGAAGGTCAACGAACTGACCTGGGGGCAGGGTGCCGACCAGGCCCTCATCCTCGTCGGCACGGTCGACGCGGAGGTCGTGGCCAACGCGACCGCCGTCGTGGGCAAGGGCGGGACGGTCGTCATCACCGGTCTGGCCGATCCGACGAAGCTGACCGTGCAGGTCTCCGGAACCGATCTGACCCTGAACCAGAAAACCATCAAGGGCAGTCTGTTCGGCTCGGCCAATCCGCAGTACGACATCGTCAAACTGCTGCGCCTGTACGACGCGGGGCAGCTCAAGCTCGACGAACTGGTCACGCAGACCTACACCCTCGACCAGGTCAACGAGGGCTACCAGGATCTGCGGGACGGCAAGAACATCCGCGGGGTCATCATCCACGCGGAGTGAATACCCGGCCGGTTCGCCCGAGGTGCCGTCTCCCTCGGGCGAACCGGCCACCCACGTCGCCGGGCGGACTTTCCGGTCCGCGCCCGCACGAGGTGCTTGAATCACACATGTGACCGTGACCTGGTGGATACGTCTGCTCCGCATCGCCTTTGCCGCCCTGGGCGTCACCGCGCTCGTGTATCAGGCGGTGCTGCGCTACGGCGACGCCGGCTTCACGCTCGCGAACTTCTTCAGCTACTTCACGGTGCTGAGCAATATCTTCGCCGCGCTCATCCTGCTCGTCGGCGGACTGCTGGCCCCGGCAAGCCCGGCCTGGGAGTGGTGCCGCGGGGCGGCGACCACCTGCATGGTCATCACCGGGATCGTCTATGCGCTTCTGCTGCAGGGCATCGACGTCGATGTCACCTACGCCTGGGTGAACGACGTGCTGCATCGCGTCATCCCGCTCGTCATGCTCCTGGACTGGATCGTGGTGCGCGCCCGGCGACTACCCGAACGGGCGTGGCTGTCCTGGCTCACGATCCCGCTCGTGTACGGCGTCTACCCGTTGATCCGCGGGCCGATCGCGGACTGGTATCCCTACCCGTTCATCGATCCGCGCGGGCAGGGTTATCTGTCGATGACGATCTCGCTCGTCGTCGTGTTCGTCGGCATGGCCTTCATGTCGTTCGGCGTCTACTGGGTCGGCACCCGCGGTCGGCGACCCGATGCGCCGGAGCCCGGACAGCCCGCCGCCGAACGCGGTTAGTCCGCGCCCGGCCGGTCCGCGGGCGCGCTCCCGAACGCCGCGACGAGCTGCGCCGACCAGGTGTCTACGACCAGCGCACGCCGGGCGGAGTCATCGGACAGCGTGTCCGCCAGGCCGAGTCCGCGCGCCATGTCCAGAGTCGCCTGCACCAGCCGGTAACCGGTCTCGTCGTCCGGGGCCACCCCCATCGCGGCCATCGTCCGCTGATGGGCCGCGCGGGCGAACTTCGCTTCGAGAGGCAGGATGAGCCGCCGCAGCGCCGCATCGGACGCGGCGGCGGCCCAGACCTGGAGTGCTGCCTTGAATTCGGTGCCGGTGTAGACGTCGACGGCCCGCTGGACGGCGCGGATGACCCGGTCCGGGGTCACTTCGTCGGCCGCCTCCGGCGATGCGTGCGGATCCCCGACCGCAGCGCGGGTCATGTCCTCGAAGACCTGCTCGAGTGCCGCGGTGATGAGGGCTTCGCGCGTCGGGAAGTGATGTTGCGCCGCACCGCGGGACACGCCGGCACGTTCGGCGACCGCGGCCACGGTCGCGGCGGCCCAGCCGTCCGCGGCCAGCGCGTCGACCGTGGACCGCAACAGGCGCTCGCGGGTCAACCGCGAGCGTTCCTGTTGCGGCGAGCGGGTGTTCGCCGACGACGTGGTCACCGCGAGCCTCAGTAGGACTTCGGCAGCCCGAGGCTGGTCTGCGCGACGAAGTTGAGGATCATCTCCCGGCTCACCGGGGCGATGCGGGCGATCCGGGCGAGGCTCAGCATCGGCGCCAGTCCGTACTCGGTGGTCAGACCGTTGCCGCCCAGGGAGTGCACGGCCTGGTCCACGACCTTCACACAGGCCTCGGCGGCCGCGTACTTCGCCATGTTGGCCGGCTCGGCGGCGCCCCAGTCGTCGCCGGCGTCGTAGAGGGTCGCGGCCTTCTGCATCATCAGCTTGGCCATCTCGAGCTCGACCTTGCCCTGGGCGAGCGGGTGCGCGATCGCCTGGTGCGCACCGATCGGCGTCTTCCACACCGTGCGCTCCTTCACGTACGACACCGCCTTGTCGAGCGCGAACCGGCCCATCCCGACGGCCGACGCCGCGGCCATGATGCGTTCCGGATTGAGCCCGGCGAACAGTTGACTCAGGGCAGCGTCCTCGGAGCCGACGAGCGCGTCGGCGGGCAATCGCACATCGTCGAGGAAGAGCTGAAACTGCTTCTCTGGGTTCTGCAGTTCCATGTCGATCATCGTGTACGAGAAGTTCTCCGAGTCGGTGGGGACGATGAAGAGCGCGGGCTTGAGGTTGCCGGTCTTCGCGTCTTCGGTGCGGGCGACGATCAACACGGCCCGCGCCTGGTCGACGCCGGAGATGTAGACCTTCTGGCCGGTGAGCAACCAGTCCGAGCCGTCCCGACGGGCCGTGGTGGTGATCTGGTGGGAATTGGAGCCGGCATCGGGTTCGGTGATACCGAACGCCATCGTGATCGACCCGTCGGCGAGACCCGGCAGCCACCGCTGCTTCTGCTCGTCGGTGCCGAAACGGGCGATGACGTTGCCGCAGATGGCCGGTGAGACGACAAGCATCAGCAGTCCGGTGCCCGACGCGGCGATCTCCTCCATCACGATGGCGAGCTCATACATCCCGGCACCGCCGCCGCCGTACTCCTCGGGGAGATTGACCCCGATGAAGCCGAGCTTGCCCGCCTCGGCCCACAACTCGTCGGTCTTGCGGCCGGTGCGCGCGCACTCACGGAAGTACTCCTGTCCGTACTTCGCGGCGAGTCCGGCGACCGCCGCGCGCAGCTCGGCGCGTTCGGTGGTCTCCACGAACGGATTGGTGTCCACGGTCATGTCGATGCTCCCTGTCTCGGTCTTCGATGTGGTTCGGCGGCGGACGATCTCGGCAGCCGGTCAGGCCTGGTAACCGAGCCGTTTGGCGGCCAGTCCGTTGAGGATCTCGGTGGTGCCGCCACCGATCCCGATGATGCGCATGTCGCGGTATTGCCGTTCGACCTCGGTGCCGGTCATGTAACCGAGACCGCCGTGCAGCTGAACGGCTTTGTTGGCCACCCACTCCCCCGCCTCGACCGCGGTGTTCTTGGCGAAGCACACCTCGGCGATGAGGTCGTCGGTGGAGCTGACCTTCCGTTCGACGAGGGCCCGCGTGTAGGTGCGGGCGATGTCGATGCGGCGTGCCATCTCGATCAGGGTGTCCTGCACCGACTGCCGGGCGATGATCGGTTTGCCGAAGGTCTCACGGTCGCGCGCCCACCGCAGGGTGAGGTCGAGGCAGCGTTGCGCACTGGCGTACGCCTGCACCGCCAGACCGGACCGTTCGGTGACGAAAGCGGTTGCTATCTGCGAGAATCCGGAGTTCTCCGGTCCGACCAGGTTGGTGACCGGCACCCGCGCATCGACGAAGGACAGTTCCGCGGTGTCGGAACTGCGCCACCCCATCTTGTCCAGCTTCCGCGTGACCTCGAAACCGGGTGTGCCCTTTTCAACGACGAGCAGTGAGACGCCCGCGGCTCCCGGCCCTCCGGTGCGGACGGCGACGACGACGAAGTCGGCGCGGACCGCGGAGGTGATGTAGGTCTTGGAACCGTTGACGACGTAGTGATCCCCGTCGCGCTCCGCTTTGGTCGTCAGGTGGCCGACGTCGCTGCCCCCGCCCGGCTCGGTGATCGCGAGACTCCCGATCTTCTCGCCCGCGAGCGTGGGCCGCACCCACCGGTCGATCTGGTCGTGGTCGCCGGCCGCGATCAGGTGCGGCAGGGCGATGCCATGGGTGAACAGCGACGCGAAGACGCCACCGGCCGCGCCGGCGTAGTGGAGTTCCTCGCCGAGGATCGTGCTGTCGATCAGATCACCGCCGGAACCACCCACCTCCTCGGGGACCCCGAGCCCGAACAGACCCAGTTTGGCCGCCTCGATGTGCAGTTCACGGGGGATGGCACCCTCGCGCTCCCAGTCGTCCTGGAACGGGAGGATGTGTTTGTCGACGAATCGGCGCACGGTGGAACGCAATTCGAGGCGTTCGGGCGTCTCCCAGATCGGACTGGCGATGGGCATCGTGTTCTCCTGTCGGACTGCGTGCGACTGCGTGCTGCTGCGATCGGACGATTCGGCGGCGTAAGGGGGCGGTGGACCTCAGCGGCGGACGGCGACGACGACGGGCGTCTCAGCTCGCCCGCGGTTCGCGACCCGGCCCGGGCGGACCTGCGAAACACTGTGCGATACCCGACCATTCGACCGCGTCGGGTCCGGTGAGCTCGAGTGCGAGGTCGGCGAGTGCGCGTCGCTGGGTCACCAGGAAGCAGAAGTCGAGTGCTGGCCCGCGCACGCTGTTCGACGCGTCGTCCGGGCCCCAGGTCCAGATCTCGCCCGACGGCGCGGTGAGCGCGTAGTGGAACGGCTCGGCCGGGGGCGTGCGGCCGTTGACGATGTAGGCGAAGTCGCGTGTGCGGACGCCGATGTGGGCGACGCTGCGGATCCGATCGGTCGGCACGACGGGAACACCGAGGGCGTCGGCGACATCGAGGCCGTGCGCCCATGTCTCCATCAGGCGCGCGGTCGCCATCGACGCCGCGGACATCGGTGGTCCGAACCACGGGATCTTGACGCCGGCCGGTACCTCGCGCAGCGCGTCGGCGAGACGGTCGCGCGCCGCCCGCCACCCGGCCAGGATCTCGTCGGCCGGCGCGGCGGCCCCCGCTTCGGCGGCGTCGTCGACGTAGGTCGCCACGCTGCTCGCCGCCTCCGAGAGCAGTGCGCCGAACCGGTCCGGGTCGGTGGCCGCGACCGCCGCCACCTCGTCGGTCCACGCCAGATGCGCGATCTGGTGCGCGATCGTCCACCCCGGCGCCGGCGTGGGGGTGGCCCAGCCCGCATCGTCGAGACCCGCGACGAGCGTGTCGAGCTGCGCGGATTCGGCTTCGAGGTCGGCGACGACGCCGATCACGGCTGCTTGTCCCTCAGGCATGCGATCACCCTCACACACGGCATCAGAAGAATCAAGCGCGCTTGATTGTTTTTCCCGCAGGGACGACCCGGCGCTTTCACCACCGGTGGTTGAGCCGGCACCGAGCGGAGCCGCCGGGCCGAGCAAGCGACGGAGGAGCGCGTCGAGGTCGAGGCGCCGAGTCGAAGCCACTCGACAACCCGCGCCCCCACCGCTGGTTGAGCCGGCACCGAGCGCAGCCGCCGGGCCGACCAAGCGACGAAGGAGCGCGTCGAGTCGAAGCCACTCGACAACCCGCGCCCCCACCGCTGGTTGAGCCGGCACCGAGCGGAGCCGCCGGGCCGAGCAAGCGACGAAGGAGCGCGTCGAGGTCGAGGCGCCGAGTCGAAGCCACTCGGCGACCCGAGCCCCACCGCTGGTTGAGCCGGCACCGAGCGGAGCCGCCGGGCCGAGCAAGCGACGAAGGAGCGCGTCGAGGTCGAGGCGCCGAGTCGAAGTCACTCGGCGACCCGGGCACAAGAGGTGACCTCGACCGACGCGGCAACCTCGCCACGCCCGATAGACGCTGCTCGGCCGGCTGACGACCCAACTGCGGTCAGCGGTAGTGGATGTCGACCGTGGCTCGGCTCAGCAGGACGTCGTCGTAGGAGGTCATCGTCGCCTCGAAGGACGAGATGCGGCGGCCGAGCTTGATCGGCGTCACCTCGACCACCACTTCACTGCCGTCGACAGCAGGTGAGCGGTAGAAGCCGATCGCCATGTCCCCGATCGAGTACTCCTGCCCGGCACCGGCATGCAGATGCCCGGCGAACGATGCCGCCTGGCCGGCGATGGTGGCGATGACGCCGCCGTGCATGGTGCCGAACATGTTGCCCATCCACGGTTCGGTGGCGCTGCGAAAGCGGATGCCGGACTCACGGTCGGTGGTGCCGTCGATCACCTCGACGCGGCCGTTGAGCATGTCGGTGAGCGGGCCGGGTTCCCGCATCTTCGACGCGATCTCCTCGACCACGGCCCGCCCGGACAGCGCGGCGGGTATGCGCTCGGGCAGAACGGACCCGCCATCGTCGCTGCATTGCGGTATCGCGTGGCCGATCTCGGCGGACGGGGTGGCACCGGTCGGGGCACGGCCGACGCGGACGTTGCGTGCGGTCCCGACGCAGCACAGGTCCCCGGTACCGGTGCGGATCTCGACCGACGTCGAACCCCAGGCGTCGTCGTGCATGACCACCTCGGCCCGTGCGGCGACCAGGTCGCCCACTTCTGCGCGACCGTGCGTGGACATCGTCAGGCGTGCCTGGAGGGTCGCCGCGGCGGGGTCGTCGTGGATGCGATGGAACGGGATACCACCGCAGTGATCGAACAGCACGGCGAGCGCCGGCAGCTCGATCACGCCCCGATGGTCGGCGAACCGCGGGCACAGCCGCTGCGAGGCCCGCACCCCCGACTCCGACACCGAGATGTCGCCGAGGTGGAACGCGGACAGGGGATCGTGCGGCTGGCTCATGAAATCTCTTGTATCAGCGATGTACCGCCGATCTCACAGTGGAGAGTCCAATCTCACTCCCGTAGTCTGGGTGCGTACGTGTCCAGAGTGACGGGAGAGACAGATGCGACGCACAACTGTGGCGACGATCGGGGCGATTGCGGCAGTGGGAGCGTTCGGCGTAGGAGCAGGCACCGCCTCCGCCGCACCCGCGGAACGACCCCTCAGCGTGGAGCAGGTCCCCAACGCCGGCGTCACCGTCGGCGCCAGCGGCATCACGGGCGGTTTCGTGGCGGGCATCCTCGCCTCGGCCACCGAACCCGGGGTCACGCTGATCACGCTCAACACGACGCCCACCGAGTCCTGCGCCACCAACCTGAAGGATGCGCGCGTCGGGATCACCTGGAAGAACACCTCCACCGGGGCGTCCGGCGACGAGGTCTTCGCCGCATGTGCGGACGGACGTCCGTCCGACGGGGTCGCCGTTGCGACCGGAGCGGGATCGGTCGAGTTCACCACGACGATCCTCGGCCAGGGCGACCAGACCTTCACGGTCGTCCCGGGCAGCGGATCGTTCACGCGCTGACGCCGAGCCGACCACACCCACTCCGCTGAGCGGGAGGGCGCGAGCCACCCACCCTGCTCCCTGATCTGAAAGAAGCCCGTAACCCGTGCTCCCTGAGGTGTGAGGAGCGCAAGCCGCCGGGCCGAGCAAGCGACGAAGGAGCGCGTCGAGGTCGACGAGCCTCGAAGGGCTGGCGAGACACGTTGTTACACCCTTCGTGGCTCGCTTCGCTCGCACCTCAGGGAGCATGGAGATCAGACGCTCACGAGTGTTCTTTCAAAGGTCACGGCGACCCCCTCCGGTACCGCAGTAGACAATTCTGCAAATCTGTATACACGTGCGGTGAACACGTTCTAGATTTGCCGCATGGCCGAGACAGTCACCCAGCTCCTGCAGGCACGCGCCGACGACGACAACCTCGCGATCACCTACGAGGGTCGGCAATGGACGTGGCGCGAGTACATTCGCGACGCCGAACGCGCCGCGTCGGCGATTCTCGGCATCGCCGACACCGAGCGCCCGCTGCATGTGGGTGTGCTGCTCGGGAACACGCCGGACATGCTGATCGCCCTGGCCGCCGGCGCGCTGGGCGGTTACGTGACGGCGGGGATCAACAACACTCGCCGCGGTGAGGGTCTGGCGGCCGACATCGTGCGCGCGGACTGTCAGATCCTGCTCACCGACGCCGAGCACCGCCCTCTCCTCGATGGCTTGGAGCTACCGGGCGTGACGGTGCTGGACACCTCTACTCCGCAGTGGGCCGAGATGCTCTCCGGCGCCGCGGAGTTGACCCCGCATTCGGCACCCGGGGCGATGGACACGTTCATGCTGATCTTCACCTCGGGGACCAGTGGAAACCCCAAGCCGGTCCAGTTCGCGCACATGATGATGCCGTTCGCGGGTCCGGTGCTCGCCGACAAATACGACATCGGCCCCGGCGACGTCTGCTACCTGTCGATGCCCCTGTTCCACAGTGCCGCGCTCATGGGGGGTTACTGCGTCGCACTGTGCGGCGGTGCCGCGATCGCGCCCGCCAAGTTCTCCGCCTCGACCTTCCTGGCCGACATCCGCCGCTACAACGCGACGTACATGAACTACGTGGGCAAACCGCTCGCCTACATCCTGGCCACCGAGGAGAGGCCCGACGACGCCGACAATCCGCTCCGGGTGGCGTTCGGCAACGAGGCCACCGACCGCGACATCGACGATTTCTCGCGCCGGTTCGGTTGCACCGTCTGGGACGGCTTCGGTTCCACCGAGCTGGCGATCATCATCACCCGTGAGCCCGGCACGCCGCACGGTTCGATCGGCAAGGGTTTCCCGAACGTCGCCGTGTACAACTCGTCGACGCTGACCGAATGTCCGCGTGCCGAATTCGACTCCAGCGGAGCGCTTATCAATGCCGACGACGCGATCGGCGAGCTGGTGAACATCGAGGGCGGCGGGATGTTCATGGGCTACTACAACGATTCCGACGCCACCAGCGAGCGTCTCCGCCACGGGATGTACTGGTCGGGCGACCTCGCGTACAAGGACGCCGACGACTGGATCTACCTCGCCGGCCGGACCGGCGACTGGATGCGCGTCGACGGCGAGAACCTCGCCGCCGGACCGATCGAACGGGTGCTGTTGCGCGTTCCCGAGATCAATCGCGTTGCCGTGTATGCCGTTCCGGACGACCACGTCGGCGATGCGGTGATGGCCGCCGTTGTCCTGCAGGACGGCGTCGAGCTGACCCCGGAGTCCTTCGCCGAACAGCTTGCCGCACAGGCCGACCTGTCGCCGAAAGCGTGGCCGACGTATGTCCGGATCGAGGACGACCTGCCCACGACCGCAACGAACAAGATCCTCAAGCGCACCCTGAAATCCGAGGGAGCCGTCCCCGGCACGGGCACACTCTGGGTGCGCGAGCCGCGGTCCCGCGTGTATCGACAAGCCGTCGCCGCACAGGCATGACCTCGACCGCGGCCACCATACCGACACCGGAATCCGTCCCTCAGCAAACGCTTCCGGAGATCGGCTACTACGCACTCTCGCGCCATCCGGTCGATCCCGCCGAACTCGCCGACGAAGCGGGGCTCGCCGACCGCGCGGGCTTCGGTGCCGCCTTCGTCTCCGAGCGGTTCAACGTGAAGGACGCGGCCGTACTCGCGGGCGGTCTCGCGGCGGCGAGTCGCCGGATGGGCGTCGCCACGGCCGCGACCAACCACAACACCCGTCACCCCATCATCACCGCGTCCATGGCCGCCACGTTGTCGACCATGACGGGTGGTCGCTTCGCGCTCGGCCTCGGTCGTGGATTCGCCGCACAGTGGCAGGTTCTCGGGGTTCCCGATGTCACGAGCGCCCAGCTCACCGACGCCGCCTCGGTGTTGCGCACCCTTTGGCGCGGCGAGATGATCCTGGGCCACGACGGCCCGCTCGGCACCTACGACTACCTCAACCTCGGTGTCGCGGTTCCACCGGTCCCCATCCTGCTCGTGACGATGTCGCCCAACACCTTACGTCTTGCCGGGCGCATCGCCGACGGTGTCGTCCTGCACACGTTCTTCTCCGACGAGGCCACCATCGCCGCGGTCGAGACCGTCCGGGCGGCGGCCGCCGAGGCCGGTCGGGACCCCGCTTCGGTGCGCATCTGGTCGGTACTGGCCACCGTGCCCGACCATCTCGGTGATGACGACCGGTTGCGACGTCTGTACGGCCGGCTCGCGACCTATCTCCAGGGGTATCCGGACGTCCTGATGCGTGCCAACGGATGGCGTGGGGATGATCTCGAACGAATCAGAGACAGTCCGGCTTTCGCCGGCGCCCGCGGGCCGATCGACGCCACTGCCACCGCCGACGAACTCACCCGGCTCGCCGAGGTCATCCCGGCGTCGTGGGTCGCCGACAGCGCGGTCGGCAGTGCCGAACAGTGCGCGGCCGCCGTGGCGCGCCAGTTCGACCTGGGAGTCGACTCGGTCATCATGCACGGCGCCGCGCCGTCGGAACTGTTGTCGGTGCTGACGGCGTACCGGTCGATACGACCCGCCTTGCCGGCTCTGCCAGTGAACCCGGGTTCGGTTGCGGGACCACCGGTTCAGTGACCGTCAGTCGGGCACGCCGGGTGGCACCGAGTTCAGCAACGCGCCCGCCTCGACCCGGAGCTGTTGACCGGTCACGTACCGGGCAGCATCGGACACCAGGTAGAGGACCGCCTCGGTGACATCCTCCGGCGCGAGCAGGTCCACCGGCATCGCGTGCAACGACGCGAAGACGTCCTTGACGTCGTCGTAGACCGGCTTCTCGAGATCGGGTCGGAACAGCCGGTAGATCTCGTCGTGATGCACCATCGCGGTGTCGACGTTGCCGGGATGAATCGCGTTGACGCGAATACCTTTCGGCGCCAGGTGCCGGGCGAGGTCGTTGACGAGTCGCGCCACCGCTCGTTTCGAGTGGCCGTAACCGCCTGCACCCGGCCCGGCCTGCGCGGACTCGAACGACGGCATGAACGCGGCCATCGAACCGATGCAGACGATCGATGCACCCGCTTCGAGGTGCGGCAGAGACAACTCGAGGGTGTTGATCACCCCACCGAGATTCACCGACACCGTGTTCAGCCAGGTGACCGAGGGACTCTCGGGCCCGAGCGGGCTGATACCGGCGTTGGCCACGACGATGTCGAGTCTGCCGAACTGCGCCACCGCGTCGTCGATCGCGGCCTGCAGGGCGTCCCGGCTGCGGACGTCGGCGATCTTCGCGATCACCCAACTGTCCGTCGCGTCGACCATCTTCGCGGTCTGCTGCAGGTCGTCCGGCGTGCTCATGGCGTAATTGACCGTCGTGATCTGATCGCAGATGTCGATGGCGATGATGTCGGCGCCCTGCTCGGCCATCCGCACGGCGTGGCTGCGCCCCTGACCCCGTGCCGCGCCCGTCACGAGTGCGACCTTCCCGTCGAGTCTGGTACTCACTCGCGCTCTCCTCGTCCCGGCGGCCACGAGTCCGGACGCCGCGTCTCCGCGCAGCCTAGCCGACGGCCATCCTTCGTGTGGCGGAATGGATTTGCTGTTCGCAAGGTCGCCCGGCGTGGCCGGCCTGCACAGCTGCACACCGCCGCGCCGGTTCCCTGGACACCAGTCCAATTCCTCGGTAGTGTCCGATCAGCGGCCTGGGTGAGCCCGGTCACATCGGCCCGGCCCGCGCAGCTCGATCGAAAGGGCGTGCCCGTGCCGGACACCGTCGGAATCCCGACTTGCATAGACGAACTCACCCCGACGTGGTTGACCTCATTCCTCCGCTCTCACGGTCACGACGTCAGCGTAGAGTCGGTCAGTGCCGAACCGGTGGGAACCGGGCAGATGGCGGGTTCCTATCGCCTCCACCTCGGGCACGACAGCCCAGCGACGTTGCCCGACACCATGATCGCGAAGCTCGCGACCGGCTCACCGGACCAGCGCGAGTTCGGATCGGGGGTGTTCCGCAACGAGGTGCGCTTCTACCGCGACCTCGCCGGGTCGTTCACGGTGCCGATGCCAGACTGCTTCGCCGCGACCATCTCCGACCGCGGCACCGAGTTCGTACTCCTGCTGGAGGACATGTGCGCGGCCGTGCAGGGCGATCAGATCGCCGGCTGCACACCCGCGCAGGCCGAGGCGGTAGCCGTGGCGACTGCCGGTCTGCACGCTCCCCGGTGGAACGATACGACCCTGCTGGCCGAGATGCCGTTGCCCACCGACGCCGACCGGGAAGTGATGGAGTCGATCCTCGCTCCGATGGCCGAGGTCTATCGCGAGCGCTTCTCCCCTATCGGTCCGTCATCGGCAGCGGTCGATTGGCTCGTCCGTGAGGCCGGCCAGTGGCTGGTCGCCCCGCTGGACAATGCCACCCTGATCCACGGCGACCTCCGGGTCGACAACGTCCTGTTCGGCCCGTCCGGTGAGGTCACGGTGATCGACTGGCAGACCATCACCACCGGTAACCCGCTGCGCGACATCGCCTTCCTGCTGAGTACCAGTCTGACCACCGCCGACCGGCGCCGGCACGAGCGCGGCATCGTCGCCTCGTACCATCGGGCGCTGGTCACCGCGGGCGTCGGCGACTACACGCTCGACGACTGCTGGGACGACTACGTCGGCAACCTGATCCAGGCACCGCTGATCATCGTGTTCGGCTCCGCTGCTGCACAACCCACCGAGCGCGGCAATGCGATGTTCGATGCGATGCTGTCCCGCAGCGCAGCCGCGATCGACGATCTCGCACCCGGAGGGCTGTGAACCGTGCCGTCACTGGTCATCGGGGGCAACGGGTTTCTCGGTTCTCATCTCGTTCGGCAGCTCGTGGACGCGGGCGCGGAGGTGCGGGTGTTCACCCGGCCCACGAGTGACCTCCGGACCCTGGCCGGTCTCGGCGTCGATCACGTGACGGGCGATCTCTTCGACGCCGACGCCGTCGCGCGGGCGATGACCGGTTGCGACGTGGTGTTCCACTGCGCGGTCGACACGCGCGCGTGGTTGCGCGATCCGGCACCGCTGTACCGGACGAACGTCGAGGCCCTGCGTTCGGTGCTCGACGTCGCAGCCCGGATGCCACTGCGGAAGTTCGTGTTCACCAGCACCGCGGCGACCATCGGGCGGGTGAACGGCCGTCGGGCGACGGAGGACGATGTGTTCAACTGGGCCGCGCGGGCTCCCGCCTATGTGCGCAGTCGCGTGGCCGCCGAGGACCTGGTGCTGCGTCGAGCGCAGGACGACGCGGTACCCGCCCTCGCGATGTGCGTCGCCAACACCTACGGACCCGGCGACTGGCAACCAACTCCCCACGGCGCATTCGTTGCCGGTGCGGCGCTGGGCAAGTTACCGTTCACCGTCCGCGGCTGTCGCGCCGAGTCGGTCGGCATCGACGACGCCGCGCAGGCGCTGCTCCTCGCGGCGGACCGCGGCGAGGTCGGCGAACGCTACATCGTCTCCGAGCGGTCCATCGACACCGGTGAGATCGTGGCCATCGCCGCCGCGACCGCCGGTCGTCAGCCCCCGCGCGTCGTTCTCAACCGCGCTGCGCTGTACACCTTCGGGGCGGTGGGTTCCGCCCGAGCGACGCTGACGCGCAAGCCGGTGCAGTTGACGATCCCCTCGGTCCGGTTGATGCACTTCATGTCCGAGATGGACCACGGCAAGGCCGAACGCGACCTCGGATGGCATCCACGCCCGGTGACCGAGGCCATCGCCGACGGTGCCCGCTTCTGGCTCGAACGACGCGCCGTCCGCCGCGCTGGTTGAGCCGACACAACCACCTCGCTGGTTGAGCCGGCACCGAGCGAAGCCGCCGGGCCGAGCAAGCGACGAAGGAGCGCGTCGAGGTCGAGGCGCCGAGTCGAAGCCACTTGGTGACCTCGACGAGCTCGGTCAGCGGGCGAGTCAACCCGCCCTGCTCCCCAATCCCCAAGAACCGCAAAAGCACTGGTCCCTGAGGTGCGAGGAGCGATAGCGACGAGCCACGAAGGGCCTGGTGGGGCACCTTGCGAGCCCTTCGTGGCTCGCTTCGCTCGCACCTCAGGGAGCAGAGGGGTGGCCCTCCGCAAGCTCCGCACGCTTCTCAGGGAGGACGAACGCGATCGATCTCAGGGACCGGAAGGCCCGGCCAGGATGCCGGCGAGTTCGTCAAGGCTGTAGGGCGAGGTGCCCTTGTGGTCGCGGTAAGCGACGAAACTCGCCTGCTGCGACTCGAACCGGCCGATGAATCCACCGGCAGCGCTGAAGATCTCGCCGGTGATGTGCTCGGCCGCGTCACTGGCCAGGAACACGTACAGCGGGGCGACGTACTCGGGCGGGGCGGGATCGAGCGCCGCGTCGCGCGTGGGGTCGTCGAGGATTCCGCGACGATGGAGTCCTTCGATGTGGGCGACGTAGTCGTCGCCGGAGGACAACCTCGACTTCGCTCCCGGCATCACCACGTTGACGCGTACGTGATGATCCCGGAGGTCCGCGGCCGCGGCGAGGGCGAGTGCGTTGACGCCGCCCTTCGCCGCGGGATAGCCGCTGCCACCGAACATTCCGAGCGAGGCCGCCGAACCCGTGAGCACGACCGACCCCGATCCTTGTTCGACGAACACCCTCCCCGCGGCCTGTAGGAGATGGAAGGCGCTCATCAGGTGGGCGTCGATCTGCTCGCGGAACTCGTCGGAAGCGATCGTCAGCACCGTCGAACCGGGAGGTTCGGCGATGCCGGCGCAGTTGATGGCGATGTCGAGGGCACCGAACTCCGCCAGCGCCGCCTCGACCATCGCCTGCGCCACTCCGTCGTCACCCGCGGACCCGCGAACGCCCACGGCATATCCGCCGCCGCCGCGGATCTCGGCGACGGTGTCGTCGACGGCCTGTCCGTCGCGACCGTTGACGACGACCGAGACTCCCTGTCCGGCCAGCGCATACGAGACGGCCAGTCCGATACCGCGGGTCGCGCCTGCGACAACGGCGACCCGGCCCCCCAGTCCCGCGCCGCCAGGTGACCAACCGCCGCCCGACGTCACGCCGAGCTGCCCACCGGCGTGATCGGGATCGACCGCCCGCGGTCGACGAATTCGAAACTCGCGCCCCCGCTGAAGCGTGCGACGGCCACCTCACCGTACTCCTTCTGCGGCGTGTCCGCCTTGGTGATCCGGACGACGAGATCGCCGTCGGCCTCGGTCGCGTCCGCGACGACGAGATACGGATCGACGGCGGTCGCCGCCGCCTGCAACGGTTCGACGTGGTCGACATCGAGTATCGACGTCCAACCGCCGTCGGTCATCGCATAGGACTCCCGGGGGATTCGGACGGTGACCGTGTCCCCGTCGGCCTCTGCGGTGAGTCCCGTGTACTGGGTCGGACCGAAACACGGATGCAGTGCCAGTACCTGGGCGAGACCTGCGGCGTCGGCGGACAGATCGAGCGCGACGCGAATCCGGTCGGCAGCGAGTCCGGCGATGCCGATCAGCTGCTTGCGGAAGATCTCGGTGGTCTGCGCCTCGCTCTCGGCATACCTGCGCAGGCTGACGAGGAAGCCCAGCGACAGCAACTGGTGTTGCAGCGCAACCTCCTCGGCGACCCGCACCAGAGCCGACGTCGACCACTCCGCGAACTGCAGATCCTCGACGAGCGGGCCGCGGTAGTCGACCCAGCCGTCGGTCTCCGTGGTGTCGATGGCCGACAGGACGAGTTGACCGGCCCTCGTCTCGAACATGTCGACCGAATCCGGTGGGAGCGGCAGCTCGTCTCGATCCGGTTCGATCGTGACCGTCCACTCACAGTGCGGCGTGCGATCGACCGGTCGACGCGGGGGGCGATGAACCGGACGGATTCGTGCGCGCCGGTTGGTCGCGATCGCCGTCGCATCGAAGGTGGGGTCCTCGATGTCGTGGCACATGGTGGTCACGTAGTCGTCGCCGAGGGGTTCGACGTCGAGCAGCGCGCCGCAGTGATCGAGCACGAACGACCCGTGGTACTCGTCGTCGATGCGGTATCGGAAGTCCATGAACTGGGGTGGCGCACCGATGTCGAGTTGCAGACACTTGAACATGTCCTCGACACCGTCGCCGTCGATACCCAGGGCCGTGCGCATGCGATGCGTGTAGACCGGACTCGCGGCCATCCACTCCTCGATGGCGACCTTGCCCATCACGTCCCTGCCGAAGGCGCTGATGAGATGCGCCATGCCGCTGCGGTCGATCATCTGACCCGACAGCAGCAGTTCCGGTACGAGCACGGCGAGCTGATCCTGACTCAGACCTTGGTAGGTCGGGGCTGTGGAAGTCATGTCAGTTCACCAGAACGCGACCGGGGCCTTGCCGAAGTCGTACCAACCCGGCAGATTACCCGGCGCCGACTTCTCCACACGCTTGAGCATCGGCTCACTCATCGCGTTGTTCTTCATCATCTCGATGAAGAGAGCCGAGACGTTGCCGTAGTCGAAGAAGTCACGCTGCCAACGGAACTGGAAGTTTCCTCCGTACTTGAACCAGCTACCCTGGATGCCCTCGAGGGCGTAGTGGCTGCCGTCGTCGCGTGTGCCCTCGTAGATCTGCTTCCACAGTCCGATCATGTCGCCGGTCTGGTCATCGATGACCCACGCCTGGTACGGGTACTCCCACCCCTGCAGACCCTCCATCTCCTGTCCGAGGGCGAGCTCGCGGATCTCCTCGCGGCCGACGGCCATGAAATCCTTGTTGGGGCCGTAGTTCCACCCGTAGGTGGCATCCTCGGTGTAGAAGTCGGCCAGGGGCTTCCAGTCCCCCGCCTTTTCGGCCTCGATGTTGGCGGCGAGCCACCGCTCCTTCATCTCGTCGAGTTCGGCACGGTCAAAAGACATGTGTTCCACCTTTATTCGATCGTTCGGGTCTTGCGTGGGCGACGTGGTCGGAGCTCAGTCCTCGATGATCCGAAGGGCCTGAGTCGGGCAGTAGTGCACGCCGGCCTCGACCTCGGCGCGCTGGGATTCGTCCGGGGTCGCGTCGAGGATCTCCACATGATCGGTGTGCGCGGCGAAGACCTCGGGCGCCTCGAGCTCACACATCCCATGTCCCTGGCAGAGGTCCAGGTCCACCTCGACGCGCATCACGCGTCCTGACGCTTGCGGTAGGCGACGCGGCAGGGTTGCTGCAGCTGGACCACCATCTTCGAGTGGTCGTTGCGGTAGCTCTCCGGCGGCTGCAACATCTCGAACTCGTAGTTCTGGAAGAGCACCGAGAAGATGGCCTTCAGTTGCATGATCGCGAATTGCGCACCGACGCAACGGTGACGACCGGCGCCGAAGGGGATCCAGGTCCAGCGATTGACCAGATCCTCCTGCCGCGGTTTGTCGTAACGGTCGGGGTCGAAGGTGTCCGCCTCGGGGAAGTCCTCGGGCAGCCGGTTGGAGATCGCCGGCGAGACGGCGATCGACTGCCCGGCCTTCACCTCGAAGTCCTCGACGTGAAAGTCGTTCTGCACCACGCGCATGAGGATGATGAGCGGCGGGTGCAGCCGCAGCGCTTCTTTGAGCGCGTTCTCGAGCTGTGGCATCTGACGGGTGTGCGCAAAGGTGTATTCCGGGCGCTCGCCGGGCGGGGTCTCGCCGTAGATCTCGTCGAGCTCCTCGTACACGCGTTGCATGTAGTCGGGGTTGCGCAGCAGTTCGATGAGGGTCCACGCGGCGGTGCCCGACGTCGTGTGGTGGCCCGCGAACATCATCGAGATGAACATGCCGGTGATGGTGTTGGCGTCGAATCCGACCTGGACGAGGACGTCCATCAGGTCGCGATCTTCCTTGTCCTCGGTCGGATTCGCGATCCGTTCGTCCATCACGCCCTGGATGAACTCGACCAGTTCGGCCCGGGCCTCGTCGCGCTTGCGGAAGCTCTCGATGTCGGCGTTGTAGTCAACGTAGGCGATCGGGTCCGTGCCCTTCTCGAGATCGTGGAACAGGTGGGCGATGTGCCCGTTGAGCCGCTCCCGGAACTTCCGCCCGATGAGGCACGACGACGACGTGTAGAGGGTCAGCTCGGCGAAGAAGTCCAGCAGATCGATCTCGCCCTCGTCCCCCCAGTCGGCGATGATCCGCTCGACCTCGTTGGGGATGGTCACCGCGTGCTGCTTCATGTGCGCGCCCTTGAGCGCCGAGTTGTGGATCGCCTTGGACCGCTCCTCTGGACTCGTGTCGAACACGACGCCCTCGCCGAAGACCGGTGTCATGAACGGGTAGGCGGCGGCCTGGTCGAGGTCCTCCTCGGGGGCGCGGAAAAATTCCTCGTTCGCGGCCGATCCGGAGACGAGAACAACCTCACGGTCGGCGAGTTGGAACATGCCGACGTCCCCGCATTCCTCCCGCACGCGCCAGAACAGTGCGAGCGGATCGGTGGCGAGTTCGTCGAGATGTCCGTGTTCGCCCTCGCCACCCGAGACGCGATTCGGTTGTTTCAGGCCTGATTCGGTGATGGCGGTCATCCATCCGTCCCCTTCTCCTGTGCTGCCTGTCGTTTCTTGTCGCTGACTGCGCCTTCGGCCTCCACCTCGACCGACCGCATGTGCGCACCGCGAGGCATGGTCACCATGGCGGCGACGGCCTGCGCGATGTGTTCGGGCGAGAGGAAGTTGCCATGACGGGCCAGACCGTGTGTGATCCAGTCGTTCAGCATGTTCTCGGTCGTCTTCGGGTCGAGGTTCATCCCCATGCCGGTGAGTGTCTGCCCGGGCCGCACGACTCCCGCACGGACACCGGTTCCCTCGAGCTCGAGCTGAATGGTCGCCACCAGCCCATCGATGCCGGACTTGGCTGCGACGTACGCCGACGACCAGGGCCGCGGATGTATCGCCACATCGGAGCCGATGAACACGAAATCTCCTCGGGTGCGGTCGATCATGCCGGCGATCACGGCGCGGTAGATGCGGTAGGCGCCGGTGAGATGGATGTTGATCTGATCCGCGAAATGGTCGGTACCGGTCTCATAGGATAGTCCGACTGCGAGATCGCCCGCACCGGCGACGACGATCTCCAACGGCCCGAGAGCAGCTTCGGCCTTCGCCACGCAGTCGAGCACGGATTGCTCGTCGGTGACGTCGAGCGGAACTGCGACGGCCTCGCCACCGGCAGCGGTGATCTTGTCGGCGAGTTCCTGCAACTTCTCCACCCGGCGGGCGGCGAGCGCGACGGGATGGCCGGCAGCGGAGAGAAATTCGGCGGTGGCGGCGCCGATGCCCGACGACGCGCCCGCGACGAGGACCGGTCGGCGCTCGGGATGAGGACGGAAAGCCATCAGCGCACCGTCACCTTCACCGGGAGCTCGGCGAAGCCGCGCACGTTCACCGAGTGGACCCGTACCGCCTTGTCGGCATCGACCTCCACTGCCCGGATCGACTTGATCACCTCGGTCAGGCCGATGTTGGCCTCGAGGCGCGCGAGGTGCGCCCCGAGGCAGAAGTGGGCGCCCAGGCCGAAACTCATCAGGGACTGGGCGCAGTCGCGGCCGATCTCGTACCGGTCGGCGTCGGCGCCGAACACCTCGACGTCGCGGTTCGCCGAACCGACGAGCAGGAGTACGCGCTCGCCCGCCGGGATCACGAAGTCGCCATAAGGGGCATCCTCGATCACCCGCCGCACGACGATCTGCGTCGAGTTGTCGTAGCGCAGCGTCTCCTCGGTCCAGTCCGGGACGACGACTTCCGGGTCGGCGAAGACCTTGGCGAGCTCGTCCGGATTGCGCCAGCCCCAATACAGGGCGTTGGCAAGCAGTTTGGTGGTGGTCTCGTTGCCCGCCACCACCATCAGAACCATGAACCCGACGATCTCGTCCTCGGTGAGCTTCGTCTTCTCACCGGTCTCGTCGTCGTCGATCTCGGCCGCGATGAGGGCCGAGACCAGATCCTCGCCGGGGTTCTTGCGACGATCGGCGATGAGCTCCGAATAGTACTTGTGCAGTTCGATGTACGCGTACACCGCCGCCTCGGGAAGGTCGAGGTCGCCGTCCTCGCGATGCAACAGCAGGTCGGACTGGTGGCGCAGCCGGGTGCGATCGGCTTCGGGCACTCCCAGCAGTTCGGACACGACGTCCATCGGGAGCAGGGCGGCGAAGTCGTGCACGAAGTCGAACTCGCCCTTGTCGAGACATCTGCTCCAATGCTGATGGGTGAGGGCGGTGATCCTGCCGGTGAGTTCGTTGACGCGGCGAGGCGTGAAGCCCTTGGAGACCAGTTTGCGGATACGCATGTGCTTGGGGTCGTCCATGGCGAGGAACGACATCGACTTGTGCGCGTCGGGACCGTACGCCGACGGGTCCATCGACACGCCCCAGCTGTTCGAGAGTCGTTGTGTGTCACGGAATGCGGCACGGACGTCGGCGTGTCCGGCGAGCGCCCAGAAGTTCATCCCGCCGTGGTAGTAGACCGGCGCCTCCGCGCGGAGACGGGAATAGGTCGGGTAGGGATCCTCGTGGAAATCATAGGCATACGGGTCGAAGGGGAGCTCGTGCTCCATCCCCGACACCGCCGTCGTTTCGGTCATCACTTCTCCATCAGTAGATGTGCGGCTGCGACAAGACGTTCGGAGGTCTGCTCGTAGGTCATGTGCCCCATACCGGCATAGACCAGGCCGCCGGAGTAGATCATCTCCAGGGCGTCGAGCAGCGGGCCCGGGTTTTCCGGGTCCTCTTCGAGGGCGGCGGCGAGACGACGCCGGATGAATGCGCCGATCCGCACGCGCAGGTGTTCGACGTCAGGGTCACTGCCCAGCAGGGCCACCGTGACCGCACCACCCAGCTGCCCCTCGCCGGCCACGACCAGGGCGACCTCGCGGAGCACCTGCGCGACGCGCTCACTCCGCGGTGCACCGGGATCCGGTTCGAGCACCCCGGCCGAGAGGCGACGCCAGAACACCTCGGCGACGAGGTGACTCTTCGACGAGAAGTAGGTGTAGGCGGTAGCCGGCGCGACCCCGGCGATCTTGGCCACCGACCGCACGGTCAGACCGTCGAAACCCTCGGCGTTCAGCACGTCGACCGCGGCATCGGTGAGGCGTGTGACCGTCTCCGCCTGCTGCTGGGTCAGCCTGCGGCGGGTGGATTCCTGAGACACGGGGCTGGACATGTGAGCAACGCTACACTAGGTTTGAACGCGAGTCCAGACACCTGTCCAGATGGAGTTCCAGCTCATGCCTCTTCGCCCCGAATCCGCGTCGGATCTGTTGATCGACGGCAAGCTCACCCCCGGGAGCGGTGGCGTCTTCGACGTCGTCAATCCCGCGACCGAGGAGGTCATCGGGCAGGCGGCCGACGCCACCGCGGCCGACATGGATGCCGCCATCGCCGCCGCTCGCACCGCCTTCGACACCACCGACTGGTCGCGCGATCACGCCTTCCGCGCTCGCTGCCTGCGTCAGCTGCGCGACGCACTGCTCGCCCACGGCGACGAGTTCCGAGAGCTCACCATCGCCGAGGTCGGGTGCCCGTCGTTCCTCACCCACGGCCCGCAGTTCGAGGGACCGGTCACCGATCTCGGCTACTTCGCCGACCTCGCCGAGAGTTACGAGTGGACTCGCGACCTCGGCACCGCGAAACCGATGGGCTTGAAGAACCACCGTGAGCTGCGCTCGGAGGCGGTCGGCGTCGTCGGCGCGATCACCCCGTGGAACTTCCCGCACCAGATCAATTTCGCCAAGATCGGACCCGCCCTCGCCGCCGGGTGCACGGTGGTGCTCAAGCCCGCGCCCGACACCCCGTGGTGTGCGGCGCTCGTCGGCAAGGTGGTCGCCGAGGAGACGGACTTCCCGCCGGGCGTCCTCAACATCGTCACCTCGACCGACCATCAGCTCGGCGCCCAGCTCAGCACCGACCCTCGCGTCGACCTGGTCTCGTTCACCGGCTCCACGGCGACGGGCAAGAAGGTGATGGCGGCCGCCTCCGAGTCGCTGAAGAAGGTGTTCCTGGAGCTGGGCGGCAAGTCGGCCTTCATCGTCCTCGACGACGCCGACATCGGATCCGCCTGCGCCATGGCCGCGTTCAACGTCGTCACCCATGCCGGCCAGGGGTGCGCGATCACGACGCGTCTCGTGGTGCCGCGCGGCAGCCTCGACGAGGCGATCGCCGCCACCCGCGACGCGATGGCGGGCCTGCCCGCCGGGGACCCGACCGACGGCGGCACCATCTGCGGACCGGTCATCTCGGCCCGGCAGCGCCAGCGCATCGAGTCCTACATCGAACTCGCCACCAGTGAGGGCGGCACCATCGAGATCGGTGGCGGCCGTCCCGCCGACAGGCCCGCCGGTTTCTTCGTCGAACCGACCCTGATCTCGGGTCTGGACAACTCGGCGCGGGTGGCGCAGGAGGAGATCTTCGGCCCGGTGCTCGTGATCATCCCCCACGACGGCGACGACGACGCGATCCGCATCGCCAACGACTCGCCGTACGGGTTGTCGGGCATGGTCTACGGGACCGATGAGGACCGGATCGACAAGGTCGTCAACGGAGTTCGCACCGGGACGATGGGCGTCAACGGCGGCATCTGGTATTCCGCCGACGTCCCGTTCGGCGGTTTCAAACAGTCGGGCATCGGCCGCGAGATGGGTGTCGCCGGTTTCGAGGAGTACCTGGAGACCAAGGCCGTCGCCCGCCCGGCGTGACCCTTCGAGGCTCGTCGCTATCGCTCCTCGCACCTCGCACCTCAGGGAGCAGAAGCCTCGCGCTATCGCTCCTCGCACCTCAGGGAGCAGAGAACGCCCCCTGAGGAGGCCCGGAGCTTGCGGAGGGCCGTCACCCACCCCGCCCCCTGAGGAGGCCCGGAGCTGGCGGAGGGCCGTCACCCACCCCGCCCACTGAGGAGGCCCGGAGCTTGCGGAGGGCCGTCACCCACCCCGCCCCCTGAGGAGGCCCGGAGCTTGCGGAGGGCCGTCACGAAGGGTCCACCCGAAGACCACCCGAAGCCCACACGACACCACACAGAAAGCAGGACAATGAGTTCCAAGCGTTTCGAGAACAAGACCATCATCGTCACCGGCGCCGCCGGCGGGATCGGCGAGGCCTATGCGCGTGCCCTCGCCGCGGAGGGCGCGAACGTCGTGGTCGCCGACCTCGCCGACGAGAAGGGCAAGCAGGTCGCGGCCGACATCGGCGGACTGTACGTCAGCACCGATGTCGCGGACGAGGATTCGGCGAAGGCGCTCGCCGCCGCCACCGTCGACGCCTACGGTTCGATCGACGGTCTGGTGAACAACGCCGCGATCTACGGCGGGATGAAACTCGACTTCCTCATCACCGTGCCCTGGGACTATTACAAGAAGTTCATGAGCGTGAACCTCGACGGTGCACTCAACGTGACCCGGGCGGTCTACCCGCACATGACCAACGGCGGTGGCGCCATCGTCAACCAGTCCTCGACCGCCGCATGGCTGTACAGCGGCTTCTACGGGCTGGCCAAGGTCGGCGTCAACGGCCTGACCCAGCAGCTCGCCACCGAACTCGGCGGGCAGAACATCCGCGTCAATGCGATCGCCCCGGGGCCCATCGACACCGAGGCAACCCGGAGCACGACGCCCAAGGAGATGGTCGCCGACATCGTGAACCGGCTGCCGCTGAAGCGTTTCGGCACTCCCGAGGATCTCGTCGGAATGTGCCTGTTCCTGCTGTCCGACGAGGCCGGGTGGATCACCGGGCAGATCTTCAACGTCGACGGCGGCCAGGTCATCCGCTCATGAGCGAGTCGTCCCCCATCCGTCTGGGGTATGTCGGACTCGGCAACATCGGTGGGCCGATGGCCGGGAGCCTGGCCGCCTGGGCGGGTGGGCTGACGGTGTTCGACCTGTCGTCCGACGCCGTCGCGAAGGTCGTGGAGAAGGGCGCCACCGCTGCGGAATCGCTCGCCGATCTCGCCGCGTCGGCCGACATCATCGGCATCTGCGTGCTCGACGACGCGCAGGTCCGAACCGTGGTCGCGGGTCCGGACGGCCTGCTGTCGGCAGCTCGCCCGGGCACCGTCATCACCGTCCACTCGACCATCGCGCCGGAGACCGCCGTCGAACTGGCGGATCTGTGCGCGGCGCGCGAGGTGACTCTGCTCGACGCACCGATCTCCGGTGGTGCGATGGGTGCGGCGTCGGGCCGCCTCGCGATCATGGTCGGTGGACCGCGGGACGCGTACGAGAAGCTGAAGGAACCGTTCGCGCTCACCGCCGACATGCTGGTCCACGCGGGGCCCGAGGTCGGCGCGGGTACCCGGATGAAGCTGGCGCGCAACCTCCTCCACTTCATCTCGTTCACCGCGACCACCGAGGCCGCGCGACTGGCCGAGGCCGCCGGCATCGACATCACCAAGCTCGGCAAGGTGGTCCGGCACTCCGACGCCGTGACCGGTGGGGCCGGGGCGATCATGTTGCGCGACACCACCGCTCCCGTCGAGCGCGACGATCCCTGGTACGGAATCCTCGCCGGCGTCCGTACCCTGGGCGAGAAGGACCTGACGCTCGCACTCGCACTCGGTGAGGAACTCGGCGTCGACCTGCCCCTCGGGCAGCTCGCGTTGCGGAACCTGGCCACCGGGCTCGGTGTCCCCCACCTCGAAGGAGAACCAGCATGACCCGTTCCAACATCTCCGACGACGCACCCGACGAGGCACGCAAGCGCGGCCTCGCCAAGATGTCAGAGGTCTACGGCTGGGAGGTGAGCGACGGCCCGGGCGACTACTTCGCACACACCGCCGACCAGGTGTTCGGCAATGTGTGGGCGCGAGACGGTCTGTCCAACCGTGATCGTCGGCTGCTCCTGCTCGGCGCGCTCGCCGCGAGCAACAACATCGACGTCGCCGAGATCCAGGCCGGTGCCGCACTCGGGAACGGAGAGCTCACCCCGGAGCAGCTTGAGGAGATCAGCCTCTTCCTCTGCTACTACGTAGGCTGGCCGCAGGGCACCAAGATGCACTTCATGTTCGGTGAGGTGATCAAGCAGCACCGGAAGAAGAAGTGAGTCGACCCATGCGGTTTCGAGTCCTACAGGGCGGCGACGGGTGTTCGTTGCTCAGCGCCTCTCCCCTCCCCGACCTCGCCGCGGCCGGATACACCGACATCGAGTACGCGGCGTCGGGGGTGGCCGAGAAGATCGTCGGGGACCCGCCCGCGCCCGCCGCCGAGTTCACGACCCGGGTCGTCGTCCGACGCCCAGCGGAGCCCGCGACGTTCAGCGGCTGCGTTGTCGTCGAGTGGCTGAACGTCAGCAGTGGCGCCGACGCCGCCCCCGAATACTCCTATGTGGCTGCTGAACTGGTCCGTTCCGGGCACGCCTGGATCGGGGTCTCGGCCCAGTTCGTCGGAGTGGAGGGCGGCACGGGCTCGGTCGGCGTCGCGACCGGTGCGCCGCAGAGTCTCGCCGCCAAGGACCCGGAACGGTATGCCGGACTCCACCATCCTGGTGATGCGTACTGTTACGACATCTTCAGCTCGATCGGACGGGCCGCCCGGGACACCGCTGGGGCCGACCATCCCCTCGCGGGCCTGACGGTCGCCACCGTGCTCGCGATCGGCGAATCACAGTCGGCGATGGCCCTGACGACCTACGTGAACGCCATCGGCCCGGATGCGGCGCCGTTCGACGGATACCTCATCCACAGCCGCGCGGCCGCCGGGTTGCCCGCAGGCGAGGTCGGTTCGGGCATCGACGTGGCGACCGTCTTCGGGCGCGAGCCCACCACGATCCGCACCGACCTCGACGCACCGGTGTTCGTGGTGCAGACCGAGACCGACGTCCTGACCAACTTCCGTTATCACACTGCGCGGCAACCGGATTCCGACCGGTTACGCGTGTGGGAAATGGCGGGCACGTCCCACGCCGACCTGCACCAGGTCGGCGACTTCGAGGAGTTCCTCGGCTGCCCCGACCCCGTCAACCGGGGTCAGCAGCGTTTCGTCCTGCGGGCTGCGTTGCGGCACCTGCGATCCTGGGCCGACGGTGGCGATCCGCCGCCGGCAGCCGACCCGCTGGCCCTCCGGGACATCGACGGCGCCGACCCCGTGTTCGAGCTGGACGACATCGGCAACGTCCGGGGCGGGGTCCGGACGCCGTGCGTCGACGCACCGACCCAGGTCCTCAGCGGGATCGTCGCCGACCCCGTCTCCCGCATCTGCCTGCTGTTCGGCACGACATTCCCTGTCCCCGCCGACGCGTTGGCGGCCCGGTACGGAACGCGCGACGAATACGAGAAGCACTACCGGAACGCCGCCGACGCCGCCATCGCGGGCGGATTCGTCCTCGCCGAGGACCGTGACGAGCTGCTCGCCGACGCCAATCCGGACCTGATCCCGAACTGACCGTCCGCCGATTCGTCTCGGCGCGCGGCGGTTTGAAAATCACCATGACTCCAACGGTGCCGGTGGAGTCGAGTTCTCAGTAGCGTCCCAGAAGTCCTGCCAGCCCTCTCCCAGGCGGATTTCGATGACTCTAGAACTCACGACACCGGTCGGTGTCGCCCCCGCCCCGTCCGCGGCCGGGCCCGTCGACGTGCCGTCCGACGGCCCGGCGGCCCGAGTACGTCGGCGACGGCTCTCCCGTCACGCCGCCACACGCACGCTCCGTCAGTCCATCGGCCTGATCCTGGTCGTCGTCATCTGGCAGGTCGGCGCGCGGGGATGGCTCGGCGCGACCACCCCCGCACCCACCGAGGTGGTCGAGGCGGGCTGGGAACTGATCAGCACCGGTGAACTCTGGACCCATCTGGCCGCGTCGGGGCGGCGCGTCGCGATCGGACTGGCGATCGGGATCGCCATCGGCGCGGTGCTCGGCGCGGCCGCCGGCCTCTTCAAGGTCGCCGAAGACCTGGTCAACGCACCGGTCCAGGTGCTGCGGATGATGCCCGCCGTGGCCCTCGTCCCGGTCTTCATCATCTGGTTCGGGATCGGCGACTCGTTCAAGATCGCCCTGATCATCGTCGCCCCGATCTTCCCCATCTATCTCAACTTCCTCGCCGGCATCCGGGGCGTGGACCAGAAGCTCATCGAAGCCGCCGAATCGCTGGAGCTGACGCGTTTCGAACTCGTGCGATACGTGGTCCTGCCGGGCGCACTACCGCAGATCTTCGTCGGGCTACGACAGGCGCTGGGCATCGGTTGGCTCGTCCTGGTCGTCGCGGAGATGCAGACCACCCCGGTCGGTCTGGGCTTCCTGATGAACGACGCCAAGGAGTACCTACGCACCGATCAGATCTTCCTGGTCCTGGTGATCTACGCGGTACTCGGACTGCTCACCGACATCGGCGTGCGAATACTCGAGCGTCGGTTCCTGTCGTGGCGCAACGGATTCGAAGGTAGGTGAGTGGAATGTCCGCAGATCGAATCGACGGTGTCCGCGTCCTCGGCGCCGGGCGCGAGTTCGACGGCCGGCGGGTTCTCGACCGCGTGGATCTGACCATCGCCCGGGGCGAGTTCGTCGCGCTGCTCGGAGCGAGTGGTTCCGGGAAGAGCACCCTGCTCCGGGGGATCGGCGGGCTCGACCGCGGTTTCACCGGCACGATCGAGGCACCCTCGGCCAAGGCCATCGTGTTCCAGGAGCACCGACTCATGCCCTGGATGTCGGTGTGGCGCAACGTCGCACTCGGGCTGCGCGGCGGTGACACCGAGGCCCGCGCTCTCCGCGCACTCGACGAGGTGGGGCTGGCGGCCAAGTCCGACGCCTGGCCGTCCACGCTCTCGGGTGGCGAGGCCCAGCGCACCGCGCTGGCACGCGCACTCGTCCGGGAGCCCGACCTGCTGTTGCTCGACGAACCGTTCGGCGCGCTCGACGCCCTGACCCGGATCAACGCCCAACGCCTGGTGGCCCGGTTGTGGGAAGCGCACCGTCCGGCAACACTGCTGGTGACGCACGACGTCGAGGAAGCCCTTCTGCTCGCGGATCGCGCGCTGATCCTGCGGGCCGGCCGGATCGCACAGGAGATCGTCGTGGATCTACCTCGCCCACGCCAGGTCACCGATCCCGAATTCGTCGCCCTCCGTTCGCAACTGCTCGCCGGGCTCGGCGTCGGCGGAACCGACCGCGAATCCACCGGCCCCACAACGACACCGACAACGACACCCCGGGAGTTCACCCATGTCTGACGTACTGACCCTGTCCACGGACGTGCTGGTGATCGGCGGTGGTCCCGCCGCGACCTGGGCCGCCATCCACGCTCGCGACGCCGGAGCCGAGGTGATCATCGTGGACAAGGGTTACTGCGGTGCGTCGGGTACGACGGCCCCTGCCGGGACCGGGGTCTGGTACGTCGCCCCCGACCCGGACAAGCGCTCGGCGGCGAAGGCGAGTCGCGAAGCCCTCGGCGGGTATCTCGCGGACCACGCCTGGATGGACCGGGTTCTCGACAGGACCTACGCGAACATGCACCGGCTGGGCACCGAGGGTCGCTACCCGTTCCCGATCGACGAGCACACCGGGGAGCCCATCCGCACCGGTGTCCAGGGCCCGGAGTACATGCGTTGCATGCGCGCGTGGGTCCGACGCCGCGGAGTACAGATCCTCGATCACTCCCCCGTCCTGGAACTCCTCACCGACAGCGAGGGCGCCGTGCGGGGCGCCGCCGGACACCAGCGGCAGACCGGCCAGGACTTCCGGATCTCGGCCGGCGCGGTCGTCGTGGCGACGGGCGGATGTGCGTTCCTGTCCAAGGCACTGGGCAGCAACGTCGACACCGGCGACGGCGCACTGATGGCGGCGGAGGTGGGTGCCTCGTTCTCCGGGATGGAGTTCGCCAACGCGTACGCGATCGTGCCGAAGGGCTCCACGGTGACCAAGACCGCGTACTACGGCTACGCCACCTTCTTCCACGCCGACGGACGCATCGTCGAGGGTGCGGGATCGACGAAGGGGCGGTCGGTGATCGCACGGACTCTGCTGCAGGAGAAGGTCTACGCACAGCTGGACCGGGCCGATGAGCGGGTGGCGGCACAGATGCGCCAGGGTCAACCCAACTTCTTCCTCCAGTTCGACCGCCGGGGCATCAACCCGTTCACCGACCGGTTCGAGGTCGATCTCCTCGCCGAGGGCACCGTTCGCGGAACCGGTGGCATCGACATCGTCGACGCGGACTGCTGGACCGGCGTCCCGGGTCTCTACGCGGCCGGCGACGCCGCCACCCGCGAGCGGATCTGCGGTGGCTTCACCGGCGGCGGCAGTCACAACTCCGCCTGGGCGATGTCGTCGGGCGGTTTCGCAGGCGCTGCCGCGGCACGAGCGGCCCGCGACGCGGGCGGGGCATCCCCACTCGATCGGCTCTCGGGCGCCGGCACCGTCGGATTGGACTCCGCCCGGAGCGGGATCACACCCGACGAGGTGGTGACCGCCGCACAGGGCGAACTGATCCCCTTCGAGAAGAACTACCTGCGTCACGGCGACCGTATGGGTCCGGCGCTGAACGCCCTGGACTCGCTGTGGGATGAGGTCTCCGGCCCGGCCTACGGCGCCCGCACACCGGCGGGGCGCGTCCGCGCGCGGGAGGCGGCTGCGATCACCGCGGTCGGACGGTGGATCTACCGATCCGCACTCGCCCGCACCGAATCCCGCGGGATGAGCAAGCGCGCCGACCACCCCGAGCTCGACCCGGCACTGGGCGATCACGTCCGCACCGGCGGACTCGGCGATGTCTGGGTCGCCGCACCCGGATCGGCTGTCCGCCGGCCAGACCCGGCCCCTCGGCTCGCCGTCAGGATTCCCGCGTGATCGAGCTCGTCGTCGCGTCGGCGTGTATCGCCTGCGACAAATGCGTGAATGCCTGTCCCACCAACGTCTTCGACACCGGACTCGACGGCGTACCGGTCATCGCACGGCAGTCCGACTGCCAGACCTGCTTCATGTGCGAGGCGTACTGCCCCACCGACGCTCTCTACGTCAGCCCGGAGTCGTCCCCACTCGGCACCCGAGAATCGTTGCCGCTCGGGCTGATCGGCAGCTACCGGGAGCGGCTCGGCTGGGGCAAGGGGCGCGCACCAGGAAGCCTCACCGCGGTCGGGCCCCCGATCCCGCATGGAGACCCGCCACCCCGGCTCGTCGAGCAACACGCCGACTGACCGGCTCACCCCGTTCATCCCTTCAGATCGCCAGAACAGAGAACTCATGCCCACCACATCATCTTTCGGATCACCGCTGCGCCGGATCAGACGCGCCCTCGCCCTCTTGTCGGCGGGCGTGGCAATCGCAGCGGTGGCCGCGTGCGGTTCCGACGACGCGTCGTCGGCGCAGCGCGAGGTCATCGACACACTCCGGATCGGCGTCATCGGCTCGAGCAACGTGATCGCCGGTCCGGTCGGCTTCGCCCACAGTCGAGGCGAACTGCTCGAGGCCTTCGCCCCGCTCGGTGTCAACAACGTCGAGGTCTTCAACTTCCCGAACGGGCCCGATCTCAACCAGGCGCTCATCGGCGGACGCCTCGACGTGGCGAGCTACGGTGACACCCCGGCCCTCGTCGCCCGCGGCTCGGGACTACAAACCCGCCTGCTGTCGATCAACCAGTTCGACAACGATGCCGGCGTGGTGGCCAAAGACCCGTCGATCCGCTCGCTGGCCGACCTGGCGGGCAAGAACATCGGTGTGCCGAAGGGGTCCTACATCGACCGCTATCTGCAAGGCGCACTGGCCGAACAGGGCATCACCGCCAACCTGATCCACCTGTATCCCGCCGATCAGGAGGCCCCACTCAACTCCGGGGAGATCGACGGAGCGGCGCTGCCCGGCGTCATCCCGTCGGTGGCGCTGCAGACCCTCGAAGGCAAGGGATTTCACCTGGTGGACTCGGTCTACCGGGACCATCCCGATCTGGCCGGCACCAGCGTGACGGTCAGCAGTGACCAGTTCCTGGAGAAGAATCCGGACTTCGCCGCGACGTGGCAGCAATTGCACGCGTCGTCGGTCCGCTACGCGAAGGCGAACTGGGAGGAGTACCTCCAGTTCGAGCTCGGCAACTCCAAGGCACCCGAAGCCGCCGTCCGTGCCGCCGCCAACCCCGAGGGCTACTCCGAGGAGCCGTTCCCGGCCCGCGCCGTCGAATTGCTCACCGGCACCAAGGCTTTCCTGGTCGAGCAGGGCAGCATCGAAGAAGACTTCGAACTCGACTCCTGGCTGCAGCGTCCCGCGACAGGAGCGAACTCGTGACCGGGCCCCGGTTCGGGGTGTGGGCCAATGTCTACGGCACGTGGGCCTCGGCACACCATCCCGACGACCCGGTCGACGCATCCTGGGAACGCAACCTGGCACTGGTCCGCCGCGCGGAGGAACTGGGGTATCACAGCACCCCGTGAGGTGCGAGCGAAACGAACCCACCCCCCTGAGGTGCGAGCCCAACTACTGCTCCCTGAGCAGGGGCAGGGCGTTCTTTCGGATTAGGGAGCAGAAGAGGTCAGCGCTGCCTCACATCAGCGAACGGAGGCCCGGTTCGCTGTCGGACCGCGGGGGCGGAGCGGCGCGGAAGAATTCGTCGGTGGCCTGTCGGATACTGCCCGAGATGGCGTGTCCGACATGGCTACCGGAGTACCAGTGGACTTTCCCACCCCAGTGATTGTGTAGCTGCTGGGCGGCGGTCACGGAGGTCACCCGGTCGTTGAGCGCCGCGACCACCATGCGGCGTTCTGGTGTCGGAACCGGCTCCACGGACAGTGGGTTGATGACCGACGAGACCGCACGAACCGGCTCGCTCCGCATCAACGACGCGAGATGGCGCCCCTTGGACCCGCCGCGCTCCATGTGATGAGCCAGGGTGGCATGCATCTGCAGCATCGGCACGACGGCGAGCACCGAGCTGATACGGGGGTCCATCGAGGCGACCATCGCGGCGATCGGTCCGCCGAGCGACGTGCCCGCGATCGCGATGTCGGCGGGTTCCTGACTCTCGATCCACGTGATGAGCGAACGGATCTCGGCGATCGCCCGGATGGTGATGACGGTGTTGACCAGTGGATCGAACCCCGGATAGGCCACCTTCTCGACTCGCCGCGAGCCGTGGGCCGGAAGAACGGGGAAGACCACGTCGTAACCGAGCTTGTTGTACAGGTTGGCCGCGCGGAACGCGTAGAGATCGTCGGCCCGACCCTGAGCCGCCCCGTGGACCCAGATCAACCAACGGCGACCGGCGCGTCGTCGTGACAGCACCCGCACCGAGGCGATCCCGTCGGCGTAGGGGTCGGCCGCGGCGATCGATTCCGGGAGCGGCACCGCCACCGAGTAGTCGATGTGATCGAACGAGGTGGTCCCGAAGGTCTTCCGGTTGCGGGAGACGATGCCGGGTGGGCCGGGGTCGAGGTGGACTCGCGACGGACCGAGGGCAGCCAGTTCATCTGCGACACCGACACATCGGTCGACGCAGTCTTCCACGAAGTCGATCGGCGGGATGTCCCGGATCACCGAGTTGACCGCGATGAACAGCTCGTCGACGGCGGTCTCCCCGACCATCCGCGGACCGCAGTCCGCCGGCGGGACGCCCGTCGCGGGATCCCCGCGGCCGGCCGCACGCGAACTGCCGATCGCACGGGGCAGCACTTTCGCGAACAACCCCAGTCGTGCTGCTCCCGACTCCCAGTCGATCAACTCGCCTCCTGCGCCATCGCGGTACTGTTCTCGTCCTCGTCGGCGGTCGTCCGTCCGAGCGCATCGGCGGCCTCGGCGACCGCGTCGGCCACCCGCCGCAAGAAGCCGGCCGGGTCGGGCATCGACTCCGGTGTCGCGATGAGGCCCATGCTGAGCCTGCCGGCATAGCTGTAGGTGGTGAGGTTGACGTCGGCGGGTGCGATGGCCAGCGCGAACGAGATCCAGTCGACGACCTCGATGTCCCCGACCCACCGCGTGGTGCGCGGACCCGGCATGTTGGCGGTGGTGATGTTGTTCATCACCAGCGGCGCGCGATTCGCGGCCAGACCGCGGAAGGTCGGGCCGAGCCGTCCGGTGTAGGTGGCCAGCGCGTCGGTGAGATCGAAGCCGACCTCGCGCCGGCATCGAACAGTCGCCGCGCAGCTCTCACCGGTGGCCGCGATCCGCTCGATCGGGTCGGCCAGATCCGACCTGAGATAGGCCATCGCGGTGGCGATCTCGTTGCCGTGCACACGGGTGGAGGCCAGGTCCTTGCATACCCCGAAGATCGAGACCGACACTCCCGGCTCCTCGCCGCGAGCGATGAGTTCCGCCCGGATCGCACCGGCGATGACACCGTGCAGAGCCCCGTTCACGGTGTTTCCGGTGGCCAGCGCGAGTCGCTGGACGGCGGCGAGCGGGATGTCGCCGGACGCACACACGCGTTCGGCGCCGCTGCGGGCGTTGAAACTCGTCCGACGGACCGTCAGGGGTTTCGGGATGAGTTCGGCATCGCCGGCCCGGCGTTTCGCGACAACCGCACGCGCCAGTGCCGACGCTGCCGACGGCAGGCGACGAACCATACGCCAGGATTCCGAACGCGCTGCGCGCGTGAGCTCGTCGTCGTCGTGCTCGATGCGGGTCGCGGAGATCGGCGCCTGCTCGACCCGCTCATCCGGACCGGCGGTCGCGGCCATGAACGTGTTGAGTGCGGCGAGACCGTCGGCGACGGCGTGATGGACGCGGACGACGACCGCCTGCCGCCCACCGGCGAGACCGTGCACGAGGGTCAGTCCCCAGAGCGGCCGACTCCGATCGAGTTGCCGGACGGCGAGCTCGGACAGGATCGCGTCCAGCTCGGCACGTCCCCCCGGTGCGGCGGCGGAACGCTCGTCCAGGTGCCGGCGCACGTCGAAGTCGTTGTCGTGCACCCAGAAGGGACGGGCGCCGTGTCCGCGAGCCCACGCGAGCCGCTGGGTCGCGCGCGGGAACATGCCGAGGTAGTCGGGCAGGACGTCGGCGATCTCGGTGAGATCGAGGGGCCGGCCACGACGGGAGGTGTCGAGCACCGCGACCTTCAGTGTGTGCATCGGGGTCGACGCCGATTCCATGTTCAGCATCAGCGCGTCGGGACCGGACATCCGTTCGGCGTCCAGAACACCGGTGGAGCGGTCGATCTGCTTGACAGCGTGCATGATTCAGCTCACCTTTCGTTCGGTCGACGGGGCGGACGGGAGTTCGCGTTTGAGGATCTTGCCGGTCGCATTGCGCGGCAGTTCGTCGAGGAAGTGGACGTCGCGGGGGACCTTAAACCCGGCGAGCTGTTCTCGCACGTGCCGCTGGATGTCCTCGGCGCCGATCTCGGCCTCCGGTGCTCGCACCACATGGGCGACGAGACGCTGGCCGAACCTGTCGTCGTCGACCCCGGTCACCGCGACCTCGACCACCTCGTCGAGAGCCCCGATGACCAACTCGACCTCGAGGGGATACACGTTCTCCCCACCGGAGACGATCATCTCGTCGTCGCGGCCGACGACGAACAGCAGCCCGTTCTCGTCGAAGCGGCCGACATCGCCCGACACCATGTGTCCGTCGCTGAATGCCCTGGTGTCCGAGCTGGTGTAACCGTCGAACCCGGAGTTGTTCGCGACCACGATGCGCCCGACCTCGCCGACGGGGACCTCGCGGTCGTCGTCGTCCAGGATGCGAACACTCGTACCCGCGAGCGGCCGCCCGGCGGTCTCCGGCGCGGTGCGCAGATCGGTTGGGGTGGCGGTGGTGATGAGACCCGCCTCGGTGGCGTTGTAGCTGTTGTAGACCACGTCGCCGTACCGGTCCAGGAATGCGACGAGAGCGTCGGAGCGCATCCGCGATCCGCTCGCGGTGGCGAAGCGCAGTGTCGGCATCGGGTGGTCGTCGAGGACGTCGTCGGGGAGGTCCGTGATGCGTTCGAGCATCACCGGAACCACGGCGAGGCCGGTGGCCCCGTGGTCGCGGACCATGTCGAGCGTCGCCACGGGATCGAAGCGACGGCGCATGATCATCGTGCACGTCATCGTCGCCGCGATGGCCACCTGCCCGAAACCCCATGCGTGGAAGACCGGGGCCGCGATGACGATGGACTCGCCTGCGCGCCAGGGAATCCGGTCGAGCATCGCGGCGAGGGACGCCACGTCGGTGCTTCCGCCTCGGCGCGCACCCTTGGGCGTTCCGGTGGTTCCCGAGGTCAGCAACACGATCCGGCCGGCACGATCGGGCCGCGCGGGTCGCGCGGGTCGCGCGCCGCGATTCGCGCCGATCAGTCCGTTGACGGTGACACCTTGCGACGACTCGTACTCCGTCCATGCACGGATGCGCCGCAGTTCCGGAAGTCGTTGCGCCGCGCCCTCGACGACGGTGTCGAACTCGTCGTCGGCGATGAGCACGTCTGCCTGTTCACGTTCGAGGACGTCGGCGAGCTGGGGTCCGGCGAACCCGGTGTTGAGGAGTACCGCGTCGGCACCGAGCCGGGACGTCGCGGCGAGCGCCTCGATGAGACCGCGGTGGTTGCGGCAAAGGATGGCGACGGTGCCGACGGTCGTGCCGGGTAGATCGCGCAGACCGACGGCGAGCGCGTCACAGCGGGCATCGAGCTCGCGCCAGGTGAGTTGTCCCGCCTCGTCGATGAGGGCGAGTCCGTCGGGATCGCGCGCCGCGGCGAGGCCGATCCCGCTCACCGGCGAGGCACCGCCGTGCCGACGGAGGTTGAGCCCCATGCGGACATAGCGATCGACCCGAAGCGAACCGAGAAAGCCGCTGCGGACGAGGGTGCGAACGAGCCACATCTGTGTGGTGACGCGATCGCGGAGTTGCGAGATCATCGTCGTCTCCTGGTGATCAGCCGATGACCGGGAATCGGCGCTTGCGGGCGAGGTCGTCCAGTGCGTGCTGCATGCGTTTGCGGACCATCTGGTCCACCTCGTCGTGTTCGGGGTCGTTGCCGAACTCGGCGGTGATGTCGATCGGGTCGAGAACCTCGGTGACCAGCTTCGACGGCAACGGGATGTTCGGCGGGAGGTGCGCGGTCAGACCGAACGGGAAGCCGAGCGCGAACGGAGCGGTGTCGGTGCGGATCAGCTTGTCGAGCCGCAGTATCCGGGCCAGCGTGTCACCGCGGTTGAGGAACAGCTGCGTCTCCTGGCCCCCGATGGTGACGATCGGGACGATCGGGACGCCCGCCTCGAGTGCGGTGCGGATGTACCCGGTCCGACCGTGGAAGTCGATCGTCGCGCTCTGGCTGCTCGGCCGCAGCGCCTCCCACTCCCCGCCGGGGAACACGATGGTGGCCGCGCCGGACCGCAGGGCGGCGACCGCGTTCTTCGGGTGAGCCGGCAGGAACCCGACCTTTCCGAAGATCTGTTTGCCCGATCCGGTGAAGATGAGGTCGTGGGCCAGGGTGTACAACGGCCGGTCCGCCCCGAACTCGTCGGCAAAGGCCACGCTGATCACCGGGACGTCGAAGGCCATCAGACCGCCCGAGTGGTTGGACACGAGGAGGGCACCGCCGTCGGGCACCTTGTCCATGCCCCGGACCTCGGAGCGGAAGTAGGTCTTGGCCACGAGCTTGAGCACGGGCAGCACCCGCTTCACCCAGGTCTCGTCGCGTGCGGTGAGGTCGAAGGTCTCGGCACTCATCGGTCCATCTCCTGTGGGATCGATTTCGCGGTTCGCGCGGATCACCGCTGGATCGGTCGGAGCCAGATGTCCGACCGGGGTCGATGTCCTCGGAACCGCAAAATGAGAACACGTTCTAGTGGTTAAATTAGAACACGTTCTACTTTGCGTCGCCACACTTCGTTACCCATGCCACAACTGACTGATCGGTAGCCTTATGGACTTCATCCTGGAGGACATCTCCGAAGCGGAGGTCGCGCGTCGCCGCGCGGTCTACACCCCTCTCACCGACACCGTCCGGGACCTCGTCGACGCGGTGATCCGCACCGAGGTCGCCGAGGACGACCTCGAAGAAGCACGCCGACGGATTGCCGAGGTGGTGGCCGACTTGCGGAGAAGCCAGATGGACGGGGCCTTCGGGGTGCGACACACGCGCGAGAACACCGGAATGGCCTGGGGAAATGCGGTCATCGGCGTGCGCAACGCGCTCGCGCCACCGCTCGACGTCGTGCATGACGCCGACGGGGTCCGCAGTGAGTTCACGCTGGGAGCGGCCTACGAGGGGCCGCCCGGTCAGGTGCACGGCGGGGTGTGCGCGATGGTCCTCGATCACGTCCTCGGCAACGCGGCCAGTGTCGAGGGGCCGTGCTACACCGGCACCCTCACCGTCCGGTACGGGCGACCGACGCCCCTGGGCGCACTGGTCGCGCAGGCGTCGGTGACCGAGCACAGCGGACGCAAACGCATCGTCCGGGGCACGATCTCCGACGCCGACGGGGTCACCTGCGACGCCGAAGGGGTGTTCATCGTGCCCCGCTCCGCGGTCGATGTCCCGTCGGTGCGCTGGTCGGCGGGCTGATGCGAGCCGCGGTGACCGCCCCCGGAGAGCTTGGCCCCGGAGAGTCCGGCCCAGGAGAGTTCGGCCCAGGCGGATTCGTCGTCGAGCACCGTCCGGATCCGACACCGGGGCCCGGCGAACTCGTTCTGCGGGTCGCGGCGAACGGGATCTGCGGTTCCGACCTGTCGACCGCGCCGCTGCTCCCGGCCGGCACGATCATGGGCCACGAGTTCGCCGGCGAGGTCGTCGGCATCGGGCCCGCGGACCCGGACGTCCCCCACGCCTTCCGGGTCGGCGACGCCGTGGCCGCCATGCCGGTCATCGGGTGCCATCGGTGCCGCGCCTGTCTCACCGGTGACGTCGCCCGCTGCCCGTCTGCGCGCACCCTCGGACTCGGCGTCCTACCCGGCGGACTCGCCGAGTTCGCGGTGGTCGGTGCCGCCGAGAGTGTCCTACTCGACGACATCGACCCGGTCGACGGCGCGCTGGTCGAGCCGCTGGCGGTGGGTCTGCACGCCGTCACCCGCGCGTCCGTCCGGCCCGGCGACCGGGTGCTGGTCCTCGGCGCCGGTCCCGTCGGCCTCGCGGCGTTGCACTGGCTCTCCCGCGGCGTGGCCACCGAACTCGTGTGTTCGGACCCGTCGCCGGGCAGGCGCGCGGCCGCACTCGATCTCGGCGCGTCCGCGGTGTGCGCTCCGGACGAACTCCCCGCCCAGGTCGAATCGGGCTTCGACGTGGTCGTCGAGTGCGTGGGCAAGCCGGGGATGATCGCGTCCGCCCTCGACGCGGTCGCGACCCACGGCACAGTGGTCATCGCGGGCGTCTGCTTGAGCCCGGACACGTTCATGCCGGTGGCCGGAGTCGTCAAGGAGATCACCATGCACTTCGTCTCCTACTACACCAAGCGCGAGTTCGACACCGCCGCAGCGGAGTTGAACAAGGGCGTGATCGGGTCGTCGACGCTGGTCAGCGGGATCGTGGGGCTCGACGAGACCGATCGCGTCGTCCGCGAGCTCTCGGCGCCCAATGACCACCGCAAGGTGCTGATCGCGCCCGGGGTGTCCACGGTCGGCTGAACGGCACTCGCGGACGCCCGCGCAACCGGCGTACGGTCACTCGGGTGAACAGTGCCGTCCCCGAAGCCCCCGAGCCGTTCAGCACCGACGAGGCGCGGCAGGTGCGCGCGATCTCTGCCGAGCTGGGCCTGCCGGGCATCGTCGACGTCCACACCCACTTCATGCCGCGACCGGTGATGGACAAGGTGTGGGCTTATTTCGATTCCGTCGGGCCGTTGGTCGGACGGGAGTGGCCGATCACCTACCGCGCCGACGAGGACGTCCGCGTCGCCACCCTGCGCGACTTCGGGGTGCGGGCCTACTCGTCCCTGGTCTATCCACACAAACCGAACATGGCCGAGTGGCTGAACGGCTGGGCGCACGACTTCGCCGCCAACCACGACGACTGCCTGCACACGGCGACGTTCTATCCCGAGGAGTCCGCCCACACCTACGTCTCCCGCGCCATCCAAGCCGGCACGCAGGTCTTCAAATGCCACATCCAGGTCGGCGACTTCGCCCCGACGGATTCGCTGCTCGACGGGGTGTGGTCGCAGATCGCCGACTCCCAGGTTCCGGTCATCATCCACTGCGGTTCCGGGCCCGCCCCGGGGACGTACACCGGACCCGACCCCATCCGCGAACTGCTGCACCGGTTTCCGTCGTTGCCGCTGATCGTCGCGCACATGGGGATGCCCGAGTACACCGCGTTCCTCGACCTCGCGTTGGAGTACCCCAACGTGCGCCTGGACACCACGATGGCGTTCACCGACTTCGCCGAAGAGGACGCCCCGTTCCCGTCGGACTACCTGCCGCGACTGGCCGACGCCGGCGACAAGATCCTGTTCGGCAGCGACTTCCCGAACATCCCCTACGGCTACACCCACGCCCTCGAGGCGATCATCCGCCTCGACCTCGGGGCCGAGTGGCTCCGAGACGTGTTCTACCGCAACGGCTCCAGGCTCTTCGGGATCGGCTGACCGGGGCGAGCGCCTACAGCACCTGGGACAGGAACGCCCGCAGCCGATCCGACGTCGCGTCGTCGAAGACCTGTTCCGGACGCCCGGTCTCCACGACGGCACCGTGATCCATGAACAGCACGTTGTCGGAGACGTTGCGCGCGAAGCCCATCTCGTGGGTGACGACCACCATGGTCATCCCCTCGCTGGCGAGGTCGGCCATGAGCGCGAGGATCCCCTTGACCAGTTCCGGGTCGAGGGCGGAGGTCGCCTCGTCGAAGAACATGACCTCGGGGGTCATGGCGAGCGCACGGGCGATGGCCACCCGCTGCTGCTGGCCGCCGGACAGGCGTGCCGGGCGCACATCGGCCTTGTTGGTCAGCCCGACGATCTCGAGCTGACGGAGCGCGACCTCGCGGGCCTCGTCCCTGCTCAGCCCCTTCAACTTGCGCGGTCCGAGAGCGACGTTGTCGACGACGCTCTTGTGCGGGAACAGGTTGAAGTGCTGGAACACCATGCCGATCCGGCGTCGGAGTTCGTCCGGGTTGTCCTTCAGGACCGACCGGCCGTCGAGCAGGATGTCGCCCTGGTCGGGTTCGTGCAGCCGGTTCAGCACTCGCAGGAGAGTGGACTTGCCCGAGCCCGACGGTCCGATGACCGTCGTCGTGGTGCCGGCGTCGACCTGGATGTCGACGCCCCGCAACACGTGGTGCTTGCCGAAGGACAGGTGCAGGTCGGTGCCGGTGAGCGAGACGGCCGTCCGGGTGGCGGTCGCACTCGGCGTCCGGGAGCCCGGCGTCTGGGAGCCCTCGGTGTCGGTCTCGGACTTGTTGAGATCAGGCATGGACCTATCCCTTCTCGACGACGGTCGGGGGCAGCGGGTCGTCCTGGACGTCGGTGGGACGTCCGGTGCGCAGGCGCCGGTCGATGTAGTTGACCAGGTGCGTCAGCGGGATCGTGAGGATCAGGTACATGATTCCCGCGGCGACGAGGGGCGAGAGGTTGCCCGTCTGCGCGTTCAGGTCGCGGCCGACCGCGAACAATTCCCGCTGGCTGGCCAGCAACCCGAGGAAGTACACCAGCGAGCTGTCCTTGATCAGGCTGATGAACTGGTTCATCAGCGCCGGGAGCACCCGCCGCACGCCCTGCGGCACCACCACCAGACGCATCGACTGCCGATAGCTGAACCCGATGGCCCGCGAGGCCTCGAGTTGCCCGTCGTCGACGCTCTGGATTCCGGACCGGAAGATCTCGCCGATGTAGGCCGCGGCGAGCAGGGCCAGGGCGACCGCCCCGAGCCAGTACGGGTTGTTGCCGGTGATGCCCTTGACCACCGGGCCCACACCGAGTCCGACGATCAGGATGACGACGACGGCGGGCAGTCCGCGGAAGATATCGGTGTAGACGCGCGCCGGCCAGCGCAGCCACCGCGACCGGGAGATGCCGCAGAGCGCCAGGATCATGCCCAGGATGGTGCCGAGCGCCCCGGACACCACGGACAGGATCAAGGTGTTCACGAGCCCGGTCTTGATCAGCTCCGGGAACGATTCCTTGTAGAGATCCCAATTGAAGAAGGTGTCGCCGAGCTGTTCCAGGGTGCTCTTGGGCGCGGTCTCCTCGGCCGGGCCCGCCTTCTCCGCGTTCTCGGCGGCGATGGCGGCGATGTCGGGGAGTTCGGGCGCGGGCGCCGCCTTGCTGCCCGGCTTCCACCCCTCGGGTAGCTCGCGCGGCACCCAGTCGACGTAGAGGTCGGCATACGTGCCGTCGGCGATGATGGCGTCGAGTCCGGAGTTCAGGGCCTCGGTGAGCCGCGGCTTGTTCTTGCCGACGGCCCACGCGACGAAGTTGTTGACGCTGAAGGTGTTCTCGACGATCGCGGTGCCGTCGCCCTCTCGGACCGCACCCTCCGCCTGCTGCGACGGTGCGACCCAGGCGTCGACCTGACCGCTCCGGAGGTTGGCGTAGGCGGTGGCGTAGTCCGGAAACTTCACCGGGTCGAGGCCCAGGGTGTTGACGACGTAGTCGTCCTGGACGGTGCCCTGGACCACGGCGATGCGCGTCGAGTCGGAGAGGTCGCCAAAGCCCTTGATCGCCCCGTCGGTCGGCGCCACGAGTGAGAAGTAGCCGAAGTCGTAGCCGTTGGTGAAGTCGACGGTCTTGCGCCGGTCGTCGGTGGTGGTGATCGACGACGACCCGACGTCGAAGCGGTTGTTGGCGACCTGGGACAGCAGGCCGGCGAACTCGGTGCCGTTGAACTCGATCTGCAGACCCAGCTTCACGGCGACGGCCTTGAGGAGTTCGTTGTCGAAGCCGGTGAAGTCGCCCGCGCCGTTGACGCAGATGCTCGGTCCGGCGTCCGACAGCGTGCCGACGGAGATCTTGCCGGGCGACAGCAACTCGAGACGACTCACGTCGATCTGGTCGAGCGGCGTGGTGGACTTGGTGGTGTAGCGGTCCTCACCGCCCTGATCGGCTGCGGCGAGGTTGACCGGCGCGGCCGAGGCCGACGCGAGTCCAGCGGGCGCACAGCTGTCGGCGGGAGCCGCCTGGGCTCGTGGCGCAGGTCCGCCGAGGATGGTCAGCAGGCCGACGATGGCGACCGTCAGTGCCAGCGCGACGACGCGCACGGCGCGCGGCGCGGCCCGTCGGGCGCGATGGGATCGGTGGTTGGACACCATGTCGACACTATCCCCACGCGCAGGAGGTGTCCCAAATTTTTGCTCGCCGGTGGGTTTAACCCGGTTGAGCTGGGGATCGTCGTCGTCACGGGGCGCCTGCGAGGCGCGCTGCGGAGGCCACCGTCGGCCTGGCCATCTCACGCCGATCATCGGGGACACTTGCGTGGGGTCGACGCCGATACTTCTCTATCGGAATTTGCCAATTGCTTGTCGGAAAACGATTCGCGTGCTACCAATGATACAGGGATTCGGGATTTGTAACATCATTTCTTCACCGCGCCAGAAATCAACCCCCTCTTGATCATCTGGCACCCATCCCGCTATCCCACGGGCCGCCGACGTGCGCCTTTGTTGCGGCCTGCGTCCACTGTCGAATTCGAAGTGAAAGCGGGAAATATCATGCTGTCTGCAATCTTCTACGCAATCGAGGCTTTCGACAATCTGTTGTGGGACTTCGCGGAAATGATCGTCACCGGCAGTGACGAAGCCGCCGGCTCGTAGGCTCCACCACCTCAGGACGAGTTCAGCAGTAGGTATCGCCTCGCGATACCTACTGCTGAACCTGTGTGGGACTCCTCAGCCCCGAGCGGCAATCCGCGCCTGCACCTCGGGGCGCCGGAGCGGGGGCACCGTCTTCGGCGGCTGACGACGCTCGGGCAAGACGTCGAGCAGCGTGCGGGTAGCCGCGGTCACGGCGACCACCGCGGCCTCGAAGGCCTCCGCATTCGCCGGCGATGGGTTGCGAACTCCACTCACCTTGCGCACGTACTGCCGCGCGGCCGCCTCGATCTCGTCCTCGGTGGCCGGCGGTTCGAGTCCGCGGAGTTCGGTGATGTTGCGGCACATGGCAGATCCCTTCGATGACGGACGCGCTGGGCGGAAGGCGATGCGACCTCGCAACCGGCCGACCCGCCGAGGGCCTACTCGCCGATCTTGACCACCGCTTTCCCCAGAATCCGCCCTTCGGCCAGATCGGTCAACGCTTCCGGCAGTTGATCCAGCGTGTAGGTCACGTTGACCTGGGGTTCCATCCCGTCGGCGATCATCTTCGACAGCTCTTCGTGCAGCTTCGCGGGCAGATTCAGTTCCGGATGGGTGCGCACGTACTCGCCCCACGCGGCCCCGACGACGGCGATGTTGCGGAACAGGACTCGATTGAGTTTGACGGTCGGGATGCCACCGGCCGCGAAGCCCACCACGACGTAGCGGCCATCGGGGGCGACCTGACGGAGTGCCTCGTCGAACACCTCGCCGCCCGACGGGTCGATCATCACGTCGACGCCCTTGGGGACGATCTCCTTGAGCTTGGTACCCCAGCCCTCCTCGAGCTGGACGATCTCGTCGGCCCCGGCGCTGCGCAGCAGGTCCTCGGCACCCTTCCGGTGGACGATGGCGATGACCTTCGCGCCCATCGCCTTGGCGACCATGATCGACGCGGTCCCGACGCCGCCGGCGGCGCCGAGCACGCCGACCACCTCACCGGGCTGGGTGTGCGCACGGGTCTTCAGCGCGAACAAGGCGGTCTGGTAGTTGATGCCCATGGCCGAGCCCTGCTCGAAGGACAGCCCGTCGGGAAGCGGCAGGAGCTGTTCGGGCGCGGCCGCGACCTGTTCGGCGAATCCGCCGACGATCGACGCCACGAGCACCTTGTCCCCGACCTTCACCGAGGCACCCTCGGGAGCCGAGCGCACCACGCCGGCGACCTCGGTACCCGGCGTGAACGGCGTCGGCACGCGCAGCTGGTACTTGCCCTGACTCATCAGCACGTCGGGGAAGCACACGCCGCACGACTTCACGTCGACGACGACCTGGCCGTCGGCCGGGGTGGGATCGGGAACGTCCTGCAACTCGAGTCCGGACGGGCCTGTCTCTGCGGTGAGTACCTGAGCTTTCATACGGCTCACCCTACGCGGCGACCGTCACACACCCGATAGGATCTGATGCCATGTCACAACCTGCGGCACAGTCGCCGAACGCACCCTCCCCCGACCGCCTCCGCGTCGCGGACGAGGCACCCGGATTCATGCCGCTCGACGAGGCCCAGACGCTCTTCGAGATCGCCGGAGAATATCTGTCCCAACCTGATTCGACGAAGGTCGGCGTGGAGATCGGTACCTACTGCGGGAAATCCACCGTCTTCCTGGGATCGGCCGGCGAAGCGAACGACGCCGTCATCGTGACCGTCGACCATCACCGCGGTTCCGAGGAACACCAGCCCGGTTGGGAGTACCACGACGAATCCCTCGTCGACGCACACACCGGGACGCTCGACACCTCGGCACGCTTCCGCCGCACCATGTTCGACGCCAGGCTCGACAACACCGTCGTCGGGTTGCTCGCCCCGTCGGCCGTCGCCGCTAAGGTCTGGGGCCGACCGGCGGATTTCGTCTTCATCGACGGCGGCCACAGCATGGAGGCGGCGCAGACCGACCTCGACGGCTGGGCGCCGTGGGTGCGCATCGGCGGGGCCCTGCTCATCCACGACGTCTTCCCCGACCCCGCCGACGGCGGCCGCCCGCCGTACGAGATCTATTGCCAGGCACTGGAAACCGGACAGTTCACCGAGGTGCGGGCGGAGGGATCGCTGCGCGTCCTCCGCCGCGACTCGGGCGAGGTGGGCGCACCGCTACCGCGGAAAGCCTGACCACGTCGGAGGCCGTCAGCGTCAGGCCTCGCCGGCCAGCGCCCGCACCTTGCCGAGCACGTCGGGATAGCGCTTCAGGTGCGCACCGCCGTTGACGTCGAAGGCGGCACCGGTGATCCAACGCGCCTTGTCGGAGGCGAGAAAGGCTACGGTGTCGGCGATCTCGGCGGGTTCTCCGCTCCGGCCCAGTGGGGTGTTGTCGAGGTAGTCCTCGGTGAGGCCCGGTACGAAGCCGATGCCCTCGGTCAGCGGGGTCATCACAAGCCCCGGCGACACCGCGTTGACCCGCACCCGACGGTCGGCGAGTTCGAGTGCGGCCACCTCGACGAGCATCAGCACACCGGCTTTCGACGCGCAGTACGCCCCCATCCCGGCGCCCGGTTGGCGGCCGTTGAGTGAGGCGATGCAGGTGATCGATCCGCCCTCGGCGATCCGGGCGCCGGCGTGTTTGATCACGAGGAACGTTCCGGTCAGACAGATGTCGACGGTGTTGCGCCAGGCATCGAGTTCGAGTTCGGTCAGCGCACCCGGATTCGACAGTCCGGCACAGTTCACCACCGTGTCGAAGTCGCCGATGCCGGCGAAAGTCGCTGCGACCGAGTCCTCGTCGGTCACGTCCATGTGCACCGCCCGCGCCCCGTCGCGCGTCGCCGCCACCTGCTCGGCACGTTCGACGTCGCGGTCGGCCACCACCACCTGCATCCCCTCGCCGACGAACGCGTCGACGGTGGCCAGTCCGATCCCCGAGGCACCCCCGATCACGACCGCCCGGTTCATCGCGTAGCCGCTTCCACAACGTCGGCGTTCGATGCCAGATGACGGCGCAGGAAACCGATCTCGTGCGTGACGCAGAGCTCGAAGAAGTCGTTGCCCGCGAAGATGTCGAAATGGTCGCACGGGTAGTGGCGCACTTCGGCGTGAGCTTTGAACGCGGTCTTCGACGCCGCGTACGGCGGTGCGGCGGAATCGAAGTCGGCGATCTGGAACAGCACCGGGGCATCGACGCGCGCGGCGTGCTTGTCGACTCGGAACGAGCCGATCTCGAGACCGACCGAGGCGTCGACCTCGTTGCGCCACGACGGCCCCGCGATCGCGCGGTAGCTCTCCAGAAACCCTGGTGCGGTCAGCGCGGCGCCCACGTCGCCGGGTTCGCCGACGACCCGCAACATCTTCGGACCCCGGCCCAGCCGTCGACCCACCGAACTGGCCACTGCCGTGGCGGTCGAGCGGGCGATCGCCGCCCCGCCGACCTGGGCGTAGGCGACGCGACCGGCGGCGAGCCCATTGACCAGTGGCACCACCGCGATCACCGCGGCCACGTCGGTCCGGTCGGCCGCCACGGTCAGCGCATGCCCGCCGGATTGCGACACTCCCCAGAGGATGATCCGTTCCGGGTCCACTCCCGGCTGTTTCTTGGCGGCGCCGATCGCGGCGCGGTAGTCGTCGGCCTGCCGTTCCAGCGAAATCGACTGTCGCGGTTCGCCACCGGACAGCCCGAAGCCGCGGTAGTCGAACGCGAACACGGCCAACCCCGCGTCGGCGAACCGTTGCGCATAGGGCGCCAGACCCGAGTCCTTGGTCCCCGCGAAACCGTGCGCCATCACGACGACGGGGCGCTTGCCGTCGATCTCGAACGGCGAAGACTCCGCGCCCGGAAAGAACCAGGCGTCGCAGTCGGCGTCGGACGATCGGAAGCGTACGGTGGTCGCACCATTTGAAATGGTCATGCGGATGCTCCCTTCGAGACCAGATCGTCGGCCACCCCGGCCCACGTCGGCGGCCCCTGCTGGTGGGCCCGCCGGATCCCCGCCGGAATCTCCTTGGTCCGCATGTTGTGTTCGTAGAGATAGTGATCGAGTTGCTGCGTGTGCCGCGGGCGGTCGAGCATGTGTCCGGTGTAGTACTGCATGTCCGCCTCGATCGTCTGCCGCATCTCCGGTACCGACGGGAGCCGGTAGTGACCCGTGGCGTAGGCCCCGATCAGCCGCGCCTGGCATTCCACGAAGGGAAACAGCGTCGGAACCGCCTGCGCGAAACCGGCGAAGACGAGGTCGTCGATTCCCGGGTAGAACATGCGCTTGTAGAGGTCGATCCGATTGTCGGGCGCACTGATGAAGTTCGGGTCGAAGAACGGGAACGTGATGTTGTAACCCGTTGCGTAGATGATGATGTCGAAGTCGTCGGCGGTCCCGTCGTCGAAGTGGACCGTGGACCCGTCGAACCGGCTGATGTTGGGCTTGGGGGTCACGTCGCCCGAGCCCAGTCGCAGTGGCAGTTCCACCGACTGCGTCGGATGTGCCTCAAAGAACTTGTGATTCGGTGTCGGCAGACCGTAATCCTCCGGCCGGCCGGCGGTCACGGGTTGCATGACCTGGACGAACTTGCGCTGCCACGACGTCGGCAGATACGGCGTCGACCGGTAGTACTTGTCGGCGGGCTTGCCCCCGAAGTATTTCGGCACGATCCACGCTCCCGACCGCGTGGAGAGGGTCAGCTTGTTGTCCAGCGCCTTCGACGACAGTTCGACGGCGATGTCGGCGGCACTGTTACCCAGGCCGACGACGAGGATGCGCTTACCCGTGAAATCGTGCGGGGTACGCGGATCGATGTAGTGGTGGGCGTGCATCTCGATTCCGTCGAACTCGCCCGGGAAATCGGGCCAGCGCGGATCCCAGTGATGGCCGTTCGCCACCACCAGCAGGTCGAACCGCCTGCGCTCACCGCCCTGGGTCTCCAGTTCCCAGCCGCCCCCGTCCAGTCGGGTCGCATGCTCGATTCCGTTGGTGAACTCGATCGAGGAGTAGAGGTCGAAGGCCTCGGCGTAGGAGTCCAGGTAGGCCTTGACCTGGGTGTGGTGCGGGAAGTCGGGATACTCGTCGGGCATCGGGAAGTCGCGGAACGACAACTGGTGTTTCGAGGTGTCGATGTGCAGCGACCGGTAGGCACTGCTGTGACCGTTCGGGTTGCCGAAGGCCCAGTTGCCCCCGACCCGGTCCGAACTCTCGAAGCAGGTGTACGGCACGCCGTAGTCGGTGAGCATCTTGCCGGCGGTCAGCCCGCTGATACCGGCGCCGATGATCGCGGTGGTTGGTAAAGGCACACTGCCCCCTCGGTGGACCCGTTGGATGTAGACACAATCTGATTTGTGTCTACACGATGAGACGTATCGTGTACACAGAATCCGCGAACTGTCTACGCAGCGCCCTCCTGAGCAGACATGTGGATGTGGGGACGCGGCGCGCACCGACCACGACCACAGGAGGAGTCAGTGACCGAGGCCTCGACCACGACGGTCCACGAACGACTGCTCGACGCCACGCAGAAGCTGCTCGCCGACAAGGGAATCCGGGCGACCACCATGCAGCAGGTCGCGGAGTCGGCAGGCGTGTCCCGCGCGTGGCTGTATCGGCACTATCCGGACAAACCGTCCATGATCGGCGCGACCATCGTCCGTCTCACCGAGTCGTTCTGGCGCGACGCCCGGGCCGAACTCGACGCCATCCCCGACCTGGTCGGGCAACTCACCGCCGGCGTCCGGATCGGCCGGGGTGCCTACGACGACCCGGGCACGCTGCTGCTCCGACTCCGCACGGAGGAACCCACGGAGTTCGCCGAATGCGCCGGTGTCGGTGTCGTCAAGCTGGTTCCCGACCTGGCAGCGTTCTGGTTTCCGTTCGTCGAACAGGCCGCCGCCCGCGGGGAGATACACCCCGCGCACGATCCGTACGAGGTGTCCGAATGGGTTGCGCGCGTCCTGATCAGCCTCGGCACCTCCCCGGGTGAGGCCCTCGACATCGACGACGCGCGGCAGGTCCGACGCCATCTCGAGCGGTTCGTCATGCCGGGTCTGGCCACCGACCCGCAGGGATGAGTCGGTGAGGCCCCCGATGCCCTCTGGCCTGGGTGACGCCGATCACCTAGACTAGTGTCCAGTCAACCGTCCGGAAAACGCGGACGACCGAACGACGCCGTCGGAGGGCCCCATGGATTTCGGGATCGTGCAGTTCACCAGCGACCGCGGGCTCAAGCCCCACGTCCTGGCCCCGCTCATCGAGGACGCAGGTTTCGCGTCGTACTACGTTCCCGAGCACGGCCACATCCCGACTCGACGCGACGCCGCGCATCCCCGCACCGGTGACGAGACCCTGCCCGACGAGCGCTACATGCGCACCCTCGATCCCTGGACGTCACTCGCCGCCGCCGCGGCCGTCACCGAACGCATCCGGCTCGCCACCGCGGTCGCACTGCCGGTGCAGTCCGACCCCATCACGCTCGCCAAGACCATTGCGACGCTCGACCACATCTCGAACGGAAGGGTCACCCTCGGCGTCGGATTCGGTTGGAATCTGGACGAACTCGCCGACCACAACGTCCCGCCGAAGCGCAGGCGGACGATGCTGCGCGAGTACCTCGAGGCGATGACCGCGCTCTGGACTAAGGAAGAGGCCGAGTTCGCGGGCGAGTTCGTGAATTTCGGCCCCAGCTGGGCGTGGCCCAAATCGACGCAGTCGCACATCCCGGTCCAGGTGGGCGCGGCAGGCAACGAGAAGAACTTCAAGTGGATCGCGCGCAGCGCCGACGGCTGGATCACCACACCCGGCGAGGAGGACATCGAGGGGTCGGTGTCGTTGCTCAAGCAGATCTGGTCCGACGCCGGTCGTGCGGGCGACCCCGAGATCGTCGTCCTCGACTTCCGGCCGGTACCCGAGAAGCTCGAGAAGTGGCGCGAGATCGGGGTCACGACAGTGCTGTACGGCCTCCCCGACGACTCGGTCGAGCGCGCGAGCGGCTACCTCGCCAAGCTGGCCGGCAAGCTCGGCATCACCCCGGCGGTCGTGTAGGCCGTTGTGGGAGGTGCGAGCGAAGCGACCCACCCCCGCTCCCTGAGTCGAAAGAACCACCTGGCTCTTGTTCCCTGAGGAGGCCGGAGCTTGCGGAGGGCGCGTCAACCCCTGCTCCCTGAGGAGCCGGAGCTTGCGGAGGGCGCGTCAACCCCTGCTCCCTGAGGAGCCGGAGCTTGCGGAGGGCGCGTCAACCCCTGCTCCCTGAGGAGCGCCCGGAGCTTGCGGAGGGCGCGTCACCCCCTGCTCCCTGAGGAGCGCCCGGAGCTTGCGGAGGGCACGTCACGAAGGGTCCTGGTGAGATGACGTCGCCACCCCTTCGTGGCTCTCGTCGACCTCGACGCGCTCCTCAGGGAGCGCGGATGGCCGCGCCCTCCGCAGCCGGCTCAGGGAGTCGGTGCGACGAGCCGCTGGCGGACGTCCCGGAAGATCCCGTTGGCCACGCTGGTGCGGCTCACCGCATCGGCCGCCAGGATCACAGCCGCCGAGGTCCAGCAGCTCTTCTCCACGGGCCAGCGTTTGCCATCGGCGAAAACCAGTCCGGTCCAATACGATCCGTCCGGATCGCGCAGATGCTGAATCGACGCGATGAGCTCGATGGCATCGGCGGTGTCACCGAGGGCATCGAGTGCCAGTGCCAGCTCACAGGTCTCGGCGCCGGTGACCCAGGGACGATGGTCGACGCAGCGAACACCCTTGCCGGGCACCACGAACTGTTCCCACCGCCGCGCGATGAGTTCCTGCCCGTCGCGTCCGCGGACGGCGCCGCCGAGGATCGGGTAGTACCAGTCCATGGAGTGTTCGGACGGCGGGGTGAAGGTCTGCCACTCGTCACGCGTGACGTCGGCACGGATCGCGTCGCCGAGCACACTGTGCGCCGCGATCCAGTCGGCGTCGGGCTGATCCATCTCACCGGCGATCCGGATCGCGCAGTCCAGCGCTTGGAAGATGCTGGCGTTCCCGGTGATCAGCGCTTCACCGAACATCGCTCCGGTCCGGTGGTCGCCGCCCCAGCGGAACGCACCGTCCTCACGCTGGAAGCGCAGCACGCAGTCGATCGCCGACCAGACCACCGGCCACATCTTCTGCAAGAAGGCGTCGTCACCGGTGATCAGATAGTGATGCCAGACCCCGACCGCGATGTAGGCGCAGAAGTTGCTGTCGGTGCCGGCGTCCTCCACCTTTCCTACGACGGTGCGGATCGGCCACGACCCGTCGTCGCGCTGTTTACGCCGCGACCACTCGTAAGCCGCCTCTGCCTCGGAGTGAAACCCGGTCACGGACAACGCCATCGCCGATTCGATGTGGTCCCATGGGTCGGTCTGCCCGCCCGGGAACCACGGCAACGCACCGTCGGCCTCCTGCATGCCGACGATCGCGGCACCGGTGGCCCGCATCTGCTCGGCCGTGACCACACTGGGGATCGCCGGGACGGCCGTCATGGGGCTCCCGTCCTGGAGGCCCCCGTCATGAAGACGCGGTGGCGGTCTCGGGCTTGCGCAGGTAGAGGGCCACCGACTTGCCGATGAGCGGGTTGAGCACCTGCTCGCCGACCCGGGTCAGCCACGGCTTGCTCATCATGTCCCAGACCAACAGCTGGTGGTAGCCCTTCACCAGGACATTGTCGTTGTTCTCGACTCCCACAGCGCATTTCAGCCACCAGTAGGGGGCGTGCAGGGCATGGGCGTGGTCGGTGCCGGTGACCTCGAGTCCGGCTCGCTGCAACTTGCCCGCGAGCTCGGAGGCCTTGTAGATGCGGACGTGTCCGCCCTCGACCTCGTGGTACTCGTCCGACAGGGCCCAGCACACCTTCTCCGGCCAGTACCGGGGCACGGTGACCGCGGCGACGCCACCCGGCTTCAGCACGCGCACCATCTCATTGATCGCGCCCTCGTCGGTCGGGATGTGCTCGAGGATCTCGCTCATCAGGACGACGTCGAAGCTGTTGTCCGCGTACGGGAGTCGAAGCGCATCCCCGACCTCGGCGCGCGCCTTGGCCGACGCGGGCACGTGACCCTCCGCCATCATGGCGTCGAACATCTCACCGACGTCGGACATGTCGCTCTCGGACATGTCGAAGGCGATGACCTCCGCGCCACGACGGAACATCTCGAACGAGTGCCTACCCTGCCCCGCCCCGATGTCGATCGCCTTGGTGCCCGGTCCAACGCCAAGCCGGTCGAAATCAACTGTGAGCACTCGATGTCCCTTCTGTTGCCCGCCGATGTCCGGCGAGCACGGTTTCGTAGTGAGCCGCAGTCTTCGCGGCCACTGCTGCCCAGCTGTAGTGCTCCTCGGCGCGTCGACGACCACCGTCGCCGAGACGCGTCCGCAGATCGGCATCGTCCAGCAGCCGGCCGATCGCCTGCGCCAGGCATCCGGAATCCCGCGGCGGCACCAGCAACGCCGCCTCCTCAGCGGTGCCGACGACCTCGGGGATCGCACCGGCCCGGGTTGCCACCAGCGGCGTTCCGCAACTCATGGCCTCGACCGCCGGCAGCGAGAACCCCTCGTACAACGAGGGCACACACGCCACCTCGGCGGAGGCGAGCAGGCCGGCGATCTCGGAGTCCTCGAGGCCGGACACCACCGAGACGCGATCGCCGATCGCCAGATCCTCGATCATCTTGGCGGACGGACCGTTCGGGTCCAACTTAGACACCAGTACCAATTCGACATCCCGCTCGGAGGACAGCTTCGCGACCGCCTCGAGCAGGTACGAGACACCCTTCAGCGGCGCGTCGGCACTGGCGACACACACGATACGTCCGGGAACGCGCGTGGCGGCCGGCGTGAAGATCTCGGTGTCCACCCCCAGCGGGATGGTGGTGATCCGACCCGACGGGATGTCGAAGGCCTTGCGGATGTCGACCTCGCTGCTGCGGGAAACGGTGAGCAGCTCGGGGATACGGCGTGAGACGCGCCCCTGCATGCGCAGGAACGAATGCCACCGCCAGGCACTGATCTTGCGCCACCCCTTGGCCGCCTTCACCGCCAGTGTGCGGTCGCGGGTGATGGGGTGGTGGATCGTCGCGATCAGCGGGAACCCGGCCTTCTGGATGTCGAGCAGTCCGTAACCGAGGCACTGGTTGTCGTGCACGATGTCGAAGTCGTCGCGGCGCTCTTTGAGAAGGCGCGCCACCCGGAGGCTGAACGTGAGCGGTTCGCCGAAGCTCGCCGTCCACATCGAGCCGACCTCGAGCACGTCGATCCAATCGCGGTACTCGCCCGGACGAGGCGTCCGGAACGGGTCCGGCTCGTCGTAGAGACCGAGGCTCGGCACTTTGGTGACGGTGACCCCGGCGTCGATGGCCACCTGGTCCAGTTCGGGGTAGGGCTGCCCCGAGAAGATCTCGACGCTGTGCCCCAGCAGTGCCAGTTCGCGGGAGAGGTGGCGGACGTAGACGCCCTGGCCACCGCAGTGCGGCTTGCTTCGGTACGAGAGCAGTGCGATGCGCACGGTCACTGCGCCCCGGCGGTGGCAGCCGCCTCGAACTCGGAGATTCTGACGAACTTCGTGCGGACCCGGCCGGTGGCCCTGCCCGCGGACTTCTCGGCGGCGTCGATCGCCTTCCAGCCCGTGAGGTCGATGCGGTTGGCGCCGCGGTCGGCCACGAGTGCGGCGACGTCGTCCCGCGAGGTCGAGGGGTCGTCGAACGCGGCGGCGACGAAGTCCGCGATGACCGCCTGCGCGGTCTCCTGACCGCAGATGCGGTTCATGCCGATACCCCCTGTCGCTCCTCGCTTGATCCAACCCGTGACGTACAGGCCGGGCATCACATCGCCGTCGGCCGCGGTCTGGACCCGCCCCTCGGTGTTGGGGACGACGCCGTGCCCCTCGTCGAACGGTAGGTCGGTGACCGGCACGCCCCGGTAACCGATGGCCCGCAGGACCAGTCCGGTCTCGAGGTCGAACCGATCCTCGGTGGGTGTCACCGCGACTGTCCCGGTCGCGTCGGCGTAGGCGTTGCGCACGCACGTAAGCGTAGCCACTTCCCCGTCACCGGCAATTTCGACGGGAGACGTGAGGAACCGGAACACGATGCGCTTGTTGCCCGGCGTCTGCGGACGCTCGGCGAATTCTCGGGCGAGACGCACCTTGGTGGCGATCGTCGAGTCGAGCGTGTCGTCGGACTGCGCCGCCTCCGAGGCCGGGTCGAGGACCAGCTCGTCGGGGTCGATGACGACGTCGACACCGTCGACGTCACCGAGTGCCAGGAACTCGCTGTTGGTGTATGCCGCCTGCGCCACGCCGCGGCGGCCCAGGAGCACCACCTCGGAGATGTTGGATTCACGCAGCTTCGCGAGGGCGTGGTCGGCGATGTCGGTCTTGGCGAGCTCGTCCGGGTCGGTGACGAGGATGCGCGCGACGTCGAGTGCCACGTTGCCGTTGCCGACCACGACGGCCCGCTCGCCCGACAGATCGACGTCGAGGTCGGCGAAGTCCGGGTGACCGTTGTACCAGGCGACGAACTGGGTCGCGGCGACCGAATTGCGCAGATCCTCGCCTTCGATTCCCAGCCGCTTGTCGGTCGCGGCGCCGACCGCGTAGATCACCGCGTGGTAGCGGGCGACCAGCTCGTCGTGGCTGATGTGCTTGCCGACCTCGACATTGAGGTAGTAGCTGAAGTTCTTCTTCGCCGCGACCGAGGCGAAGGTCTTCTCCACGCCCTTGGTGGCGCTGTGGTCCGGTGCGACCCCGGCGCGCACGAGTCCGTAGGGCGTCGGCAGCCGGTCAAACATGTCGACCTTGATGGCCGGTTTGCGGACGAGCTCCTCCGCGGCATAGAAGGCCGCCGGCCCGGCACCCACGATGGCCACGTGCAGTTCCTTCTCGGGCAGCTTGGGTGCCTTGCGCGGTGGCACGAGGCCGCCCTCGACGTCGTGGTCCTTGTAGTAGTCCGCGTTGATCTGGAGGTACGGCTCGTCACGCTCGTCCAGCTGATCGTCGGGGATGATCGCCTCCACCGGGCACTCGTCGATGCAGGCGCCGCAATCGATGCAGGTCTCCGGATCGATGTAGAGGGCCTCCGCCGTGAGGAACTCCGGCTCGTCGGGCGTGGGGTGGATGCAGTTCACCGGACACACGCTGACGCAACTGGCATCGTTGCAACATGGGCGGGTAATCACATGCGCCATCTGCTGTTTCCTCGTGATCCGACACGTAGAACGTGTTCTATTTTTCCGATTGAATGTATCTTAGCCGCAAAGATACCGGCGACCTATCGGAGGGACTCGAGTGAGCCAGGTTACGCCAGCAGTGTCGGTTGCATCACTCCCGGATCGCAAGCCTGGTGCCCAGTTCTACGAGGTGGGCTATCGCGTCCGCACCGGCGACGTCGATCAGGACATGCGTGTGCGCCTCGATGCGGTGGCCCGCTACCTGCAGGACGTCGCCAACGACAACCTCGAGGCAACCGAGTTCAGCGCGACCGACCCGTTCTGGATCGTTCGGCGGACCATCATCGATGTCATCGAGCCCATCACCTGGCCGGGTACGGTGACCGCGCAGCGCTGGTGCGGTGCCCTGTCGACGCGCTGGACCAACATGCGCGTGCGCCTCACCGCCGAGCACGAGACAAACCGGTTCAACCCCCGACCGCGTCCCGCGGGCCTGATCGAGACCGAGGCGTTCTGGATCAACGTCAACGAGCAGGGCGTGCCGTCACGCCTGTCCGACGACGCCTTCGCGATGCTGTCGGCGATGACCGACGAGCACCGCCTTCGCTGGCGGTCGATGAACCCCGAGAAGGCCCCCGACGCCGCCGACATCGACTTCCCCGACCGTGAACACGTTCTCCGGATCACCGACTTCGACCCGTTCAAGCACCTCAACAATGCCGCCTACCTCGAGGCGATCGAGGACGAACTGGTCGAGCATCCCGACCTGGTCGACGCTCCGCACCGGGTGGTCATCGAATATCTCCGGCCCATCGTGCCGGGCACGCGGCTGGTCCTGCGCCGGGTGCGCGAGGGCGACCGGCTCACCGTGTGGTTGCTGATGCCGGGCACCGGCGACGAACTCGTGGTCGCGGCCAGCGTCGTCGTCGGGCCGCTCCCGGGGTGAGCAACTTCTACTGACCGCCCTGGAGCAGCAACTCCATCAGCTTGATCGGCGCCTCGCACGGATCGCCCTGGGGCGCGCTGCGAGGTTCGACGAACCAGGTGAAGATGCCCCGGCTCGGCGCACGGGCGGTCACACCGCAGACGCCCGGCCGGTCGGGACTGCGCTGGGTGAACGCCGACTGGCTGGCGACCTTGATGTTCTCGGTCTGGAAACCGAGCTTCTTGGCCGTCTCCTTCTCCACGTTGACGTTGCCCCACTCGAACCAGTTGAACGTCACACTCACCACGTCGGTGGTGCCGGAGACCAGCCACCGGCAGATGGCCCCGCTGAACGACCGTTCGGCGAACCCGCCGCCGGCGACGACATCGGCGATCATCGCGTCGGGTAGCACATCGCATTCCAGCAAGAGCCGGTCGAACTGGTCGGTGTCGATGTCGCTGCTGCCGGACTGGTCCGCGGCCCCCAACGGCACCGCCTCACCGTCGACGGTGCGCGCACACCCGGCCAGGGCGGTCAGTCCCAGCAGCACCGCGGCGATCACGATGAGGGCGCGCTTCACGACGCACGCTCTATCGACAGCGTCGCCAGCTCGCGTGCGGCGTCACAGATCTCTTCGATCGGCCGTGGTGTCGCCGCGTCGCCGCGGATCGACCATTCGAAGAAGTCCGCGCCGAAACCGATGCCGACCTCACAGATCTGACCTGATTGCGTGTAACCGATGAATCCCTCGTGGCCGTCGATCACGAGTCTGTTGGTGACGTCGCGCGACAACTTCACGTTCGCCTCCTCACGACCGATCGGCGATCCGCGATACCAATTGAACGAGGCGACGGCACCCGTCCGCGAACCGGTCGTGTCCCATTCGCACACCGAAGTGTTGTTCACGGTCTCGGTGAGTCCACCGAACCCGGTGATGCGGACCACCTCGTCGAGGGACACGCCGCCGCATTCGCCGAAGAACGGTCCGGAACCGGCCTGGGCGGGCGCCTCGGGCGTGTTCGGAGTGTTTGGATCTGACGTCGGCTCGTCGTCCGAGCAGGCGCCGACGAGGAGCGTGATCGCCGCCAGTACCGCGATGAGGAATGTGCCGTCACGCAGCCGATCCAGTTGACGCCGTTCACGTTTCGTCGGCCGACCGGCACCGCGGTCGCGACGCGGCTGACTCGCGAGGATCTCCTTCGGCGGCGGCGGCGGAGACCGGTCGATGAAGCACTCGGCGGCCATCGGCGCCGACACCCGCTTACTGATCGTCCTGGTGACCTCGACGATGCGCTCCCGTCCGGCGAGCCGTACGCGGACCTCGTCACCCGGCACCACCGGCTGGGCCGGTTTGGCGGTCACCCCGTTCACGCGGACGTGCCCGCCCCGACACGCGGCGCCCGCCGCCGATCGGGTCTTGGTCAGACGGATGGCCCAGATGTAGGCATCGACGCGGGTGGACATGGTCAGCCGCCCAGCCGACTCGTCCGCAACCCGGGAGTCCGTCCGGCGCAGGCGCGCCGACCCGGTTCAGTGCCCACGACGCCGACTCCCTTCACCGCGCTTTCAACCCTGCCGGGTGCTCGTTGGGCACCACTGTAGCGGGGTCGCCCAGCTCGCCGCGGGTGCTGAACAGGCGACACCGTCAGCGCTTGCGCGTCAGCAGGTATGCGCCCCCGCCGACGGCCAGGACGAGGAACAGGATCGCCAGGAAGGTCTGGTCGAGCAGCAGCAACGTCACGAACACCGCGATGCCCGGTGACACCGCGACCAGGCTCATCGCCGGGTGCTGACGCACGACCTCCGACACCGCTCTGCTCTTGTCCCGATCGATGGCCATGATGCCCTCCCTGGTCGGTTGCACCCGGATCGGTCCGTGAACGGCCCGGGGTCGTGTGACCAGGGTAGCCGCGTGTCGCGACAGGCCCGGAAAATCGCCCCCGTTCCGGTCAGGGACTCTGCGGCCTGACCCCTGCTCTCAGCTCATCGAACTGCCCGCGAAGCGAATAGCCATATCGTCAGCCACACGGTCCGATGTCGGCAGATGTTCCTGCCCGAGGAGTCGGCCGGGACGTCCAACGCGAACATGTGCGGGTCGGCGAGGATGTCGGTGACCGCGGCGGAGCCGGCACCGATGTCGGGTCCACCCGATCATGTCTACTCCGTCTGACATGTCTATGCCGTTCAGCGGCTTCCATTCTGGTGGAATGTGGAGGGCCGCGGTTTCTACTTCTTGCTTCGCTCCGAAGTCTGGTCTGACCTGGTTCACCTGGTAAGTAATCGACTGCATACTGCATCAGATGAGACGCCTCGGCGTTCTCACAAAGGATGGCCGCGGCAACCCCGTCCGGCGCATAGTCGTGGCATGCTGCGTTTCTGTGCTGACGTCTCAGCCGCGGACTGGATCACACGAAGTCGCGACGCGACCGACGACGTCGCGTCGGGCCAGGCTTGGAAAGCTCTAGCGCTGTTCGGCCCTCCTGAGTTCGAGGCCTACGCGCGGGTCCGTTTCATACCGGATCCAGACCGTCCTCACCAGAGCGTTCCGAGCCAGGACTTCACACAGCCCGCCTATGAGGGCTACGAGCACGCCATCGTCGCCAGGACGTGTAGAGCCCTGGCTGCGGCGACGCGCAGCTCCGACGAGTGCTACTTCGCGATCTGGGCCCGCTATTCAGGTGTCGCGTCCCCTCTACCGGGTGGCCCTCGGATGTACATCCCCAACCGCGGCTACCACCTCTACGTCGGCACACTGTCCGACCTCAAGGCGTGGGAGGAGCCCTTGACACACGAAACGCCTGCGCTATTTCACGACCCGCCGGCCTTTGTATGGCCCGCTGACCATGCCTGGTGCCTGGCAAGCGACACCGATCCTCACTGGGCCGGGATCGGGGCGAACACAGCCACCATCCGCGACCTCACATTGCGAGACGACATCGATGTCGTGACCGCAGACCGCTACGGTCGCCAGCCGTTCTACGACTAACGCACAGAACCGAGGATGGATGAAACAAACGTCGCGGATTCCGACTACTGACCGTAGGTGTATCGCAGGTTGGCGTTGATCAGGTGGCCGATCCGTTGGCACAGATGACGGAGCTGGCGGTCTTCCGAGTCGCGACCCGCTTTCGTCTGCCAACGCGTCAACATGATGAAACACCCGATTGATGCGGTGCGACTCGGCTGGGCTCAGGGGACATGCGCGGGCAGTCGGCTGCTCCGTAGCGCATCCTCGGCGTTGGACCCCCTCCTGTTGTCAGCTGCGTAGTGATGATCGACAAACCCTGTTCGATCAACGGGCTGTGACTGGTGGGGTTTCTGTTCACCACGGTTCACTGCGGTTCACCGCTGATGTGTGTGTGACATAGAGTGCCGCACAGTGTGATTCGACGCCAGATAGGTTGTGGATAAATCTCGTCGTCGAACGTTTTGGCGAGTACCTTGGTGTCATGACCTCGATCACCGAGCTCCGCGACACCCTCATTGGTCTGCAACCCCCGCCCGACGCCGGGAGTGGTCGCCTGGTAGTCGAGCGACTCGACGGACTACGCGTGCTGCGCAACGTCCTCGATCACCAGATCGCCGTCCACATCGCCCTGTTGGACGATTCGGGGGCACCGGCGCGAGCTGGGTCGACGACCCGATCCTGGCTGATCGAGATGGGCCTACCCCCGACGGCCGCGCACCGCGGTGCACGGATCGCCGCCGGACTGGGATCGTTGCCGAAAGTCGCTGACTGCGCCGCCGACGGGTATCTCGCGGCCGAGTGTGTTGATGCCGTGGTCCGCGGTATCGCGTCCATCGACAAACAGGCAGCGACTGCGTTGTCCGACGATGACCGGTCGGCGTTCGAGAGCGAACTGCTGGCGCAGGCGTTCTCCGGTGCCACCCCCGCCGAGATCAACACTCACGCCCGGAGCATCGCCATGCGGGTCGCCGATGACGATCCGCACGCGGTCGCGCCGGCCGATGATGCGTCGCTGAACACCTTGCACACCAGGGTGACCGACGAAGGCCGGGTCGCGATCACCGGCGATGTGACGGCGGTGATCGGCGAGAAGTTCCTGGCGATGATCGACGAACGCTCCTGTCCGCGTCCCGAACCCGACGGGGCCGACGACCGCCGTGATGTCGGGCAGCGTCGTGCGGACGGCTTGGAGCTACTGCTCGATCAGGCCGCGATCGGTGCGGCGATGACCACCGCAGGTGCACCCCGCACTCAGGTAGTGGTGACCATCCCCGCTGATGGTGTGGGCCCGGCGATTCTGCCGTGGGTGGGCGCGGTCACGGCATCGACGGCGCGCCGGTTGTCGTGTGACGGCGCGGGCGCCGAGATCGTCCTCGACGCCGAAGGCGTGCCGCTACGGATGGGAACGACGAAACGACTGTTTCCGCATCACTTACGTCAGGCGATCGTCGTGCGGGATGCGTGTTGTGTGAAATGCGGTGCCCCAGCAGCACATACCCAAGTGCATCATCTGGTCCACTGGGCCGACGGCGGACCGACGGATCTGGACAACGGCTGCCTACTCTGCCAGCGCTGCCACACCCAGGTCCATCACCACGGCTGGGAGGTGGTGATGGGCCCGGACCGGCATCCCTGGTTGATCCCACCCGCCGACATCGACCAGAAACGCCTCCCCCGACCCGCCTACAATCGGCGCACCATGCGACTCGACGACGCACTCGTCTAACCGTCCCCGCCGCACCAGACCCTCGGGCATCGACCCCGACGCCACACGACCCTTGACAACTCCACAGTGTTAAAACAAACCCCTGCCCACCGGGGCACTGTCGCGGAAGATGTCGTTAGCAATCTCTTCGCGAGAGATCCCGGTGGGGTCCGGGGGGATCGAAGCTGCACTTGAGATCAACCGTTCCCGCCTTCACAGCAACCAATAGCCAGGCGGTGAGTCAGCCCCGGCCCGGCCCCCTCCCCTCAGAGCGCAGCGAGCCTGGAACACTTTCGGATCAGGCCGCGGCATCTTCGGAATCGCTGCCGGAATCGGAATCGGCGCTCGAGTCCGAGTCGCTACCGGAGTCGTTGCCATCGGAATCAGAGGTGTCGGAATCAGCGGCGTCGGAGTCCGCGGCGTCGGAACCGGCTCCGTCGGAATCCGAAGTGTCAGGATCCGAGGTGTCGGAGTCCGAGCCGCCGGGCTCGGGCGCGTCGGAGTCTCCGGCATCCGAGTTCCCGACGCCACCCTCTTCGGAGGTCGCCGGCGCCCGGTGCTTGCCGACGTAGGAGTTCTCCGCCGAGCGGTGCTTGCCGACGTAGCTATCGGCCTCGTCGGTCTCATCGTCGGTGGCGGCCGAATCCGCCGATGTGTCGACGACCGACATGCTCGTGCGCGCCACAGTGTTCGACGCGCCGGTGTCTATTGGATCGGTGGCGGGCAGGCCGAACGGGAACTCGTAACTCGGGATGCGGATCACGGGGACGAGTTCGCCGGTGTCGAGTTGCCCGAATTCGATGACCGGCATGCCCAGTCGATTCGGCCGGAGCTCGCCGTTGACCTCGACCAGCGGCCGGAAGGTGACGGTCGAACCCAGCCAGTCGACGGTGATCGGAGCCGTGAATCCGTAATCGCTCGTCAGCCGGAGGAAGTTCCCGCTGAACAGGTCGTAGTCGCCCCCGATGCTCAGGCGGGCGAAGTCCTTGGAAAGCGACATCCAGTCGCCGTCGAAGTCGATTCCGGAACCACTCAGGGCGCCGGCGAGCAGACCCTCGAGAACGTCGGCGCCGAGTCCGCCGAGAACCCCTCCCGGATCGGCGATCAGCGCTGTCGGGTCAGTGAGCGCGAACTGGAGTTCGCCGTTCGGTTGCTGCCACCGGAAGTCGAAGGTGCCCAGCACGTTCGCGCAGGCTCCGACGCCGTCGGCATAGGCACCGGTGAGGCCGCCATAGCAACCCACGCCCTGGACGCCGGGGATCGTCGTGATCGTCTCGCCGAGGACCGTGACGTCGAGCGGCCCGGTGTTCCACGCGTGTGCCATCCCGATCAGTGCGAACGACCTCGCCGTCCGTCCGTCACTCGCCCCCGCGGTCGCGATGCTCAGCGGCAGATACGATGTCGCAGTTGCGTCGCCGCCACGGTATGCGAGCGCGAACTGGAAGCCGTTCCCGGCGACCGTCGCCGAACCCTCGGTGGCGGGGCCGTCGGTCATCGTCGGCGGCAGGTCGATGCCGAGAAAGCGGAGGATGTCGCCGAGGACCGAACCGGACACGGTGTCGAACACCTGCTTGACCGGATCGTAGATCGCGACCGGCACCACCTCGATGCGGTCGGGCAGGACGACGGCGAGTCCGATGCCGCCGAGCTCGGTGCTCGACTGAGAGCAGTCGGCCCCGTCCCGGACGCCGCCGGACAGGCAGCTCTGGATGCGCCACTGCTCCGCGATGTCGGCGAGCGCGCCGTTCCCGATCTCGGAGATCAGACTGCCGAGCGGGTTTCCGCTGTTGAAACCGTTCAGCCAGTCGTCGAGTTCGCCGATCGCCGGTGGTATCACCGCGGCCTCGGCCACCGTCGGCTCCGCGACCTGCCCCGCTCCGATCGCGGCTACGGTCGCCAACGCGGCCGCCCCCGCGATCGCACGATGCTGCCGCCGCTGCTTCCGGTTCTCGCGTCGAGCGACCTTCTCCGATCGCTGAATTCCGCTGCGCCCCAACCTGGTCATCCGTCCCACCCTCTTCTCCCCGACCGCCCGAGCTGAGTAAGTGAATCATCACGCTCGGTGAACAGATGGTCGATCGGAGGAAATGGCACGAATCGGCGGTTCTGGTCAGACGTCCCACCCCTACCAGCGGTCGCGATCGAGACCCTGACCGGTGGCACCGGCGTCGGCGGCGCACCCGAATCCCACGAGCCAGCGGGCAGGACCGCTCTCTCCCGCGGCGATCTCGACCTTGCCCAGCATCATCGGCTCGGGCAGGGCGGCCAGGAACTCCCCCAGCGCCGACGGGGCGAGCGTCCACACCTCGCCGCGAATCGCACGGCCGGCCTCGGGATCGCGGATCAGTCCCGGTTTGGGCGGGGTCGTATCAAGTGCGACCAGACGGTACGACTGGGTCGTGGTGACCTCGCCGGCCCACCGGGCACCCCGTTCGCTGAGCTCGTGCGTCAGAGGCCCACCCCGCATGTGCGCCCCGAAGACCGCGAGTTCGATCGCATCGTCGGGCTCCGCCCAGGAGGACGCCACCGAGTCGTCACCGACGAAGCGACGTGCCACGTCGACGAGCACGGCGTCGGCATGCGCGACGCCCAGGAACGTGACGCCGAACTGGGCTGTGCTGCCGTCTCCTTCGATGACCGTCCCGGCCGGCACCGCGAGTCCGCAGAGGTCGAAGAGGTTGCAGAAGTTGGTGTACGTGCCCATCCGCGAGTTCACGCCCACCGGATCGGCGGCCACCTCGGCGAGCGTCGGGTGCGCCGGCGCGGTCGGGACCATCAGGACCGTCGCATCGCCCCACTGGTCCATCGCCGCCGCACGAAGGTCCGCAAGCCGACAACGGGCGCGCAACAGGTCGACCGCCGAGAAACGGTCCGCCGCACCGATGATGGCCGACACCGTCGGATCGAGGCCGGCGGCGCCGGGATCGGCAACGGAATCGAGGTACTCCCCCACCGCCTCGTATCGCTCGGCGACGAGCGCGTCGTCGTAGAGGAGCCGGGCGGCCTCGAGGAACGGCGACAGGTCGATGGTCTTGATCATGAGCCCCGCCGCCTCGGCACGATGCACCGCGTCGTCGAACGCGGCGCGCCATCTGTCGTCCAGACCGGGCAGCTCGGTGGGCACGGCGACGACCGGGCGTTCGGGCGCGGCGTAGGGCATAGACTTCGGGAAGGGGCGTGTCCCAGCGGCTTTCGCCATCACCGCAACCGATCGGTCGGCCAGCGCGAGGTCGGCGGCGAAGATGGTGAGGACATCGTAGCTCCGACAGGCGGGTACGACTCCGTCGGTGGAGACGACACCGAGGGTCGGCTTGACACCGACGATGCCCTGCAGGCCCGCCGGCACCCGACCCGACCCGGCGGTGTCGGTCCCGATGGCGATGTCGGCGAATCCGAGGGCCACCGCCACCGCCGACCCCGAGCTCGATCCACCCGAGATGCGGTCGGGGCGTCGGGAATCCCGCACCGCACCATAGTGACTGCGCGTACCCACCAGTCCGGTCGCGAACTGGTCGAGATTGGTCTTGCCCAGCACCACCGCGCCGGCCGCACGCAGGGCGGCGACCGCGGGCGCATCGGCCTTGGGGGTGAAAGCGAAACCGGGACACCCGGCGGTGGTCGGCAGACCGCCGACGTCGACGTTGTCCTTGACCGCGAGAAGAATGCCCGCCAGCGGGCCGCCGGTCGCGACGGACCGCTCGTATTCGGCACGCACCTCGGCCTCGGGCCGGAGCGTGATGAACACCTCCGGACGATCCGCCTCGGCGATCCGCGCGTACACCTCGTCGATCCTGCTCATGCCACCCGCTCCTCGTCGTCCGCGCGCTCCGACGCTCCGCCGTCGGCCACGCTCACACCGGCCGCTCGCGCAGCGAATTCACCTTGTAACGACCATCTCTCGCGCTCCTCCGCACGGGCGATCTCCATCGTCTCCCGGCGAGCCGCGATGTCGCCGGCGTGCTCGTCGAGGAAGCGCTGGTGCGCGGCCAGCGAGAACTCACCGTCGACGATCTTCGTGCTGTCGCCGCGCCCGGCGGCGACGTCGGCCCGCATGTCCAAGAGCTCTTCGGCGCTGACCGGATACCAGTGGATTCGATCGAAGAACCGCAGGAGCCACGGATGTTCGGGATCGAAACCCGGGGCCGGCAACGGATGCCGGTGATTCCACACCTGGGTTGTCCGTCCGACGAACTGATAACCGCCCGGGCCTTCCATGCCGTAGATGCACAGGTAGGCGCCGCCGATACCCACCGCGTTCTCCGGGGTCCAGGTGCGGGCGGGGTTGTACTTGGTCGTGACCAGGCGGTGGCGTGGATCCAGCGGAACGGCCACCGGCGCACCGAGATAGACGTCGCCGAGGCCGAGCACGAGGTAGCTCGCGTCGAAGACCGTGCGGTACACGTCGTCGACGGAGTCCAGGCCGTTCATCCGGCGGATGAACTCGATGTTCCACGGACACCACGGGGCGTCGGACCGCACGCCGAGCATGTACCGTTCGATCGCCTCGCGAGTGGCCGGGTCGTCCCATGAGAGTGGCAGGTGCACCGTGCGGCTCGGCACCACGAGGTCTTCGGCGGCCGGCAGTTGGCTCTCGCATTCGGTCAGCCACTCCAGCATGTGCGCCTGCGACCACACGTCCGGGTCCGCCTTCACCTGCAGGGAGCGGATTCCTGGCGTGAGATCGATGAGCCCGCGCGGCTTCTCGGCGGCGATCCGCTCGGCCAGCGCATGTACCCGGGCCCGCAGGGCCAGGTCGAGGTGCATCTCGCCGTACTCGACGAGCACGTTGTCGTCGCCGGACCGGCGGTAGGTGACGGTGGTCGATCCGTCGGCGGTCGTCGTGGTGCCCAGGATTCCGTTGTCGGCGTCGCCGCCCGACGACAGGACGTCGACGAAGCACGCCCGCCGGCCCAGCCCCACCTCGGCGGGCGAGGCCGCACGGTCACCGCGCACCGCGACGAACCGGAGCGTGTCACCCGGCTTCAGCTGGCCGAGCTTCCAGCGCTGCGCGGTCGTGACCGTCACCGGGCACACGAATCCACCGAGACTCGGGCCGTCCGGGCCGAGCAGGATCGGTGTGTCCCCGGTGAAGTCGAGGGCGCCGACCGAGTAGGCGGTGTCATGGATGTTCGACGGGTGCAGGCCGGCCTCGCCACCGTCGTCGCGCGCCCATCGGGGTTTGGGGCCGATCAGCCGGATACCGGTCCGGTCGGAGTTGAAGTGCACCTCGTAGTCGGTCGCGAACAGATCGGCGATGTCGTCCTCGGTGAAGAACTCCGGGGCGCCGTGGGGTCCGACGGTCACCGCCAGTTGCCAGCTGTTGGTGAACGCCGGCTGCTCGTCGGAGAGGATGCGCCTGGGTGCGCCGGCCGGCGCACCCAGCAACGCGAGATCGTCGCCGGCCACCAGTGCCCGCCCGTCGAGCCCGCCGAACTTGCCCATGGTGAAGGTGGAGCGGCTCCCGAGGTGATCGGCGGCGTCGAACCCGCCCCCCACCGCCAGATACGCCCGCATGCCGAGGGTGCCGATCGATCCGATGTCGAGCACGTCACCTGGTTCGAGTGTCAGCGGAACCCATTGCGGTGCAACCGTTCCGTTGATCGTCACCGGGACCGGCGCCCCGGTGACGGCCACGACCGCGGACCGGTCGAACCGCAGGGCCGGCCCCATCAGCGTGATCTCGAGACCGGCTGCCGTCCCCGGATTGCCGACAGCGATGTTGGCGAGCCGGAAGGACAGGTCGTCCATGGGACCGGAGGGGGGTACGCCGACCTTCCAGTACCCGACCCGGCCGGGCCAGTCCTGGATGGTGGTGAGCGGACCGGACCGCAGTACGGTCACCGCGCCCGTGGTGGTGGCAGACATGATGGTGGGATCCTCGTCGGAGTCAGGCGACGCCCGGGGGCGTGGAGGTGAACGGAGGTCAGGACGGCCGGGTGACGATGACGCGCACCGCCGTCGGATCGAATCCGTTGCAGGGGTTGTTGATCTGCGGGCAGTTCGAGATGAGCACGAGGGTGTCGACCTCGGCGCGCAGCGCCAGTCGCTTGCCGGGGGCGGACAACCCATCGACGATCCCCAGCGAGCCGTCGGGATCGATGGGGACGTTCATGAAGAAGTTGACGTTGCCGACGAGGTCGGCCTTGCCGAGGCCGTGCCGGCTGCCCTCGATGAGGAAGTTCTCGACGCATGCGTGCTGGTGCTTGGTGTGGTGGCCGTAGCGCAGCGTGTTGGATTCCTGCGAGCAGGCGCCGCCGAGGGTGTCGTGGTTGCCGACCTCGTCGGCGACGATCGTCATCAGCGGAGTGGAGTCGTGGTCACGGATCACGCTGCCGGTGGTGAGGAAGATGTTGCCCTGCGCGGCGATCGTCGCCTGGGCCGAATACCGCTGGGCAGTGTCGGCGGCGGCGTAGAACAGCGTGTCGACGGCCTGGTTGCCGTGCAGGTCGACGATGGTCAGCACGTCGCCGGCGGCGACGACGCCCGACCACGGAGCCCGGTCGCCCACATGCGCGTCGTCGACGACGGCGCCGGGGACGAGAGCGAGTTCGGCGGCGGGCGGCGAGGCGAAATCGGTGATGAGTGCGGTGTTTGTCTCGGTCACGATGGGTGGTCCTCTCTGTGGGTCGGCTCAGTGATGAGCCGCGGCCCAGACGTCTTCGGAGTTGGCGACCGCGCGCTGGTACTCGGGGTCGGTGCCGGCGACCTCGGCCAGCAGCGTGTCGAGGTCGCTCTTCGCCTGCCACGCCAGCACTTCCAGCGAGGTGGTGTCGAAATGCGGCGACGGGTCGAGCGGATGCGCGGTGTTGGCGATCGCGACTGTGCACGGCAGATGCAGGATCAGATCGACCGAACGCCCGGGGCCCGCGCTGCCGGTCGAGCGCAGTGTCCCGTCGGCGTCGACGGTGACGCCGTGGAAGAACGACAGCGACGGCGCCACATCCGTGGGTGTCAGACCGTGCTTCGCGGCCGCGAGCGTGAACAGCTCACGTCCGGCCGGACTACCCGAATGCACCTCCCCGGCTCCATATCTCGCGGTATTGCCCGCGAGGGTCGAGGTACCGCACAGGGCGTCGTGGTGACCGGAGTCGTCGGCGACCACGGTCGCGAGCACGCGGCCCTGATCGCTGAGGAGCGGATGACCCGCACCCAGGTACGCCTGCCACGGGACCTTCACGGTGTCGGCGACGTTGAGACGCTCCCACGGCGCGTCGGCGCGCCAGAGCAGCAGATGTGCGCAGGCCGCGCCGGCCACATCGGTGAGCCGCAACCGGGTTCCCCGTGCCAGGACCTTGCTGGTGTAGCGGCCACCGGGCACCGTCTCCGCCCAGGTCAGCGAGGTGGGCGGGACGTCTGCGGGCGGGTTGGGCCAGGCCGATGGCGGCACCACCGGCATGCTGTCGGTGATGGCACCGGCCTGCGCACGGGCGTGTTCGCGGGCGCCGGTGGTGGTGCCGGTACCCGCCGCGGTGATCGTGCTCATTCGGAACTCCTTGTTGTAGATGGTGTTCGGGTGCCACCCTGCTCCCCGAGAAGCGAGCTAGCGAACGTCTCCCCCTGCTCCCTGAGGAGCGAGCTTCCGAGCGTCTCCCCCTGCTCCCTGAGGAGCGAGCTTGCGAGCGTCACGAAGGGTCTTCGCAACTCGTCTCGCCAGACCCTTCGTGACGCGCCCTCCGCAAGCTCCGGGCGCTCCTCAGGGAGCAGTGGTTGTGCGGTTCTTTCGGATTAGGGAGCAAGGGGGCATCAGGCGGACGGGGAGGTCGTCACCGGTCGCGGGTGTTCTTTTCCGCGGGGGTAGCAGGCGATGCCGACGAGGACGGTCGCCACGATGCAGATGGGGCCGGCCCAGCGGAGGATCGGCATCTCACCGGACGGGTCGAAGACCTCGGCCCGCGGCCACGCCAGATTGATCACCATCAGGACGCCGTAGAGCACCGCGAGGGCGTTCACCACGATACCGAATCGGCCCAGGCTGAACAGCTTTCGGCCACCGGCGTCGACGGCCGGCGTGTCCCGGCCGCCGCGATGCGGCCAGCCCTGGAACCGCCGGTAGAGCATCGGGCCGGTGACGGCCAGGTAGGCGAGGTAGATCAGGATGATGCACACGCTGGCGAGGGTCGCGAAGATCGCCGAGTTGCCGACGTTGACGAGCAGGATGCCGATGCAGAGCACACCGATCAGGATCGACGGCAGGATCGGGGTCCCGGTGCGGCTGTTGACATGTGCCAGTTGCGCCGAGAACGGGAGCCGGCCGTCGCGAGCCATGGAGAACATCAGACGCGAGCAGGCGGTCTGGATGGCGAGGGTACAGATGAAGATGGCCACCGCCACGTCGGCGAGCAGGACCTTGCCCCAGAAGCTGCCGAGCACGGAATCGAGGACGTACGGCAGACCGCCGGTCGCGAGTTGCTCATCGAGGGTGGGTGCCGCCATCAGGGTGCCGAGCAGCATCAGTCCGCCGCCGATGGCCGAGACGGTCAGCGCCATCCGGATGGTGCGCGGTGCGACGCGGCGCGGGTCCCTCGTCTCTTCGGCCAGCTCACCCGCCGACCCGAAACCGACCATGACGTACGCGGCCATCAGACCGGAGACGATGAACGCCCAGATGTAACCGGGCTGCTGACCGGGAACGCCGGTGTCGAAGACGACGTCGGGACCGCGCTGGGCGTGGGTGAACAGTGCCAGGATCACCGCGACGACACCGACGAGTTCGCAGACGACGCCGATGCTGTTGACCCGGCTCATCCACCGGACACCGATGCAGTTGATCGCGGTCACGATGACGAGCAGAACCGAGCCGAGCAGCACCGCGTTGGCCGCACCGCTCGTGGTGGTGAGGGTTGGGTCGTCGCCGATGATCTGGAAGCCGATCCAGATCGACGGCAGGACGACCTGCAGGGCGATCGCGGCCGCGGCAGCGGTGACGACCTGCGCGATCATCATGAACCAGCCGCCGAACCAACCGACGACCTCGCCGCCCATTCGGCGGGACCACTGGTAGATCGCGCCCGAGATCGGGTATCGCGCCGCGATTTCGGCGAAGCACAGCGCCACCAGGAACTGGCCGGCGTAGACGATCGGCCAGGTCCAGAAGAAGGCCGGGCCGCCGAAACCGAAACCCAGACCGAACAACTGGAAGATGGTGGTCAGGATCGAGACGAACGAGAACCCGGCGGCGAAGGACGCGAACTTGCCGAGCGAACGATGGAGTTGCTGGTCGTAGCCGAGTGCCGAGAGGTCGTGTGCGTCGGCATCTCCGGCGCCCGGGCCGGACGATGATCCAGCGGCCGAGGAGGGCGATGGCGCGGGAGCCACTTCGGGGGTGGAGGTCATGCGTGGTCTTCCTTTCTGAGAGAAAGCTCCACGTTGAGCACGGTTGAGGCAGGCACTGTTTCCTGTCACCTGATAGGTAAGCCCTCGCTGATTTCTATCGATTGACAGAATTGTTCCGGTCGTGAAAACTCCCGTTACGTCCGCGTAACGCGCCTGGGATTTCCCCGGTCGGCGGGTCCGCGAACAGCCGAAGCACGCGGTCTGTCGGCTAGGGTCGAGAAATCCGGGTCACAAGATGCCCGGGTTGCGAGATCTGTTGACGCAATTGAGGAGACGACATGCCGTCCGGCTCGAGTACGGCCCCGACGCCGACCGGCCGCGGCCGCCCGCGCCTGGTCCAGGCCCGACGCCGCGGGCAGACCGCGCGCGAGGAAATCCTCGACGCCGCTGCCGAATTGTTCACCCGCCACGGGTACACCGGGACGTCGACACGCATGATCGCCGAGGCGGTCGGCATCCGACAGGCGTCGATGTACCACTACTTCGGCACCAAAGACGACATTCTCGCGACCCTGCTGGAGACGACAGTCGTCGCCTCACTCGACCGCGCGCGGGTACTCCTCGACGGGGATGGACCCGCGCTCGCGCGGCTGCTGGAGCTCGCGCGCTTCGATGTCGATCAGCTGGCACAGTCGCGCTGGAACCTCGGCGCCCTGTACCTGCTGCCCGAGGTCGCCGACCAGCGTTTCGTCGAATTCCGTTCAGCACGGCAGGAATTGGCCGACTCCTATGCCGCCCTGGCGGCCGCGGCACTCGGCGACTCCACCGACAAGCGGACGCTGCTCCCCTTCCGCCTGGTGGAGTCGGTCATCATGATGCGCGCCGACGAACAGCGCGGCGAGCTCGGCGAACACACGGCCGCCGGTCTCGCCGCCACCGTCGTCGACGCGATCTCGCGAATCCTGTAGCAACAGAGCGCACATGGCCCACGTCGCTACGGGATCCCCGCGAGCGTGACGGCTAGCAGGTTCCGATCACGCCACCCTGCAGCGCCACCTCCATCTTGCGCACGATCGAGCAGTCCGCCGGACCACTCCCGACACCCCGCATGGGTTCGACCTGCTTCACCGCGGGGGTCGGGGCGAGCTGCCGGCCGACCGGCCCGGTGACCTGCGGTACGACCGGCTCCGGGGCGGCGTGCCGCGGCTGATGCGGTACGACCCGCTCGGCCGACACCTCGGTGGCGTCCGCGCGCAGGTGTCGCGGCTTGTCGACCGGCACCTTCCAACCCTTGTCGTAGCCGTGCGCGGCGCCGATCGCGACACCGGCCGCGACCGCGGGCAGCGCGACGAGGGTGGCGACCAGAGCCGTCCCGACCACGGGACCGACGACGAGTCCGGTGGGCCACAACGGCAACGTGAGTATCAGACCCAAGGGGGCACCCACCACACCGCCGACCGCGAGGGCGAGGGGTGCTGCCACCCCGGCTCCGATGACGCCACCGACCGCGGCGTCACCGACCATCTGCTCGGCCACCCGGTCGGCGCGCGCGACCGGTACGCCGTTGCTCTGCAACACATCCGAGATTCCTCGGACGATCTCGCCGGCTCCCGCCGAGATCTGCGCGGCCAGTTGCGGCGACACCGCTCGCGGACGGGTCAGGTCCAGGTTGCCGACCCGAACCCGGTCCCCGGCATCGGCGACCGGCACCGCCACCGAACCGAGTGGCCGCAGGTGCCGCGGCCCCGGTGTCGGGACGACCGACGTCACTTCCGGCCATGACCCGACCACCACCGGCGCCGCATCCGAGACCAGTGCGGCGTCGATCTGCGCGATGCGGAAAGCGTTGCCGGGCAGTGTTTGTGCTCCCGACGTCGATGAGGAGGGTACCACCGGGACGGGCAGGGCCACCCCGGGTGAGACCGCCTGGGCCACGGCCGGGGCCGTCACCGTGAGCGACGCGGCCATTGCGCAGCCAAGCAAGGCGCCCGCCGGGCGGCGACCGCGCGGACGTGGGCAACGGTGTGCGCCGGATTTGCCGTTCTTGTCCATGGACGACCTCATCTCTTGTTGGTGAACCGATCATCGTGAGAAAACGCTAACCCCGAAGCGGCTTTCCGCGAGGCACTTTCGCGCGTCAGATGATCGTCGAGGACGGTCGCGATCTGTCTGATCGCCTCGTCCTCGGTCATCCCGAGGTGGTGGGTGTCGATGTCGACATTCGTTATGCTCCCCCGGACGTACCGACCCCATCCGTTGGCGCCCAACGCATCCGGTCGCCGATCGCGCACTGCGGTGAAGTAGAGCACGTCGGTGTCGACGACCGGCGGGTGCCAGTCACCGGTGGCCCGGATCAACAGGTTGTAGGCGTCGGTCAGCCGCTCGATCGTCGCGGCGTCGATGCCGAACCCGGCGCCGAGGCGCTCGGCGATCTGCTCGGCGGCTTGTTCGGCGGTCGCGTCCGCACTGACGTAGTCGATGCCGAGGACCGGGCCGAGATTGCTGATCAGCTCGCCGGCGGTGACGGTGGTGATCGCCGACGAGTCGACACCGTCGGCCTCGGTGTCGAGCATGGCGAGCAGCGCGACCTCGGAACCGGCCGCCCGCATCTCGGCGGCGACCGCGTGCGCGATCACCCCGCCCAGCGACCATCCCAGCAGGTGATACGGCCCCTCGGGCTGTACCGTCCGGATCTCGTCGGCGTACCGGCGTGCGATCTCGTCGATCGTGGTGGGGCCGGGTGCCTCGCCACCGATCTGTGGCGCCTGCAGGCCGTACACCGGCCGGCCGGGCGGGACCTGCCGGCTCAGCGTCTGGTAGCACCAGGCCAGTCCGGAGGCGGGGTGGACGCAGAACAGCGGCGGCAGTTCGCCTTCCGGCCGGATGGGGAGCAAGACGTCGAAGCCCACCCCGCCCGGCGACTCGTCCCCCGGCCCGCTCGCAACGTCGAACCCGTTACGCATCCCGTCCTCGATCCGCCGGGCCAGGTCGGCCGGGCTCGAATCGGACAGCATCCACCGGACCGGGATCTCGACGTGCAACTCGGTCTCGAGGTCGTTGACGACCTGGACCGACCGCAGCGAATTGCCGCCGAGCGCGTAGAAGTCGTCGTCGGCACCGACCCGCGGGACACCGAGCACGTGCTCGAAGGTCCGGGCGATCTCGGTCTCCAGCCACGACGACGGTGCGCGGAACGCCGAGGCGTCACGTGTCGGCTGCGGCAGCCTCGCCCGGTCGAGCTTGCCCGACGCGGTGATCGGCAGCGAGTCGATCACCATCACCGCCGTCGGCATCATGTATCCCGGGAGCGCCGCCGACGCGAACGCGGTGACCTCGGCGGTGTTCACCGACCTCTCCCCGACGTCCCTCACGCCGACGCCGCGGTCGGCCCCCACCGGCACCAGGTAGACGGTGAGATAGTCGACCGTGTCGGTCGAGGTGACCGCGGCCGCCGCGCGGGCGATGTCCGGGTGCGCGGCGAAGACCGCCTCGATCTCACCGAGTTCGATGCGCAGCCCGCGGAGCTTGACCTGGAAGTCGCTGCGTCCCAGATACTCGAGCGCACCGCTTCGGCGACGCCGCACCAGATCACCGGTGCGGTACATCCGGGCGCCGGCCGTGAAGGGATCGGCCACGAAGCGATCGGCGGTCAGAGCCGGTCGTCCGTGATAACCCCGCGCCACCTGCGTCCCGGACAGGTAGAGATCGCCGGTCACCCCCGCCGGCACCGGACGCAGCCGCGAGTCCAGCACGTACGCACAGGCATTCCACACCGGCGCACCCATCGGCACCGCGCCGTCGTCGGCCGTCCCCACCGCGGAGGAGGTCGCGTGCACCGTGAACTCGGTCGGCCCGTACAGGTTGTACAACTCCACTTCCGGCAGCGCACGGCGGGCGGCGTCCACCACGTCGGGCCCGAAGGCCTCACCCGCGACGAGCAGGGCCCGCAACGACAGCGCCGCGCCGGTGGGCAGGGCATCGGCGAACACCGCCAGCATCGACGGCACGAACGAGGTGATGGTCACCCGATGGGTGGACATGGCCTCGGCCAGGTAGCGCGGATCGGTGTGGCCGTCCGGTCGCGCGATCACCAGTCGGGCACCGACGGAGAGGGTCGCGAACAGTTCCCACACCGACACGTCGAAGGTCGCGGGAGTCTTCTGCAGCACCACGTCCGATCGGTTCAGCCCATACTCGGCGCTGATCCAGCGAAGCTGGTTGACCACCGAACGATGCGACACGGCAACGCCTTTGGGTCGACCCGTGGAGCCGGAGGTGAACAGCACGTACGCGAGGGCGTCCGGGGTCAGCGGCGTGATCCGGTCATCGTCGGTCAGCGGCGAGTCGTCGAACCCCGAGAGGTCGACAGAGTCGAGCGCGGACAGCACCAGCACCGGCTCGGCGCACTCGACCATGTAGTCGATCCGCTCGGCCGGATGGTCCGGGTCGATCGGCACGTAACCACCGCCGGCGGCGTGCACCGCGTACATCGCCGTGAGCTGGTCGAGCGAGCGTCGCATACGGAGCGCGACCAGCGAGTCCGGCCCCACCCCCTGTGCGACCATCCAGCGGGCCAGCCGGTTCACCCGACCGGAGAACTCGGCGTAGGTCTGCGAGACCGTCCCGCAGATCACCGCGGTGTCCTCGGCGTACGCGACCGCGGCCGCGGCGAACATCGAGGCGAGGGTCTCGGCGGAGTCCACCTCGTGCGACGTCGCGTTCGGACCCTGGAGGGCGGCAGACCGTTCGGCGTCGTCGAGCAGGTCCACGTCGTGGACAGGGCGGTCGTTGTCGATCGTCATCGCCTCGAGCATCGCCACCAACCGTTCGACGAACCGCTCCACGGTCGACGCGTCGAAGAGGTCGGACGCGAACGTGACACCACCGGTGATGCCGGCCGGCGCCCCGTGCGCGTCGTAGGAGTCGGCGACCGTCACCTGCAGATCGAACAGGGCGAGTCCGGTGTCCGGTTCGACGGCCCGCACCGACAGATCAGGCAGTTCGATGTCGGTGCTCGAGATGTTCTGGAACGCCAGCATCACCTGGAACAGCGGGTTGTGGGCGTCGGAGCGGACCGGGTTGAGTTCGGAGACGAGCCGTTCGAACGGGACGTCGGCGTGACCGAACGCCGCGAGGTCGGTGGCGCGCACGTCATCGATCAACTCGGCGAACGACATCCCGCTCCGCACCCGGGTGCGCAGGACCAGCGTGTTGACGAACATCCCGACCAGATCGTCGAGGGCACGTTCCCCGCGTCCGGCGTACGGGGTCCCGACGGCGACGTCGTCGGTCGCGGCGAGCCGCGCGAGCAGGGCGGCCAGCGCGGCATGGAAGACCATGAACAGGGTCGTGTTGTGGGCGCGGGCGACCCGTTGCAACCCGGCGTGCAGATCGGCGTCGACGGTCAGGCCGACGGACTCCCCGGCGTAGGACTGGGTGGCCGGGCGCGGCCGATCGGTGGGCAGTTCGAGCAGCGGCGGTGTGTCGGCCAGTTGCTCGGCCCAGTAGTCGATCTGCGCTCGCAGCAACGAGTTCGGGTCCGATTCGGAGCCCAGGACCGCCCGCTGCCAGATCGCGTAGTCGGCGTACTGCACCGGCAACGGCACCCATCCGGGCGCCTCGCCCTGCAGACGCGCGACGTAGGCCGTCATGATGTCCCGCGCGAGGGGCCCCAACGAGGAGCCGTCACCGCCGATGTGATGCAGGATCACGGCGAGCACCCACTCGTCGCCGCTGAGCTCGAAGAGCACGATCCGGGTCGACGCCCCGGCGGTGAGGTCGAACGGTGCCGCGATCAGCTCCGTGATCGCCTGATCGACATCGGATTCCGCGACCTGGACGACCTCCATCGGGACGGAGTCCGCGGGCAGGATCACCTGAGCCGGTTCGCCTTCGACGAAGGGGTAGACGGTGCGCAGGATCTCGTGGCGCGCGACGACATCACCGATCGCCCGGTGGAGGGCGTCGACATCGAGACTTCCGGACAACCGCACCACGACCGGGATGCTGTACGCCGGCGACTCGGGTTCGATCCGGTTGAGGAACCACATGCGTTGCTGCGCATAGGACAGCGGGATCCGCTCCGGGCGTTCGTGTGCCACCAGGTCGACACGCCCGGTGTCCGTGTGCGACTCGGCGCGGGCGGCCAGCCGCGTCACCGTGGACGCCTCGAAGATCACCGACACCGGGATCGTGGTGTCAAGCGCCGCACCGATTCTCGCCACCACCCGCGTTGCGGCGAGACTGTTGCCGCCGAGGTCGAAGAAGTCGTCGTCGGCACCGACCGCGGCATCGACGGACAGGATGTCGGCGAACACCCCCGCGACGATCTCCTCGACCGGCGTGGCCGGGGCACGGAAACTCCGGGTGGTGACGACCGGCGCCGGAAGGGCACGCCGGTCGAGCTTGCCACTGGGTGTCAGGGGGATCTCGTCGAGGACCACGACCGCCGCCGGGACCATGTACGTCGGCAACACCTCGCCGAGTTCGGCACGCAGTTTCTCACCGACGAGGGCGACGCCCGGCGCGGGCACCACGTAGGACACCAGGCGCATACCGATGCCGGAGTCGTGCCGCGGGACGGTGACGGCGTAGGCCACCCGAGCGAGTTCTGCCAGCGCGGCGTCGATCTCCCCGAGCTCGACCCGGAAGCCGTGGACCTTCACCTGGAAGTCGTTGCGTCCGATGAACTCCAGGTCGCCCGAGTGGTTGCGGCGCACGATGTCCCCCGTGCGGTACGCGCGTTCTCCGGCATCGCCGAAGGGGTGGGCGACGAATCGGGCGGCGGATACCCCGGACCTGTTCAGGTAGCCGCGCGCGAGCGCGGGTCCGGACAGATACAGCTCCCCCGCGACCCCGTCCGGCACGGGCTGCAGACGGGTGTCGAGCACGAGCGTCTGCATCCCGGCGAGCGCCGTGCCGATTGTCGACCGTTCTCCCACCCGCAGCGGAGTAGTGGCGGTGGCGACGATGGTGGTCTCGGTGGGGCCGTACAGCACCCGGAATTCCCGGCCAGTAGCCGGATCGGCACCCACCCACCGGCTCACCAGGTCGGTCGGTACCTCGTCACCGCCCGACATCACGACCCGCAGGTCATCGAGCCCGTCCGGGTCCACCGAGGCCAGCGCGGCCGGGGTGACGAACGCATGGGAGACGCGGTGATCGCGGAGGAAGTCGGCCAGCTCGCGACCACCCCGCATCCCGGTGGGCGCCACGACGAGGGTGGCCGCGGCGCTCACGGCGAGCAGGATCTCCAGCAGCGACGCGTCGAACGAGGGAGAGGCGAAATGCAGTACCCGCGGGCTGGTTCCGGGCTCACGGTCGATGTGCAGCGTGGCGAGGTAGTCGGCGACGCCGGCATGCGTGACGGCGACGCCCTTCGGCACGCCGGTGGAGCCGGAGGTGAAGACCACCCAGGCGGTGTTCGCGGGCCGGACCGGGCACACCCGATCGGTCTGTCGGATCGGCGACGACGACAGTTCGGCAACCTCGGCGGCGGTGGCGGGGTCGTCGAGCACGACCCAGTCGAGCGTCCCGGACAGCGTCGGCCGGGACCCACGTGTCGTGATCCCCAGTGGCGCAGCCGAATCGGACACCATCTGGTCGATCCGCGCGGCCGGGTAATGCGGGTCCACCGGGACATAGGGAGCACCCGATTTCACGACGGCCCACCACGCGACCAGCGATTCCGCCGACCGCTCCACGGCCACCGCCACGGGCCGCTCCGGTGCCGCACCATTGTCGATGAGGTACCGCGCCAGCCGATTCGATCGGCGATCGAGCTCGCCGTAGGACAGCTCGACGTCGCCGCAGATCACCGCCGCACCGTCCGGGTCGGCCACGACGGCCGCCGCGAAGATCTCCGGCAGCAGCACGGGCTCCGCGACCGCACCCGGTCCCACCACCGACACCAGTTCGGCGCGCTCGGTTTCACCGAGCCAGTCGATGTCACCGACGGGTGTTGTCGCGTCGTCGACGATCGCGTCGAGCACACGGTGCAACCGACTGGCGATGCCGGCCACCGTCCCCGGATCGAACAGGTCGCGGGCGAACATCACGGTTCCCGAAAGACCCTGCGGCGTGCCGTCTTCGGTGTAGGACTCGGCGAGGACCACCTGGAGGTCGAACTGGCAGATGCCGGTGTCGGCCTGCGCGCGGGAGACGCGCAGGTCCGGCAGGTCGAGATGGACGTCGGACAGGTTCTGGAAGGCCAGCGCGACCTGGAACAGCGGATGATGCGCGGTGGACCGTTCCGGGTTGAGTTCGGAGACGATCCGCTCGAACGGGACGTCGGAGTGCTCGAAGGCGTCCAGGTCGACCTCGCGCACGCGGTCGAGCAATCCGGCGAACGACTCCGCGGCGTCGAGGTCGGTCCGGAGCGCGAGGGTGTTGACGAACATGCCGACGAGCGGTTCCAGTCCCGGTTCGCCGCGCCCGGCGACCGGGGTGCCGATCACGACGTCGTCGGCGCCGCTCAACCGGCCGAGCACTGCGGCGAGCGCGGCGTGCACGACCATGAACAACGACGCGCCATGTGCCCGCGCGAGGGCCAGGAGTTGCCCGTGCAGGCGGGCGTCGATCGCCACCGGCACCTGCCCGCCCGCCAGGGTCGCCACCGGCGGACGCGGGCGGTCGGTGGGCAGATCGAGGACGTCCGGGGCACCCGACATGGTCGACCGCCAGAAATCCAGTTGGGCGTGCATCAACGAGGTCGGGTCGCCTTCGCTCCCCAGCATGTTTCGCTGCCACAGCGCGTAATCGGCGTAGTGGACCGCGAGCGGTTCCCAGGTCGGTTCCGCGCCGGCGATGCGGGCGGCGTACGACGTCATCACATCGCGGGCGAGCGGCGCCATGGACTGGCCGTCACCGGCGATGTGATGGACCACGAGGACGAGCAGGAAACGCCCGTCGGTCCCCTCCCGGTCGTCGTGTGCGTCGCGGTTGTCCGGGCCATCGGGATCGTCCACGCCGTCCGGGTCCATCGCGACCACGGCCACACGCATCGGTACCGACGCGGTCACGTCGAAGCCGCGGCGTACGAATACGGCGACGACGTCCTCGACCTCGGTGGCCGATGCCCGCATCGACTCGAGGAGCACCGGGGCGTGGTCGAGGACGAGTTGCCACGGCTCGCCGTCGGTGTCGGGGTAGATCGTCCGCAGCACCTCGTGCCGCCCGACCACGTCGTCGAGGGCCTGCCCGAGCGCCGCGAGGTCCAGGTGCCCCATGAGTTCGAGGACCACCGGGATGTTGTAGGCCGGCGACTCCGGCTCCATCCGATTGAGGAACCACATCCGCTGCTGCGCCAGCGACAACGGGATGCGCTCCGGGCGAACGGCTGCCGTCAACGCGGTGCGCCGGTCGTCGCCCAGCGACCCGACCAGCTCCGCCAGTGCCGCGACGCCGGGCGCGTCGAACACCGACCGCAGCGGAACCCGTACTCCCAGTTCCGCACCCAGCCGCGCCGTCACCACCGAGGCGGTCAGCGAGTCGCCACCCAGGGCGAAGAAGTCATCGTCGGCGCCCACGCGCGGCACGCCGAGGACGTCCTGGAAGACGTGCGCCACGGCGGACTCGGCCGGGCCGGACGGTGCACGGAACCCACGCGGGGCGATCACCGGTTCGGGCAGGCGACTCCGATCCAGCTTGCCGGTCGGCGTGAGGGGTATCTCGTCCAGCACGACCACCGCGGCCGGGACCATGTACGCGGGCAGCGATCGCTCCAGCGACGCACGTAGTTCGTCACCGGAGAGCGACGCCCCCGCGGTGGCGGTCACGTAGGAGACCAGACAGTGCGGCGTTCCGTTCCCGCCACGCGGGACGGTCACGGCGTAGGCGACGTCGGCGCGCGATCCGAGGCGCGCGTCGATCTCGCCCACCTCTACCCGGGTGCCGCGCACCTTCACCTGGAAGTCGTTGCGTCCCACATACTCCAGTGCACCGGACCGGGAGACCCGGACGAGGTCGCCCGTCCGGTACATCCGGGTTCCGGGCGCGTCGGCGGGGCAGGCCACGAACCGCGCCGCCGTCGTCGCGGGCCGGCCGACATAACCGTCGGCCAGGCCGGGGCCGACGAGGTACAACTCGCCGACGACGCCCTGCGGAACCGGACGCATCCACGTGTCGAGCACCATCGTGCCGACCGGTCCCACCGCCGTCCCGATCGTGATCGGATGACCCGCCCGCAGCGGCGTGCCGGCGGTGGCCCAGATGGTCGATTCGGTCGGCCCGTACAGGTTGATCATGTTCCGGCCGTCGGCCCACCGTGAGACCAACTCGGGCCCGACCGGCTCACCCGCGGTCGCCAGTACGCGCAGCGTGTCGAGACCGTCGGCCGGGACGGTGGCCAGTGCCGACGGGGTCAGGACGGCATGCGAGACCTTCTCGCGCCGAATCAGATTCGCGAGCTCGGGGCCGCCGTAGACATCGGGTGGCGCCACCACGAGACGTCCCCCGGAGCCGTGGGCCATCAGGAGTTCGAACACGAAGGCGTCGAAGCTCGGTGAGGCCACCTGCAACACATTCGACGACTGGTCGACGCCGAGTACCGCGCGCTGCGCCGCGACCACCGGCGCGAGTCCGCGGTGGGAGACGACGACGCCCTTGGGCGTGCCGGTGGAACCGGACGTGTAGATCACGTAGGCGGTGTCCCCGAGCCGGATCGGGCCGCCGGCTTCGTTCGACTGGGGGCCGTCCGTCCGCAGTTCGTCGACGAGGAGCCAATCGATGCTGTCGGGCAGTGCGGCCCGGCGCGCGCCGACGGTGATCCCCAACCCGGCGCCGGCGTCGGCCAGCACGAACTCGATGCGTTCGGCGGGCAGGTTCGGATCCAGCGGCAGGAACGGCACTCCCGCCTTGGCCGCCGCCCAGATCGCGATCGCCGCCTCGACGGACCGCGGCAGTGCGCATGCCACGACGCCGGACCGCGCCTGCCGCGAGATCTGTCGCGCCAGGCGATCGGACTCGGCGTCCAGCTGCCGGTACGTCAGCGACCGCTCGCCGCAGGTCACCGCGATCGCATCGGGCGCCTGACCGGCTGCGGCGGTGAGGATGTCGAGCAGGGTGGCCGGTTCCGTCTTCGCGTCGATCCGACCGGCGCCTGCCTCGTGCCCGATGTGACGGAGTGCGCCGAGGCGCGAACCCGGCTCATCGGCGATGCGGGCGAGACATTCCACGAAGTGGTCGACGATCTCCCGTGCGCGGTTCTCGTCGAACTCGTCCCGATGGAACCGCACGGTGATGCCGAGTCCCGGTTCCCCCTCGCCGCCGTCGATCTTCGGCGCCACGACGACGCTCAGCGGGTAGGGCGTGGCGTCGAGCCCGGTGACGCTGTCGACGTGCAAGCCCGCCGCGGTGACCAAGTGTTGCAGTGCGTCCTCGCGCAGCGGGAACGACTGGAAGGCCAGTGCGGTGTCGAACAGATCCGACCGGCCCACCGCGCGGTGGATGGCCGGGAGTCCGACGTAGTGGTGGTCCAGGACCAGCGCGTTCGCGTCCTGCACATGAACCAGCAACTCGCGCAATGACATCGACGGTTCGAGACGGACCCGGATCGGTACCGTGCTGAGGAACATCCCCAGCGCCCGGTCGACGCCGGGCAGCTCCGGTGGCCGTCCGGCGATCGCGGAGCCCAGGACCACATCGGTGTCGCCGGTGAGGGTTCGCAGGACGAGGGCCCACGCCGCGGACAACGCGGTCCCTACCGTCACCGCGGACTCCGCGGCGGCCGACCGCAGACGCGCATACTCCTGCCCGGGCAGCTCGGCGATGACCTCACCGGCGTCGAACACGGTGGTCGCGGCGCCGAGTCGGGTCACGCGGGTGGGTCCGTCGACGTCGGCGTAGGCCTGCGCCCATGCGGCCGTCGAGGCGTCCTGATCCTGTTCGCCGAGCCACGCGAGGTAGTCCCGGTATGAGGCTGCCGGCCGGCATGCGCCGATCTGCCCCGGGTCGCCGTAATAGTGGAGCAGTTCGCCGAGCAGCAGGGGCATCGACCAGCCGTCGAGGATCACGTGATGGTTGGTGACGTGCAGGGCGAAGTGGTCGCTGTCGAGCCGCACGAGGGTGAATCGGATCAGCGAGGGTTCGGTCAGATCGAAACCGGCGGCGGCGTCGTCGGCGGCGACCCGCCGGGCGGCCCCGCGGTCCGCGGCAACGGTGAGATCGACTGTCCGGAAGCGCACCTCGACGCCGTCGACGACGACCTGCCGCGGGCCACGCGACGTCTCGACGAAGGCCGTCCGCAAGACGTCGTGGCGGTCCACGAGCGCCTGCGCGGCGCGGCGCAGCAGACCGGCGTCGACCGGACCGGAGAGGGCGATCGTCGACTGCACGGTGTAGGTGTCCACCGCATCGGGATCGAGGGTCGAGTGGAAGTGGATACCCGACTGCGTCGGCGACAACGGCCAGACGTCCGACAGCCTGGGGTAGTCGTTGCGCAGCCGGTCGAGATCGGCATCGGGAAGATCGACGAGTGGCGAATCCTGCTCGGTGACAGCCTGTTCGACGGCCGAACCGGTGGCAGGGTCGCCGGTCGCGGAGGCGGTGGTGGCGATGGCGGCGAGCGCGGCGACGGTCTTCGCCTCGAAGATCGCCCGCGGAGTGAGGGACAGTCCGGCGGCCTTCGCCGCCGCGACCAGTTGCATCGAGACGATGCTGTCACCCCCGAGGGTGAAGAAGTTGTCGTCGGCGGTGACGTCGTCGAGTTCCAGCACCTCGGCGAACAGCGCGGCGATGATGCGCTCGGCCGGTGTCTCCGGCGGGCGGCCGCCCCCGCTCTCGGCACGGAACTCGCACTGCCGCAGCGCCTTCGTGTCGACCTTCCCCGACCGGGTGACCGGCATCGACTCCAGCTCGACGATCGCTGCGGGAACCATGTAGTGCGGCAGGGTGTTCGCGAGGTCGTCGTGCAACGCATGCACGTCCATCGGCTCGTCCGGCGTCCCCACGACGTAGGACACGATGACCGGACGACCCGCCGGTCCGCGCTGGAGCACGGTCGCCGCCTGCGCGACGCCGGCGATCCGCGCGAGATGGGCATCGATGTCCCCGGTCTCGATGCGCAGGCCGTGGACCTTCACCTGCTGGTCGTTGCGCCCCAGATAATCCAGCCGCAGGGCGCCGTCCGTGCGAATCCAGCGCACGGCATCGCCGGTGCGGTAGAGGCGTTCGCCGGCGGAGCGTACGGGATCGGCCACGAACCTCGTCGCGGTGACGCCGGCGCGGTCGAAGTAGCCACGCGCCAGACCGGGACCACCGAGGTAGAGTTCGCCGACCACTCCGACCGGCACCGGCCGCAACCAGGTGTCGAGCACGAACGCCGAGACTCCCCGGATCGGTTCCCCGATCGTCACCGGCTCCCCGGGCCGGAGATCGTCGGCGCCGGTCGCCCAGATCGTGGTCTCCGTGGGTCCGTAGTGGTTCATCAGCCGACGACCCGGCGACCACCGGGTGACGATGTCCGCGCCCGTCGCCTCGCCGACCACCGCGACGATCCGCAGCTCCGGCAGACGCGACGGGTCCATCGTGTTGAGCACCGTCGGCGTGATGATGGCGTGGGACACCCGCTCGGTCCGCAGCAGGTCCTCGAGGTCGGAACCGCCGTAGATCTCCGGCGGCGCGACGGCCAGGCAGGCGCCGGCGCTGTGCGCGACCAACACCTCCGACACGCAGGCGTCGAAGCCGGGGGACGCGACCTGCAGGACCGTCGAATCCGGTTTCACCGCAAAGGATTCCGCGTACTCGACTACCAGGTCGGCGAGGCCGCGATGGGTGACGTGGACGGCCTTCGGCCGGCCGGTGGAGCCGGACGTGAAGATCAAATAGGCCGCGTTGTCCGGCCGGAGCGGGAGCGGGTCCCCGGTACCGAGCGGTGTCGAGTCGTCGGTACCGAGCGGGAGCGAGCCGGGTCCGGTGAGGGTCAGCCACTCGACGGTGTCCGGGAGGCTCGGGACGACGGCGTCGACGGTCACCCCGATCGTGGACCGCGCGTCGGCGAGCAGTTCGGCGATGCGGTAGGCCGGATTGCCCGGGTCGACGGCGACGAAGGCCGCTCCGGTCCGGGCGACCGCCCAGATCGCCACGATGAGCGCGGCCGACCGCGGGATCGCCAGGGCCACCGAGGTCTCCGGTCCGGCGCCGCGGGCGGCGAGCTCGTCGGCGAGCCGGTTGCTGCGGCGCACGAGTTCGCGATATGTCATCGTGACGCCGTCGGCGCGCACCGCCGGTGCCTCGGGGTGTCGTCGCGCGGTGTCGGCGAGGATGTCCCGGAGTAGGCGGGGCGACACGGCGGGCGGCCCCTCGATCGGACAGAGGGCGGATCGTTCGGTGTCCCAACAGGATGCCAGCGTGGCGACCTTGCGGCCCGGTTCGGCGGCGATCTGGCGCAGCAGCAGCACGAACCGCTCGAGCAGGACCTCGGCGGACTCCCGGTCGAGGCGGTCGACGGCGTACTTCACCACCAGTTCGTAGGTGCCGGGCCGATCGGCGGCCGGTTGGTCGGCCCGTCCGGGCCGGGGCGGCGTGACCTGGAGGCTGACCGGGTACGGGGTCGCGTCGTGGGCGGCCAGGCCGTTCCATCGCAGTCCCGCGTCGCCGAGCATGCGGTTGATCTCGTCCGGGTCGACCGGGTACGACTCCAGCACCGTGGCGGTGTCGAACATGTCGGCCACCCCGGTCACCCGCTGGAGTTCGGCGAGGCCGATGTCGCGGTGGCCGAGCATCGCCGCCTGCTCGGACTGCGCTCTCGTGAGCAGGTCGATCACCCGCTCGTCCGGGTCGAGCCGGATCCGCACCGGGAGGGTGTTGATGAACAGGCCGATCATCCGCTCGATGCCCGGGATGGAGGCGGGACGGTCGGACACCGTGTTGCCGAAGACCACGTCGGATCGGCCCGTCATGATCGAGAGCAGCATCGCCCACGCCACCTGGATCGAGGTGTTCGCGGTCACCCCGTGGGCGCGCCCGAGACCCGCGATCGCCTCCGTCGTCGCGATGTCGAGATCGAGCGCGGCCTCGTCTACCTCGGCCGTCGCGTCGCGCTCCGCGGCGCCGGTCAGTCGCGTCGGACTCTCGATGCCGGCCAGGGTCTCCTGCCACGCGCGTGTCGTGGCGTCGTGATCGCGGGTGTGCAGCCACTGCAGGTAGTCCCGAAACGTCCGGGGTGCGGGAAGTACGGCAGCGCCGTCGGCGTCATCGTCGGCCAAGTACAGCTGCAGCAGTTCGGAGATGACGACGGGCATCGACCATCCGTCGAGGACGATGTGATGGTTGGTGATCGACAGCAGGAACTCGTCGCCACCCGGGTTCTCGGTGTCGTGCGTCAACCGGATCAGGTGGAAACGGAGCAGCGGCGGCCGAGCCAGGTCGAAGGGGGCCGCCGACCCGGCGATGAGACGACGCAGTGCACGGTCCCGGTCGTCGGCGTCGGCGATCCCGGTGAGGTCGGAGTCCGACCAGTCGACGGTCACGTCGTCGAGCAGGATCTGCCGCGGCCCGGCGCCGGTCTCGACGAATGCAACGCGGAGACTGTCGTGCCGGGCGATCAGCGCCTGCGCCGCCCGACGCATCCGGTCCGGTTCGAGCCGCCCGCCGAGTCGCAGTTCGGCCTGCACCGTGTACCCGTCGACGGCGGCGGCGTCGTAGGTCGCGTGGAACAGCAGTCCGGACTGCAGCGCGGTCAGCGGCCACACGTCGACCATCGACGGATGGGCGGCGGTCCAGTGATCGATGTCGGCCTGGGTGGTCGAGACCAGCGGGAAGTCCGACGGCGTGTGGCCGCCGGCCGTCCCGGACCGGACGTGCTGGGCGAGACCCTTCAGGGCCTGCACCCACAGGCCGGCCAGCTCCTCGACGTCGACCCGGTCGAGCACCAGCGCGGCGTACTCCCAGCCGACGTCGAGTTCGACGCCGGCCGAACCCGGTTCGGCGATCGCATTGATGTCGATGACGGCGGGCAACGCCATCCACGGGTGCCCGGTCCCGACCAACGCGTCGAAATCGCGCGCCGGCATCCACGGACCGGTGTGCTCGCCGGTCCCCATCCGGCCCAGGTAGTTGAGGCTGATCTGGGGTTCGGGCCGGTCGCCCAGTTCGTCGCGGCCGGCCGGGTCGAGATATCGGATCATGCCGTAGCCGATCCCGTGGTCGGGTGCCGCCCGCAGCTGTTCCTTGATCTGCTTGATCGCCAGTCCGGCCGACGGACCACCGGTGAGGGCGTCCTCGACGTCGACACCGTGCAATTCGAGCCGGACCGGGAAGCGAGAGGTGAACCAGCCCACCGTCGAGGTGAGGTCCGCGCCGGGTACCGCGGCCTCCTCGCGACCGTGGCCTTCGAGGGCTATCAACTCGCTGCCGTCGGCCTGCCCGCGCCGACGTCGCCAGTGCGCGAGCGCCAGGGCCAGCGCGGCCAGCAACGAATCGTTGGCACCGCCGTGGAAGCGCGCGGGGATGGTGGTGAGCGCCGCCTCGGTCACATCCGCCGGAATCCGCATCCGGATGCGTCCGGCGGTGGCGACGATGTCCCGATCCGGGTCGAGCGCGCGGCGCCCGAGCAACCGGTCGCCGGGCTCGAGGATCTCCGTCCATCGGTCGAGTTCGGCCGCGGTGCGCACGGGTGCCTGCTCGACGAGGCCGTGGACCCAACGGCGGACCGACGTCGTCGGCAGGCCGAGGTCGGGCAGCGCGCCTCCGCGGATCTGGTGCCAGGCGGTGACGAGGTCGGCGAGGAGGATGCGCCAGGAGACCCCGTCGACGGCCAGATGGTGGATGACCAGCCACATCAGGTCGGGCGCGGTGCGGTCGGGGTGCTGCAACCACACGAACCGCACGAGGACGCCGGCGCGTGGGTCGAGGCGATCGGCCGCGGCCTGGAGGTGGCGGTCGATCTCGTCGGCGTCCCGTCGGTCGAGCCAGACGTGCTCGAGCGCCTCGTCGGCGTCGACCGCACCGGGTGGGCGGACCACCAGGTGGGGTTGGTCGGCGAGATCGTCGACCAGCGTGGCCCGGAGGATGTCGTGCCGGTCGAGCACCGCGCGCAGTGTGCGCACCAGTTCGTCGCGCCCGGCGGCGTCCGGGAGTTCGACCAGCGCGGCCTGTCCGAAGCGGTCGATGGGACCGCGTTCGAGCATCGCGTGCATGATCGGCGACAGCGGGATGGAGCCGACGGCGCCGCCGGGCAACTCGCGCAGTCCGTCGTCGTCGGAGACATCGGAAGCCATCGCGGCCAGCGCGGCGACGGTCTTGTGCTCGAACACATCCTGGGTCGTGAACGCGAGCCCGCTCGCCTTCGCCCGCGCCACGAGCTGGATGGACAGGATGCTGTCGCCGCCGAGGACGAAGAAGCTGTCGTCGGCACCCACCTCGACGACCCCGAGTACCTCGGAGAAGAGTTGCGCCAGTCGGTATTCCCGGGGAGTCGACGGCGGCCGCCCCGATCGCGCGGATGCGAACACGGGCGCGGGCAGGGCTCGTCGGTCGACCTTGCCGAACGCATTCAGCGGCAGGGCGTCGAGGATCGTGATGACGGACGGGACCAGATGCGGCGGCAGGCACTCGCGTGCGAATCGCTCCAGCTCCGCCGGTTCGACCCGCTGTCCCGTCGCCGGCACCACGTACGACGCCAGGACGGTCGCGCCGGCGAGGTTGAGCGCGGGCACGGTGACGGACTGGTCCACCTGGGCGTGCCCGGTGAGAGCGGCGTCGATCTCACCGGGCTCGATCCGGTACCCACGGATCTTCAGCTGGAAGTCGGTGCGGCCCAACAGCTCCAGCGACGGCGCGGTCCCCGCCCCGACCCAGCGGGCGAGATCGCCGGTCCGGTACATCCGTTCGCCCGGCGCGCCGTGCGGGTGGGCCACGAAACGTGCCGCGGTCTGACCGGGCAGGCGCGCGTAGCCGCGAGCCAGCCCCGGGCCGGCGAGGTACAGCTCGCCTGCGGTTCCCATCGGCACCGGTTGCAGTGCGTGGTCGAGGACCATCACCGACGTACCGCGGATGGGGCCGCCCACCGTGACGTCTGCATCGGGCTCGACCACCGCACTCGCCGCCGTGATCGTCGACTCGGTCGGCCCGTACTCGTTGATCATCGTCGCCGACCGGGTCCACCGTTCGACCACGTGCGGTGCGCATCGGTCGCCGCCGACGACGACGGTCTGCATTCGGGTCAGCGACTCCGGCTCGATGGTCGCCAGCATCGCGGGCGTGAGGGTCAGGTGGGTGACCTCCTCCTCGGCGAGCAACTGGGTGAGCCGCTCGCCGCCGATCACCTCCGGAGGCACAATCACCAGGGCGGATCCGGTTGCGAAGCAGGTCAGCAGCTGTTCCATCGACGCGTCGAAGCTCGGGGAGAGCGCGTAGGAGACCCGGGACGCCGGCGCGAGGCCATAGGCGCGGGTGCGATCGGCGATGAGACTCGCCAACCCGGAGTGGGTGACCTGCACGCCCTTCGGCACGCCGGTCGAACCGGACGTGTAGGTCATGTACGCGACGTTCTCGAGCCGGACCCGCGACGGAGCCGGCGAGTCGTCGAAGCCGCCGCCCGAGGCGCCGTCGGTGTTCCCGTCGGGCGAGAGGTCGCCGAGGTCGATCCGGACAGCCGACGGGGGCACCCGCTCGGCGAACTCGTCGACGGTGATCGCCGCACGGGCACCGCTGTCGGCGAAGATGTGCTCGATGCGCTTTCGCGGGTATTCCGGATCCACCTGCACGATCGCGGCACCGGTCTTCGCCACCGCCCAGACGGCCACGACGGTGCCCAGGGACCGTCGCAGCAGGATGGCGACCGACTCCTCCGGCGCGCAGCCCGCGGCGAGCAGGCGCCGCGCGAGTCGCGACGAGGCGGCGTCGAGTTCGCGATACGTCATCGAACGCCCGGACGCGCACACTGCCGTCGACTCTCCGTGCCGTGCAACGGTTTCGGCGAGAATGTCGGCGAGTACCCGCGGCGGGGCGCAACGCGCGCCCCGCACGGGGAGCAATGTCGCCCGCTCATGCTCGTCGAGCAACGAGATCTGTCCCACGCGATCGTCGGACGCCCCGCCGAGGAAGGCGTGCAGGAACATCAGGAAGCGACGGTGGTGCCCGGTGAGCTCGTCCGGGGTGTAGATGTTCGGGTTGCCCTGGAAGTCGATGTGCGTGCTGCTCTTTCCCGCGCCCGGGTAGATGTTGACGAACAGATCGGACGTCGGACCCGAGGTCAATACGTGCAGCCGCCCGGTGACCTCACCCAGCACCACCTCGCTGTCGACCATCATGAGGTTCACCGCCGGCCCGAAGGACGCCGACTCGTCTCGGGCCATTCCCATGTCGGCGAAGATGTCCTCCTGCCGGTACCGCTGCCGCCGCAGAGCACTCAGCAACTCCCCCTGCACGGAGGTCACCACGTCGCCGAGCGTGCGGCCGGCGACCGGCACACGGAGCGGCACGACGTTGGCCACCATGCCGCCCGACCGGCGCAGCACGGCGGAGTGGCGACCCGAGACCGGAAGGCTGAGAAGGACTTCGGCACTGCCGGTCATCCGCGCGAGGTACGCGGCGAACGCCGCGACGACCACCGGGGTCACGCCACCTCCCTCCTGCGCGGCCGCATCGAGCAGCACGGCCGTCTCCGCGGGAATCGGCGCGCTCACGAGGATCGGGTGCAGCGTCGGCTTGCCGTGCCGGCCGGCCAGGGTGACGACCGGCGGGGCGCCGTCGAGATGGTCGCTCCAGTACCTGCGGTCGTTGTCGTGACGAGTCGACCCGGGGTAGGACGCGTCCTGGGCGATGATGTCGGCGATGTCGCTCGCCTTCGACGGCGGCGCGGGATCGCCGCGAACGGCCGCGTTGTACAGCTCGGTGATCCGCCGGACCATCGTCACCGCGGCGAATCCGTCGAGCGCGATGTGGTGCGCCCGCAGGTACCACATGTAGTGCGCGTCCCCGACGCGGTAGACGATGCTCGTCATCAGGTCGTCGGTGAGCAGGTCGAGCGGTCTCGTGTAGTCGAGCAGCATCAGCCGGTGCGCTGTCGCGGTCGGATCGGCCTCGCCGCGCAGATCCACGGTGCTCACCGGAGCGCTCTGGGAGGCGACGTATTGCCGCGGTTCGCCATCGACGACGACCAGGCGCAGGTGCCCCGAGCCGAACTCCCGCCCGGTGATTAGGCAGACCTCCGTCAGCAACTCGGTGTCCAGTTCGCCGTCGATGTCGACGTACTGTGCCACCGAGACCGGCAGGTCACCGGCCACATGCTGGGCGAACCAGATGCCGCGCTGCGCGGCGGACAACGGAAGTGAGTCCACACCGGGATCCGGTCTCGCCGACGTGGCGGCCCCGGTCGTCTCCGTGGGATGGTCATCGGCCGGCATCCGGGTCGACGAGGAGTGCGCGGACGGGGTGACGAGATCCTTGTCTGAGATGGTCACGTGGCCTCCATGCGTTCGTATCGATCGCACTCGTCCGGGTATCAGGACCACCCGGGCGCCCCCCGCAGACCACGGGATGGACAATTCACAACCCGCGCGAGATCAAGCCAGATAAGCCCCCCTGGAGAGCTGTCGCCCCGTCGACAAATCGGACCATACTCCCGATTAACATTCGCCGACATCCCTTTTCGGCAAAGGCAAAACGTCAGTAAAGTCGAAGTAATGACTAGCTATAAAACGTCTCAGAACGGTCACAAAGAATTCGATGGTCCATTCGGATGAGTTTTCCGAAAGGCGTGGATTTTCGCCCGTGTCTCTGATTTTCAGATCAACTCATTCGACAAGCGAATGTGGATTCATTACTCACACGGAGTCTGTCAAACCACAAGGAGCAGTTGTTCTTTCGGGCGACCGATCAATCGGTCCATCACGCCCTTCTCACGCAAATCGCCCAGAATGGACGGATCATATTTAGGTGTCATTGCTAACGAACCGTTTAACCATGTTCAGCGTTTGGCACCGGACCGGACTCATCGGGAATGCGATGCCGATGTCGACGACTCGGAACCAGATGATCGTCGACGTCATTCGCTGAGACGACACGACTGATGAACGACAAAAAGCGAACGCAGCTGCCCTGGGTCAGCCACGTTGCGGGGCCGGCCGGTTGCGCGTCAACCGAGCCGAGGCGGTTGCGGTCCCCGGCCCCACGGGGTGCCACCCGACCGCCCGGGCCAGGCCCTGCGGGGGCATCCCGCTCGAGATGGTCTCGTGTTCGCCGATGACGTAGGTCTCGTGCCAGATCCCGACCGAGTCGGTGTCGGCGAGCTCGCGATTGAACCACCGCCACATGGACAGATGCGGGGCGTCGGGGTCGGAGGCGAACCGTCGGAGATCGTCGGCGCTGCGCCAGTACGACAACACCATCGGCGAACCGCCCAGATAGAGGCGCGCGTCGAGCATGCCCGCATCCGGTCGGCGACGGAGGTGGATCAGCATCCGGGACATCGACGTCAGCACCGGCAACCAGGCGCGTACCCGCCAGGGTCGCGTCACCCGCACCCCGATCAAGAACAGCGTCGTGCCCGGCGGCGGGGTGTCGTTGGTCGTGCGGGCGGCTCGGCGAGCGGACATGAGACCTCCAGGACATTTCGTAACGTTGTTACGAAACGATGTTATGAAACGATGGGCGTCGTGGCAAGACCCCGATCCCACACCGACGATGTGCGTACCCTGCTGCTCGACGAGGCGGTTCGCATGGTGGCCGCCGACGGCATCGGCGCGTTGTCGGTCCGGGAGGCCGCCCGTGCCGCCGACACCTCCACCACCGCGGTCTACTCGCTGTTCGGCAACAAGGAAGGCCTCGCGCGCGCGATCCTGGTGCGCGCCTTCGACGCGTTCGCGGACGCACAGCGCTCCGCCGCGGCGGCAGCAACCGACCCGACCGCGCTCGCCGAACTCGGTGTCGCATACGTCGGGTGGGCGCTGGAGAATCCCCGGCTCTACGAGCTGATGTTCGGGGATGCGCTGGTGGGTGTCGCACGCACCGAGGAGACCCGCGCCGCTGCGACGCGGGCGATCACCCCGCTGCGCGAGGGAGTACAGGCCGCGATCACCGCGGGCGTCTTCCGCGACGCCGACACCGACACCGTCGTCGCCTCGTTGTGGGCCCAGGTGCACGGCATGGCCATGCTCCTGCTGTCGGGCAACTACCCGGACGGTGCCGACCCGGTGGCTGCGGCGACGGCGGTCATCGACGGATGGCGTCCTGCTCGCGCCTGACCGCGGCGGGGCCGGAGGACCACTAGGGTGTCGGTATGGCAGGGCGCAGCATGGATTTCGACCCCATCGCCGAAGCACGGGAGAACTGGACCCAGGCGGGGTGGGGCGAGGTGGCCGACGGCATGGTCGCGGTGACGTCGGTGATGCGCGCCCATCAGATCCTGCTCGCCCGTGTCGAGGCCGCCCTGCGTCCGTTCGATCTCAGCTTCTCCCGCTTCGAACTGCTCCGACTGCTGGCGTTCTCGCGTCAGGGGTCCTTGCCGATCACCAAGGCCAGTGACCGGCTCCAGGTCCACGTGACCAGCGTGACCCACGCGATCCGTCGCCTCGAGGAGGGCGGGCTCGTCCGCCGCGTCCCGCACCCCACCGATGGACGTACCACGCTCGTCGAGATCACCGACCTCGGCCGCAAGACGGTGGGCGACGCCACGGAGACCCTCAACCGCGAGGTGTTCGGCAACGTCGGCATGTCCGACGACGAGATGACCGGCCTCGTCGGCGCCATCCAGTCGCTTCGCAAGCACAACGGGGACTTCTGAAACGGCGCGCGGAATCCGTATGACGTCGTGCCCGGAATCCGGGTTCGACGTCATACGGATTCGCTCAGCTGCTCGGCGTTGGAACCGCGCGGTGATCGTCTGCGTCGAAACCCCATGGACCTCGCCGAACTGACCGCCCGCCGAGACGGCGTGTTCTCCACCCGCGAAGCGCGTGATTGCGGTGCGAGCTCGTCGACGATCCAACGCAAAGTCGCTGCCGGCGAGTGGAAAGCGGTAGCACGCGGGGTGTACCTCGTCGCCGGGCACCACCGCACAGCCCGGGCTCAGGCCCGCATCGCGGTCCTGTCGGTGCACAACATGGCGGTACTCGGCGGACCAGCGGCCGCCTGGTGGCTCGGACTGCACGACACCGAACCCCGAAAACACCTCGTCTACACCCCGACCCGCGGCAGCGCCCGACGCTCGTCCGCGACCGCGGTGGTCAGGTTCCGGCGACTACACGACGACGACATCACCGAGCATCAAGGTCTCCGAACAACGAGCGCCGCGCTGACCGTCCTCGACGCCTCCCTCGACCTCGGGATCAGCATCCTCGATTCAGCACTACTCAGCACCCGCGTCACCCTCGACGCTCTCCGCGCCGCCAACGACCGCTACCCCAACCGGCACGGAGCACCGCGCGTCGCTGCCTATCTGAAACTCCTCGGCGACGGAGCACGATCGGAAGCCGAACGACTCACCACCGAACTGCTGACTGCCGCTGGGATCTCCGGCTGGATGCCGAACATGCCCGCCTACGGCTACGTCATCGATTTCGCCTTTCCCGACAGGAAGGTCGCAGTCGAAATCGACGGCTTCTCCTTCCACCGCGACGCCGCGGCCTTCCAGCGCGACCGCACCAAGCGCAACCTGCTCACCGCCAACGAATGGACTGTCCTCAACTTCACGTGGACCGACCTCGTCGACCGGCCCGCCCAGGTCGCCGCGGACGTCAGGGCCGTGCTCCGACGAGCGGCCGCCTGAAACGCGTATGACGTTGTGCCCGGAAACCGGGCACAACGTCATACGGATCTCGTGAGGTCGGCGAACGATCTAGTGAAGCGACGTGATGATCGCGCTGAAGTCGAGGTCCGCGTGCTGTTCGGCGAAGCCGCGGTAGAGCTGTGCGGCGTGGGTACCCAGCGGCGCACGGGCGCCGGTGCTGGCGACGGCGTCCATCGCGAGACCGAGGTCCTTGTTCATCAGGGCGGTCGCGAAGCCCGGCTTGAAGTCGTTGTTCGCCGGCGAGGTGGGGACCGGCCCGGGGACGGGGCAGTTGGTCTCGACGGCCCAGCAGTTGCCGGTGGCGCCGGTGATCACGTCGTAGAGCGCCTGGTCGTCGAGGCCCAGCTTCTGGGCGAGCACGAAGGCCTCCCCCACCGCGATCTGCTGGACGGCGAGCACCATGTTGTTGCACACCTTGGCGGCCTGGCCGGCACCCGCGGCACCGCAGTGGATGATCTTGCCCGCCATCGGATCCAGGGTGGTACGCGCTGCGGCGAAGGCCTCGTCCTCGCCGCCGACCATGAACGCCAGGGTGCCGGCGACGGCACCCTTCACCCCACCCGAGACCGGGGCGTCGACCTGTGCGAAGCCGTGCTCGGTGGCGCGCTGGTGGATGTCCCGCGCGTCGTCGACCGAGATCGTCGACGAGTCGATGAACAGGGCTCCGGTCGGAGTTGCCGGCAGGATCTCGTCATACAGCTTCTTCACGATGCCGCCGTTGGGCAGCATCGTCACCACGACCTCGGCGGCGGACACGGCCTCGATGGCGGCTGGGAAGGTCTCGATGCCGTTCTCCTGCGCGGTCTTCACCGCCTCGGGTACCGGATCGAAACCGCGGACGGTGTGACCGGCTTTCACCAGATTGGCGGCCATCGGGCCACCCATGTTGCCGAGGCCGAGGAAGGCGATCGTCGTCATTGTCTCTGCTTCCTACGAAAGTGGTTGTGAGCGAATTCAGCTGTCCCGGTAGCGGGTCGCGATCGAACGGCCGAGCACGACCCGCATGATCTCGTTGGTCCCCTCCAGGATGCGGTGCACACGGAGGTCGCGGACGATTTTCTCGATTCCGTACTCGGTGAGATACCCGTATCCGCCGTGCAGCTGTAGCGCCTGGTCGGCGACCTCGTAGCAGGTGTCGGTGACGAAACGCTTCGCCATCGCGCACTGTTCGACCTTGTCGGGCGCGCCGTCGTCGAGCGCCGTCGCCGCCTGCCACAACATGAGCCGGGACGCCTGCAGCGAGGTGGCCATGTCGGCGAGGGTGAACCGGATGGTCGGCTCGTCGATGAGCGCGTTGCCGAACGCGCGGCGACTCGCGACATAGGCCGCCGCCTTGTCGAAGGCGGCTTGCGCCCCACCGAGCGACGACGCCGCGATGTTGATGCGGCCGCCGTTCAGACCGTTCATGGCGATGCCGAACCCGATGCCCTCGGTGCCGCCGAGGAGGTTGCCCGCGGGCACCCGCACCTCGTCGAGGATGACCTGGGCGGTGGGCTGCGCATGCCAGCCCATCTTGTGCTCCTGCGCACCGAAACTCAGTCCGGGCGAATCCTTCTCGACCAAGAACGTGGAGATGCCCTTGGGGCCGGCGTCACCGGTGCGCGCCATGATGACGTAGAGGTCCGACGACCCGGCCCCGGAGATGAACTGTTTGACCCCGGTGAGCACGTACTCGTCGCCGGACCGCTCGGCACGCGTGGCGAGCGCCGCCGCGTCGGAGCCGGCACCCGGCTCGGTCAGGCAGTAGCTCGCCACCGTCTCCATCGTCGCCAGGCGCGGCACCCACGTCGAACGTTGTTCGTCGGTGCCGTACTCGTCGACCATCCACGTGCACATGTTGTGGATGGACAGGAACGACGCGACGGCCGGATCGGCGTACGCCAGTTGCTCGAAGATGCGCACCCCGTCGAGGCGTCGCAGACCGCTGCCGCCGGAATCCTCGGCACAGTAGATGGCACCCATCCCGAGTTCCGAGGCCTCACGCAACTCGTCGACCGGGAAGTGGTTCGTGGCATCCCATTCGAGCGCGAACGGCGCCAGTTTCTTGGCCGCGAAACCCGCCGCGGTCTCGACGATGACACGTTCGTCACCGTCGAGCCGGGCGAGTGCGGCGTCGGCGAAAGTCGTCAACGCCGATCAGTCCATCGTCGGGATGACGAACTCGGCGCCGTCCTTGATGCCCGAGGGCCACCGCGTCGTGACCGTCTTGGTCTTGGTGTAGAACTGGATCGACGCCGGGCCGTGCTGATTGAGGTCGCCGAAGCCGGAACGCTTCCATCCGCCGAACGTGTAGTACGCCACCGGCACCGGGATCGGCACGTTCACGCCGACCATGCCGACGTCGACCCGAGCGGTGAAGTCGCGGGCGGCGTCGCCGTCCTGGGTGAAGATCGCGACGCCGTTGCCGTACTGATGATCCGACGCCAGGGCGAGGGCCTCCTCGTAGTCGCCGGCGCGCACGATCGACAGGACCGGTCCGAAGATCTCCTCGGTGTAGATGGTCATGTCCTTGGTGACGTGGTCGAACAGGGTCGGGCCGATGAAGAAGCCCTTCGAGATGTCCTCGTCGCCGAAGGTCTGCTCGTTGTTGGCGCGCTCACGTCCGTCGATGACGACCTCGGCACCCTCCTCGGCACCCTTGTCGATGAACCCGCGGACCCGCTCGAGAGCGGCGGCGGTGACCAGGGGGCCGTAGTCGGCCTTGGGGTCCAGGCTGTGACCGACGCGCAGTGCGTTGACCCGGTCGATCAGCTTGGCGCGCAGCCGGTCTGCGGTCTGCTCGCCGACCGGGACCGCGACGCTGATCGCCATGCAGCGCTCACCGGCGCTGCCGTAGCCCGCACCGATCAGCGCGTCGACGACCTGGTCGAGGTTGGCGTCGGGCATGATGATCGCGTGGTTCTTGGCGCCACCGAAGCACTGTGAGCGCTTCCCGTGGGCGGCCGCGGTCGAGTAGATGTACTGCGCGATGTCGGAGCTGCCGACGAAGCCGAGGGCCTTGACGTCCGGGTGGGTCAGCAGCGCGTCGACCGCTTCCTTGTCGCCGTGGACGACCTGGAACACACCGTCGGGCAGGCCCGCCTCGGTGAACAGCTCGGCAAGACGCACCGGCACGGACGGATCGCGCTCGCTGGGCTTGAGGATGAAGGCGTTGCCGCACGCGAGCGCCGGTCCGGCCTTCCACAGCGGGATCATCGCCGGGAAGTTGAACGGGGTGATGCCCGCGACGACACCGAGCGGCTGACGGATGGAGTGCACGTCGATGCCGCCGCCGGCACCCGCGGTGAACTCACCCTTGATGAGGTGCGGGATGCCGATCGCGAACTCGATCACCTCGACGCCGCGCTGGATGTCGCCGAGCGCATCGGCGTGGGTCTTGCCGTGCTCGAGCGACAGCGTGGTCGCGAGTTCATCGGCGTTCTTGTTGACCAGGTCGACGAACCGCATGAGGACGCGGGCGCGCCGCTGCGGGTTCCAGGCGGCCCACTCCTTCTGCGCGGCCGATGCGGTCGCGATCGCGGCGGCGACTTCGTCGGTCGACGCCAGCGGAACCTGAGACTGCACGGCGCCGGTGCTCGGATTGAAGACGTCAGCAAAGCGGCCGCCCTCGGCGGTGACGCGCTTGCCGTTCAGGTAGTGCGGGATCGAGGGGACAGCAGGAGCGGACACGGAGATCACCTTCGACTTCGTTGGGGGTATGGCCGGTGTCACCACATAGTAGGACATCCAAGTATTTCTTCCAACCCCCCTCAACTGGGATTTCGCCCCGACGGGCGGGTTAGGCTACCCTCGCTTAGCGAAAACGCCGACGTCGAGAGGAGTTCACATGTCGGTCGTCATCCTCTACGGAACCGAAACCGGGAACGGTGAGCTCGTCGCCGACGCCATCGCCGACACGCTGGCCGCCGACCACGATCCGTCGATCTACGACATGAGCGAATACGCGGTCGAGGACCTCGACCCCGAGGACTTCCTCGTCATCGTGTGCTCGACGTACGGCGAAGGCGAGCTGCCGACTGGCGCCGAGCCCTTCGCCGACGAACTCGAGAGCGTGAACCCCGACCTCACCGGTCTCCGCTTCGCGGTCTTCGGTCTCGGGGACTCGATCTACGACACGTTCAACCGCGGCGGCGAGATCGTCGCCGAGATGCTCACCAAGCGCGGCGCGGTCCAGGTCGGCGAGCACGCTCGCCACGACAACTCCTCGCCCATCAAGCCGGCGAAGCAGGCCGCCGAGTGGGCCGAGGGGATCTCTCAGGAGATCTGAGCACGCCTGACGTCGACGCGGCCGGTCAACCCGCCGGGCGCGACGTCGCGCCCGCCGCCGGGCCCGCGTCCGCTGCGGCGTCGGCTGCGGCGGACTCCTCCGCCGCCACGGCCTGCTCGTATCCGCGCACGGCCGACAGCTTCGCGAGTTCGCACACAGCGCGCACCATGATCGCGAGCACGATCCCCAGGAACAGCGCGGTCGGTACCGACACCTTCAGGTTCTCACCGAGCAGCAGCACACCGAGCACCATCGCGACGGCCGGCTCGGCGACGGTCATCGACGGGAACGACGTCTGCAGATCACCGGCGCCGAACCCCATCTGCTGGGCGAGGATGGCGCAGACCACCACCAGCACGAAGAGATAGATCTCGGGGTGGACGAAGGAACGCCAGAAGTGGTGCGTGATCTGGTAGATCACGGTCTTCACCAGCAACGCCGACACGCCGAACAGGATGCCGGCGACGAGCCCGTAGAACAGTGCCTTGTAGTGCGGACTCGAGCGGTGGGCGAGGATCACCAGCGCGACCACGACGCCGATGACCGCTCCCACGGTGCCCCACAGCAGGAGAGCATCGGGGCGTCGCATCGACGGTTCGGGACGCGCCACGATCAGGAATGTCACCACGCACGCGACGAGAACCCCGCCCCAGGCCCACTCGATGCGGGCCGGGTGCCGATGATCGGCCCACGCCTCGAGCGGAAGGGCGAACAGCACGGCGAGCACGACGAGGGGTTGCACGAGGAGGATCGAGCCGAGTCCGAGTGCCGAGGCCTGCAAACCGAAGCCGCACAGCGCGATCGCCGCACCGGCCCACCATCCCGGGGTGATCGCACCGTTGACCCGGGAGGCGCGCTGACGCAGCACGGTACCGGCGGCGATCATCAACGCGGCCAGCACCGCGAGGAGCGCGGGTACCCAGGTGTGCACGATCCCCAGGGTAACGGCGGTGAGCCGCGGTCGCGGTCCCGGCCGGGGTCGTCCCGGGCGACATCGACGGTGTCGTAACACCAACGGCCTGCCCGGACAACGTAGATTCGAACCCATGCGTTATCGGTCAGATCTGGAACGACTGGCCACCCTCGACGCCGCCGCGATCGAGGTGGCCTGCACCGACTGCACCTCGGTGGGTGAGCTCATCGACTGTGCCGTGGACGAGTACCTGGAGTTCGACGTCGCCGCCGACGAGGCCGAGGCCCGCGGTCACGACGAACACGCGGCCTACCTCCGCCAGGAGGCCGCCGCCTGGCGCGCGACCGTGCGGGTCCTGCGGATGATCGGCGCCGAGTCGGGGTCCGAATCCGACGCCCGGGACCGCGGCCGGCACGGCGCCGCATGAGCCGGACCCGCACGCTGGTCCTGATGCGGCACGGCAAGTCGGGTTATCCGCCCGCGACGCCCGATCACGACCGTCCGCTGGCCGAGCGCGGCGATCGGCAGGCCGCCCTCGCCGGACGCTGGATGGCCGATGAGGGCCTGCGGATCGACGCGGTGCTGTGCTCGACATCGACGCGAACGCGGCAGACGCTCGCCCGAATCGGCATCGATGCGCCCGTGACCTTCGTCGAGGACATCTACGGCGGCGCGCCCGAGGAGATCCTGGAGGCCATCCGCGTCCACGCGCCCGCCGACGCGCGGACGGTCCTCGTCGTCGGCCACGAGCCCGGGATGCCGTCGACCGCGCTGACGCTCGATCCGCACGGCTACATCGAACGCTTCCCCACCTCGGCTTATGCGGTCGTCGGCATCTCCCACGAGTGGGACCGGATCGGGTTGGCCCCGGACCCCGAAGCCCACCTCGTCGGCGTGCGGATCCCACGCGAGGGGTGACCGGTGGCGCACACTGGGATCATGCGTGAGATCCAGCGAACCATCATCGACGCCCTCGCCGTGAAGTCTTCGATCGACCCCGGCGAGGAAGTGGAGCGGCGGGTCGGGTTCCTCGTCGACTACGTCCGCGTCACCGGCGCCAAGGGTTACGTACTCGGCATCTCCGGCGGCGTCGACTCCAGCCTGGCCGGGAAGCTCGCCCAACTCGCCGCCGAACGCATCCGGTCCGACGGCGGTGACGCGACCTTCATGGGCGTGCGGCTGCCCTACCGGGTACAGCACGACGAGGACGACGCGGCCGCGGCCCTCGAGTTCATCGGCGCCGACGAGGTCGTGACCGTCAACGTGGCACCCGGCGTGGATGCCCTCGACGACGAGATCGAACAGGCCACCGGCACCCGGCTCACCGACTTCACCAAGGGCAACGCCAAGGCGCGGCACCGCATGGTCGCGCAGTACGCCCTCGCCGGTGACCGCGGGCTGCTGGTGATCGGCTCCGATCATGCGTCCGAGAACGTCACCGGCTTCTTCACCAAACACGGCGACGGTGCGGCCGACGTGCTGCCGCTCTCCGGCCTGAACAAGCGACAGGGGCGTGCCATCCTGCGCCACCTGGATGCGCCGCAGCAGCTGTGGGAAAAGGTCCCGACCGCCGACCTGCTGGACGAGAAGGCCGGACAGACCGACGAGGACGAACTCGGCCTGCGCTACGACGACATCGACGACTACCTCGAGGGGCGCGAGATCCCCGAGGACGCGGCCGAGAAGATCGAGGCCGCCTGGCACCGCAACCGGCACAAGCGCACCACCCCCGTCGAGGTCGACGACACGTGGTGGCGGTCCTAGCCCTGCACCCGGCCGGCGCGTTCGGCGGACCCCACACGACGGCCTGTCCGCGATTAGGGTGTCGGAGTGTCTGTCTACGCAAACGGATTCGCCCGCGTCGCCGGAGCCGTACCCGTCCTGACGCTCGCCGAACCCGCGGTCAACGCCGCGCGCACCGTCGAACTGGCGACGCAGGCCGCTGACGACGGCGCCTGCATTGTCGTCTTCCCCGAACTCGGGCTGTGCGGGTACAGCGTCGACGACCTCTTCCACCAGGACGCCCTCCTCGACGCTTGCCGCACCGCACTCGACGACATCGTGACGGCCAGTGCCGGGCTGAAGCCGGTTCTCTGCGTCGGACTGCCGATGCGCGTGGGTGACGGCCTGTACAACTGCGCCGCCGTGATCCACGACGGCGCGGTCCTGGGGGTGGTCCCGAAGTCGTACCTGCCGAACTACCGCGAGTTCTACGAGCAGCGCTTCTTCGCCGCGGCGCGCGACGCGGTCCCCACGACCGTGCGGATCGGCGACGACGAGGTCCCGTTCGGTGCCGATCTCGTGTTCGAGGCCCGCGACCTGCCGGGTTTCGCACTGTTCGTCGAGATCTGCGAAGACGGCTGGGTGGCGATCCCACCGAGTACATGGGCAGCTCTCGGCGGCGCGACCGTGCTGGCCAACCTGTCGGGCAGCCCGGTCACCATCGGCAAGGAGAGCTACCGCACCAACCTGTGCACCGGGCATTCCGCGCGGACCATCTCGGCCCACGTGTACGTCGCTGCCGGGTACGGCGAGTCGACCACCGACCTCGCCTGGGACGGCGATGCCCTCATCACCGAGAACGGGTCGCTCCTCGCCCGCAGTGAACAGTTCGCGACGATCGACCAGATCATCACCGCCGACATCGATCTCGACCGCCTGCGGCAGGAACGCATGCGGATGATCAGCCTCCGGGACCAGGTCGGCGATCACTCCGACCGGTTGAAGTCGTTGCGTCGCATCGGTTTCGACTTCGGAGACCTGTCCGACGACGATGTCGTCCGGCGGGTGGTCCCCCGATTCCCTTATGTCCCAGCGGATTCCGACGACCGCGACGAACGCTGCGCAGAGGTCCGCTCCATCCAGGTCCAGGGACTGGCCCAACGACTGCGCTCGACGGGTCTGGAGAAGATCGTCATCGGGGTGTCCGGCGGGCTGGACTCGACGCTCGCACTCTTGGTCGCGGTCGACACCTTCGACCGGCTCGGCCTGCCGCGCACCAACATCCTCGGTTACACGATGCCCGGCTTCGCGACCGGCGGCCCGACACTGCGGCGCGCCCACGCGCTGATGAACTCGCTCGGGGTGAGCGGCGCGGAGATCGACATCCGGCCGTCCTGTGAGCAGATGCTCGCCGACCTCGACCATCCGTACGCGCGCGGCGAGAAGGTCTACGACGTCACCTTCGAGAACGTGCAGGCCGGTGAGCGGACCTCACACCTGTTCCGGCTCGCCAACGCCAACGGCGCCATCGTGCTCGGGACCGGCGATCTCTCCGAACTCGCGCTCGGATGGTGCACCTACGGCGTCGGCGACCAGATGTCGCACTACAACGTCAACGGGTCGGTGCCGAAAACGCTGATCCAGCACCTGATCCGGTGGATGATCACCAGCGGGCACCATTCCGCCGAGACCACCGAGACGCTCGTCGAGATCCTCGACGACGTCATCTCTCCCGAACTCGTCCCCGCCGGCGACGACGGCCGGATCCAGAGCACCGAGGACACGGTCGGCCCCTACGAGCTGCACGATTTCTTCCTCTATCACCTGACGCGCTTCGGTTATCGCCCGAGCAAGATCGCCTATCTCGCGCGCCAGGCGTGGGGTGACCGCAGCCGTGGCCCGTGGTCGGATCTGCTGACCGAGGACAAGCGCAACGAGTACGACACCGCGACCATCGAGCACTGGCTCGAGGTGTTCCTGAAGCGGTTCATGGGCAACCAGTTCAAGCGCTCGGCGATGCCCAACGGCCCCAAGATCGGGTCGGGCGGGTCGCTGTCCCCACGCGGCGACTGGCGTTCACCCTCGGATGCGTCGGCGCGGGTCTGGCTGGACGAACTCGCCGGGGGCTAGTGCGGCGGGTGGTCGGGCCCTGCGCAAGCTCCGGCCCGCTCCTCAGTACCTGCGGCCGGGCGGCCGTCGTGGACTACGAAGAACCCTCTTGAGGGTCCACATCTCTGCTCCCTGAGGTGCGAGCGAAGCGAGCCACGAAGGGCTCCGCAACCTGTCTCACCAGGCCCTTCGTGGCTCGTCGCTATCGCTCCTCGCACCTCAGGGAGCAATGGTTATGTCGTTCTTTCGGATCAGGGAGCAGGGTGGTCGCGCCCTCCGCAAGCTCCGGGAGCAGAACGGGACCAGGGGGCATGCGGTTCTTGCGGATCAGTCGCAGGCGGCCAGCAACTGCTTGATCTCGTCGTCGAAGGCGTTCGCGATGGCCCACGGGTCCGGGGTCTGATCGGTGCAGCCGACGATGCCGATGTTGAGGTTGCCGTCGGCGGAGAAGACCGTGATGTTGAGTCCCAGGCCATGCATGATCGGGCCCAGCGGGTAGACGCCGGTCACGCGCGCGCCGAGGAAGTACAGCGGGAAATCCGGGCCGGCGACGTTAGACACCAGGACGTTGAACACCGGCGGATGCGCCGACGCCCAGTTGCGGTCGCCGTAGATCTTCATCGCGGTGGACAGTGTCGTACCGGGAGCGAACTGCGCCCAGGACCGCAGGATGTTCGCGTCGATCTCGGCGTGGTGCTCCTTCGAGGTCCGGCTCAGCTCTGCCTGCTTCCGCAGCCGCGCGACCGGGTCGGGCTCGTCGGAGGACAGCAGGGTGAACATGCCGGTCACCTTGTTGGTGCCCTCCACCACGAGGTCCTTCTCGTCGGCGCCGTGCACCGAGACCGGGACCATCCCGACCAGCGGACGATCGGGGAGCTCGTCGTGGCCGAGCAGATAGGTGCGCAGTGCCCCGCCGACCATCGCGAGCACGACGTCGTTGAGCTTCACCTCGAAGTGGTCTTTCACTCGCTTCACATCGTCGAGCGAGAGCTGGGTGACGGCGATGCTGCGGTGCGGGGTGATGGGTGCGTTGAACCGGGTGCGTGGGGCACGAAACGGTGCGGGCATCGCCGAATCCTGTTGTGCCCGACGGAACCAGCCGACGGGCACGCTCAACGTGCGGGGGAGCAGTTTGGCCATGGCGAGGGGCCGCTGCACGAAGTAGTTGACCGCGCCGCCCGCGGCCATCGCGACGCGCGACGACGGGCCGGCCGACTCCCCCACCTTCTCCGCGTCGAGATCCGGCGGTTCGGGCGTGAGCGTGCACATCTGGGCGAGCATCTCGGCGCCCGTCACACCGTCGGTCCCGGCGTGGTGCATGCGCAGCATCGCGCAGACCCGGCCGTCGGCGAGACCCTCGATGATCCACAGCTCCCACAGCGGCTTGCCCCGGTCGAGCGTCTGTCCGGCCAGATGACCGCACAGTTCGGCGACCTCGCCGGCGCCGCCGGGGGCCGGCACGCCGACCCGGTGCACGTGACGCTCGATGTCGAAGTCGTCGTCCTCGATCCACACCGGGTGGTCGATGTTGAACAACGAGTTGTCGAGTTTCCGCCGGAACGCGGGTATGGCAGCGATGCGTCGTTCCATCTCGGCGCGGAGTTTGTCGAAGCGGTAGCCGCCCGGCATGGTGCTCGGATCGATCTCGAACAGACCGATGACATGCATCAGTTGCGAGCGCGTCTCGAGGTAGAGAAACGATGCGTCCAGTCCGCTCAAGCGCTGCATGGGATTCGCCTTCCCTCGACGTCGGGCACCCGACCCCGTGGGCACCCCACGCCATCATGCCGCACGTGACGACCCCGGCGGGGTCGGTTCCGGCACAGCCGTGACGGCGTCGAGATGCCAGATGATCCCGGCTCAGAGCGGCAGCGAGTCGACCATGTCCAGAATGTCCTGTCCATCCGTTTCGAGGACGACGATCATGGCCAGCTCGCGCGACGGGTCGTCGGTGATCTTGAAGACCCCGCGTCCGTTCTCGTCGATCAACCCCGTCCCGTGCCGCCATCGCACCGGCCGCGACGTCTCCGAGGAACGCGAGTACTCCGCGTTCAGCGCATCTCGGGACGCGAACCAGAACACCCCGAAGGGGCGATCGACCGAGCCCGCGGCACATCGGACGACGAACACGGTGCGCACCTGACCCGCTCCGGTCTCCGACGGCCCGACCTCGTCGCGGCCGCCGGAGTATCGGCGGATGCACTCGGTGTTCATCCACTGCGCCGCGGTGTCGGGGGCCTGCGGGAGCAGCTCCGGGAACTGCGCCACCAGCGGCGCGAACTCCCCCCAGCTCGCGCCCGTCCGGACCCGCTGCACGGGCCCGGGCTCGGAGTACACACCCGCGCGGATCGCGATGACCCGGTAATCATGTTCTCCGGCAGGCACACTCACGTCCTCGGCGGAGGTCTCGGGTCCCTGGTGGACGACGTAACCGTCGCCGCGGAGCAGCTGATAGGCCGACGCCCCGGACACCGGGTCCCACGACGCGATCACCCGTCCCGGTCGCGCCTGCAGGGTCAGGCCGCCGGGGGTGTCCGGCGCGTCGGGCGCGGTCACCGACCGGACGACGACGAAGCCGCCGACGGCGACCACCGCGGCGACGAGCACGATCAGCCCGATCAGCCACGGCCCCGACCCGAATCGGCGTGGCGAACTCGGTGTCGTGGTAAGGGATGTCGAGGGTGTCGGTGAAGTCATCAGATCGGTAGCCTTCTCAGGACGTCGCCGGCTGCGGCGGCGGGCTCACCCGGGACGACCACCCACACCACCGACCGTGCGTGGTCGCCGTCGTCGAAGGTGAGGATCGCCTGCCCCTGATCCCGCTGCTTGTCCGACAGGTACAGCGTGCCGGTGTGCCCCTGCGCGGTGGTGTAGTCGACGCCGCGGAGGTCGTGGGCGGTCACCTTCGCCGCCGCGACCGCTTCCTCCGGGGTCTCGTAGGTGTCGACGATCACCTGATACGCCGCCACACCCGGGTCCGACGCCCGCCCGCTGTCGTCGCCGGTCGCGGCGTCGGCGTCGCGGGTACACGACACGGTGCGTTTGCTCGACGAGAACGCGAGATCGCCGTCCTCGCCCCAGCAGCGCATCGCGTCGAAGCCGTTGGTGCTCAACGGCGTGGCCGGGATCAGGTCGTGGTACAGGTCGGCGATGGGCTGCAACTCGCCCCATGTCATGAAGACATCGACCTGTTCGGAGTTCCGGGAGAAGTCCGACACCCGGCCGCCGTCATGCGCGGCGACCTGATACGTGTACATGCCGGGCACCGGCCGGGGCGCAGTGAACTCGGTGGCGGGCCCGGAATAGATCACGTCCTCGTTCTGGGTGACCACGTAGTCGGTGGCCCCGGCCACGCCGTTCCAGGTCAGTTCGACAGCGGTGGTCGTGACCTCCACATCCGGGGGATCGGGGGTGTCCAGGGAGGTGGCCGACATGCGTGCGAAACCGATTCCGGCGCCGAGGATTCCGGCAACGAGCACCGCCACGATGGCGATCGCGGCGAGGTGGCGAGGCCGGCGGACGGAAGTGGGTTGCGTCGCATCGTCATCGGGTGGCCAGGTCTGCAACGGACCCGGTTGCACGGGCGGTGGCGTGTACCCCGTGCTCCCCGCGACGCCGGCGCCGACGTGCCGGAACCCCGGGCTCGGTTTTGGACCGGCCGGTGCGGGCCCGACGGGGGTCCCGGCCGGGGGCTCCGTCGGGGGCTCGGGCCTGATCGCCGGGCCGATGAGCGTTGCGCGGGAATCGAAGACGTCGGCGAGCGCGGCGGCGAACTCCCCCGCCGTCGGGTGACGGCGACCCGGCTCCTTGGCGATCGCCCGCGCGAGCACGGCGTCGACCCCGGCGGGCAACGCCCGGTTGCGGGCGCTCGCCGACGGGGGTTCGTGATGCATGTGCGCGGTCATCAGTCCGTGCAGCGACGGCGAATCGAACGGCGGTGCACCGGTGAGGAGTTCGTACGCAGTGGCAGCGAGAGAATAGATGTCGCTCCGGCCGTCGACGCGCAACCCCTCGATCTGCTCCGGCGAGGCGTAGCGCATGGTCCCGATGGTGATCCCGGTACCGGTCAGGTGGGTCACCTCGTCGAGGACCTGGGCGATGCCGAAGTCGGTGAGCTTGACGGCCTCCGGGGCGCTGTCGGTGTCGCCGTCCGCGCCCGGCGTGATGAGGATGTTTGCCGGTTTGATGTCCCGGTGCATGACGCCGCGCCGGTGCGCCGCGTCCAGACCCGCCGCCGCCCCGGCGATGATCGTGCACGCGAGACCGGGGTCGAGGGGCGACTCCCGGGCGAGCATCCGGGCCGCGTCGGTACCTGGCACGTACTCCATCGCGATCCACAGCAACTCGTCGAAGACGCCACGGTCGTAGACGGCCACGATGTTGGGATGGTGCAGCGGCGCGACGATGTCGGCTTCGCGTTCGAACCGCGCGCGGAAGACCGGGTCCGCGGCGTGGACCGAGCGGAGCACCTTCAGGGCGTCGGCGCGCGGCAGCCGGGGATGCGCGGCCTGATAGACCTCGCCCATGCCGCCGCGTCCGAGCACGTCGAGGACGCGGTACCCCGCGATCAGGTCCCCTACCTGGTACATGACGTCCTCACCGATCCGTGTGCGGTGGCTGTGCTGGGGACGAATGGTACCGATTGTCGCGAAACGCGGTGGACCACATCGGTGCGGACTCTACGATCGTCGGCGATGGAAACCACCGAGAACCCGACCCCGACGACCGCCGAATTCACCCCGGCAGAGCTCGACGAGGCCTTCGCACAGTTCCAGCGCACGGTCGCCGAGATCGCCGTGACCCGGGACTGGGATCGCTATGCCGAACTGTTCACCGAAGACGCCGACTACATCGAGCACGCCTTGGGCACCATGCGCGGTCGCGAGGAGATCCGGACCTGGATCTGGCGGACGATGACGTCGTTCCCCGGCAGTCACATGACCGGGTTCCCCTCGTTGTGGCATGTGGTCGACGCGACGACCGGCCGGGTCATCTGCGAAGTCGACAACCCGATGCGCGATCCGGGCGACTCGACACACATCACCGCCACCAACATCACCATCCTCACCTACGCCGGCGACGGCCGGTGGAGTCGCGAAGAGGACGTCTACAACCCGATGGAGTTCGGGCGCGCGGCGATGCGCTGGTGTGAGAAGGCACGCGAACTGGGCACCATCGACGAACCGGCCACGGCGTGGATGGAGACGACGGGCGCGATGTTCGCCTCGCGTCCACGTTCCGGTTGAGGGCCCGCCGACCTGCGCGAACACCGGTTCCGGCGTCGCCGGTACCGACGTGACCGACACCACCGGCCGGACGCGTAACGCGACGCGCGGGCGTGAACGACACCCAGGCGACGGACTTGGGACACCGGTGTGCGTGCCGTACGCTAGAACTTTGACCAGTGGCGACGGGGCGGCGCGGGGGACCCGGCCCGACACACCACGGTTCGGTGGGCGGGGTGCGCACCTCCCCACGACGACGTCGCGAACCACGGTCGTGGCCGCCGGCCACGCACGCGGATCGATCGACACGACGCACGACGACGACACGCAATGACGACACACGCGGACACGGTTCGGAGGACATCTATATGGCACGCGACCTGACGCAACTCGAGCTACTCAAGGAGCTGGCCCCGGTTGCCGAGGACAACGTCAACCGCCACCTCAAGATCGCCAAGGACTGGAACCCGCACGACTACGTGCCGTGGGACGAGGGCCGTAACTTCGCCGCCCTGGGTGGCGTCGACTACGACCCCGAGCAGTCGCAGCTCGACGAGGTCGCCAAGGCCGCGATGATCACGAACCTCCTCACCGAGGACAACCTGCCGTCGTACCACCGTGTCATCGCCGACAACTTCTCGATGGACTCCGCCTGGGGCCACTGGGTCGGTCGCTGGACCGCCGAGGAGAACCGCCACGGCATCGTCATGCGCGACTACCTCGTGGTCACCCGCGGCGTCGATCCCGTCGCCCTCGAAGAGGCGCGGATGATCCACATGACCAATGGTTACGACCCGATGCTGGCCGCCGCCGGACGCGTGGACGAGCTAGAGGAGCACGCCGACGAGCTCGGTCTGCTGCATTCCGTGGCGTACGTGACCTTCCAGGAACTCGCGACCCGCGTCAGCCACCGCAACACCGGCAAGGCGTGCAACGACCCGATCGCCGACAAGATGCTGCAGCGCATCGCGGCCGACGAGAACCTGCACATGATCTTCTACCGCAACATCTGCGGTGCGGGCTTCGACATCTCCCCCGACCAGACGCTGCGTGCCGTCACCGACATCGTGACCAACTTCCAGATGCCCGGCGCCGGCATGCCCAACTTCCGTCGCCACGGCGTGCTCATGGCCAAGCACGGCATCTACGACCTGCGTCAGCACCTCGAAGAGGTCGTCATGCCGGTCCTGCGTAAGTGGAACGTCTTCGAACGCGACGACTTCAGCAGCGAGGGCGAGAAGACCCGCGAGGAGCTCGCCGCCTTCCTCGAGCAGCTCGAGAAGGACACCATCCGCTTCGAGGAGATGCGCGACCGTTCGCTCGCCCGCGAGGCCAAGAAGCGGGAGCAGCAGGCATCCTGAGCACCCTCGTCGACAGCCACCCGGCGCCCTCGACCACCGAAGGCTCGCTTCCCAGCTCCCTGAGGAGCGAGCTTGCGAGCGTCTCGAAGGGACTGCGTATCGGGTCCATCGAACTGGCCAGCCCGGTCGTACTGGCCCCGATGGCGGGTGTCACCAACGTCGCGTTCCGGACGCTGTGCCGCGAACTCGAGCTCGCCCGCACCGGAACCGTCTCCGGGCTGTACGTCTGTGAGATGGTCACGGCGCGCGCGCTCGTGGAGCGGCACCCGGTCACGATGCACATGACGACCTTCGGACCCGACGAGAACCCGCGGTCGATGCAGCTCTACACCGTCGACCCGGAGTACACGTACCAAGCCGCGAAGATGATCGTCGACGAGAATCTCGCCGACCACATCGACATGAACTTCGGCTGCCCGGTCCCCAAGGTGACCCGCAAGGGCGGGGGGTCGGCGATCCCCTACAAGCGCACGCTGTTCCGCAAGATCGTCGCGGCGGCCGTCCGAGCCACCGAGGGCACCGACATCCCGGTGACGGTCAAGTTCCGGATCGGCATCGACGACGATCACCGCACCCATCTCGACGCCGGCCGGATCGCCGCCGAAGAAGGTGCCGCGGCCGTCGCCCTCCACGCGCGCACCGCATCGCAGCGATACTCCGGTGAGGCCGACTGGGACGAGATCGCCCGACTCAAGGAGCACGTCACCACCGTGCCGGTGCTCGGCAACGGCGACATCTTCGAACCCGCCGATGCGGTCGCGATGATGCGCCGGACCGGCTGCGACGGCGTCGTCGTCGGCCGCGGTTGCCTCGGCCGGCCCTGGCTGTTCGCCGAACTCGCCGCCGAACTCGGCGGTTTCGACGCTCCGGCGCCGCCGAACCTGGGCGAGGTCGCCGACATCATGGTCCGGCACTGCCAGCTCCTCGTCGATCACCACGGTGAGATGAAGGGTTGCCGCGAGATCCGCAAGCACGTCGCCTGGTACCTCCGCGGTTTCCCGGCCGGCTCGGAGATCCGGCGGCGGATGGCGCTCGTCGGCAGCGTCGACGAACTACGTGAACTGCTCGCCGAGCTGCCGGCCGACGCGCCGTTCCCCTCCGACGGTCACGGCCCGCGCGGCCGGCAGGGTTCGCCGGCGAAGGTCGCGCTGCCGGACGGCTGGCTCGACGACCCCGACGAGGACGTGATCCCCGCAGGCGCCGAGATCATGCACTCCGGCGGTTGAACCGGATTGCGAAAACCGTCACAACCGGTGCCCGGCTGAGACGCTTTCTCAGGTGGGATCAGTACTATTGCGCGGAGGTCCCGGCCGCCGGGGCCTCCATTCTGTGCGCACCGCGCTGGTCGAGCCCCGATCCGCGGTGACTCCGCGACACGACCACGGGGCATGAGGAACGTGCATTGAGTCGTAGGACACCGGGCCCGGACGACCCCGAGGTGGGCGACGCCGGTCGCTCTCGTCGTGGTCGACGCGCCGGACGCTCCCGCGACGACTTCGAGCCCGTCCCCGGTCCGGACGCGCCCGGTTCCACCGACCAGGGCTCCCCTCCCCCGGCGCACCCCAGCCTCCGCGAGCCACGCTCGGCAGATCGCTTCGTCCGGGGACGCACTCGCCTGACGGTCCGTCAGCTCATGGAGCAGATGAACGCGGAGGAGTCGTCGCCGTCGGAGCCCCCCGCCGGCTCCGGCCGGTCCGGCACCCGCCGCGCGACACCGCCGCGTCCGGAGTCGCGGACGTCCGAGCCCCCGTCGTCGACCCGCGGGCGGTCCCGCCGCACCGGACCGCCGTTCGGCGGAAGTGCCACGCCACCGGCGGCCCCGGGCGGGCGGGTCCCCGCAGCTCCGCAGCCGGCGCCCGACGACCGCCCGACGACCGTCCATCGTTTCGACAACGAGGTCACCCAGAAGATCCCCACCGTCGGCGACGCCGCGCCCGACCTGTCCGATCGCGCCACCGAGCAGCGGGTGATCGAGGAATCCCGCGCCCAGGAGCCGGTCGCCGGCGGCCCGGCCGGACCGCCGGCCCAGCCCCCGCTGGAACGCACACCCGACCTCACCGAACCCCTCGCCCTGCGCTCGGCGCCTCGGCGCCATCCCGGACGCGACGAGGACCGGCAGGGCGCGATGCTGCGCAAGACCGCCGCGACCGGACGCATCCTGGTCGCCATCGCGTGCGTGCTCGCATTGGTGGGCACCGGCTTCGTCTGGGGTTACCTGCAGTCGTGGAACGGCAACTGGCGGAACGTCACCGCCGTCGACCCCGACGACCAGAACATCCGGAACAAGGATGCCCAGTACGGCGACGAGACCTACCTCATCGTCGGTACCGACACTCGCGGTGGCCAGAACTCCAAGGTCGGCGCCGGCACCACCGCCGACGCCGAGGGCGCCCGTTCGGACACCGTCATCCTGGTGAACATCCCGGCCAACCGCAGTCGCGTCGTCGCGGTGTCGTTCCCGCGCGACCTGCAGGTGGATCAGCCGGCGTGCAACGCGTGGGACAACGAGACCGGTGAGTACGGCGCCGAGATGCCGGCCCAGTCCGGCGTCAAGCTCAACAGCGTCTACTTCTACGGCGGTCCGCAGTGTCTCGTTCGCGTGATCACCGCGATGAGCGGGCTCAACATCAACCACTTCATCGGGATGGACTTCTACGGCTTCGAGAAGGTCGTCCGCGCGATCGGCGGCGTCGAGGTCTGCTCGACGGTCCCGCTCTACGACTACGAGATCGGCCAGATCCTGCGTAAGCCGGGCAAGCAGAAGCTGACCGGCCGGCGCGCACTGAATTACGTTCGTGCCCGCAACATCAGCACGGAGGGCAACGGCGACTACGGCCGGATCAAACGCCAGCAGCTCTTCATGTCGTCGCTGTTGCGGTCGAGCCTGTCGGGCAATGTGCTGTCGAACCCCAACAAACTCAACGGGATCGTCAACACGTTCATCGAATACAGCTACGTCGACGGCGTCGACACCCAGTCGCTGATCAACCTGGCCGAGTCGATGCAGGGCATCGAGGCCGGCCGCGTCTCGTTCCTGACGATCCCGACGTCGGGTACCTCCACCGACGGCGCCAACAACGAGATCCCGCGCACCGACGACATCGACGCGATCTTCGACGCCATCATCGACGACCTGCCGCTCCCCGGCGAGCAGGCGCGCAAGAAGCCGCCGTCGTCGTCGAAGGCGCCGACGAGTCCCGGCGCACCGAGCACCGACTCGAACGCCGGCGCTCCCGGGCCCGTGACCGCGACCGCGCAGAACCCTGGCAATGTCGGCGTCCGGGTTCTCAACGGCACCGGCCAGACGGGCCTCGCCACCGAGGTGTCCGAGCAGCTCACGCCGTACGGATTCGACGTGCGGGGTGTCGCCGATGCGTCGGAGAACCGGGACGACACCGTCGTGCGGTACGGGCCGGGACAGCGCGACGCCGCCGCGACGCTGGCCGAGATGTTCCCGAACGCGAGCATCCAGCTCGACCGCACGGTCAAGTCGGGTGTCGAGCTCATCGTCGGTGCGGATTTCACCGGCTCTCTCGAGTCGGTACCGGCCTCCGGGGCGACCCTGACGGCGGACCAGCTCGCACCCGCGGAGAACACCGGCAATCTGCCCAACGACCTGGCCATCACGAACGCGGGCGACACCACCTGCACGTGATCTCAGGGTGTCGGTGCACTCGCAGGTGGACGGATCTGCACCCGACGTTCACTGGACGTTCATCGGTCGGAGTCGGCCTGGAGTGATCACGCACGTATCCTGGGACCATGCGTACCGCCTATCAAGAGCAACTCGAGGCGCTGACCTCGGTATTGGGTGAGATGTGCGAACTCGCCGGCACCGCGATGGCGCGCGCCACGCAGGCACTGCTGCAGGCCGATCTCGCCATCGCCGAAGAGGTCATCGGGGACACCGACCGGATGAGCCGGCTGACGGCTCGCGCGGAGGAACAGTCCTTCGCGCTCCTCGCCCTGCAGGCCCCGGTCGCCGGTGACCTGCGTGGAGTCGTGAGTGGATTCCAGATCGTCGCCGACGCCGATCGGATGGGTGCTCTGGCGCTGCACGTCGCCAAGGTCGCCCGGCGCCGACATCCCGCCAAGGCACTGCCGGAGGAGGTCAACGGCTACTTCGCCGAGATGGGCCGCCTGGCCGTCACCCTGGCCAAGAACGCACATGAGGTCCTCGTGACCAGCGACCCGCAGGCCGCCCTTCGTCTCCAGGAAGACGACGACGCGATGGACGACCTCCACCGCCACCTGTTCACCGTCCTGATGGACCGCGAATGGAAGCACGGCGTCGCCGCCGCGGTGGACGTGACCCTGCTCGGCCGCTACTACGAGCGGTTCGCCGACCACGCCGTACTCATCGGGCGCCGCGTGGTGTTCACCGCGACGGGCAAGACCCCGGAGCAGTTCCAGAGCGTGGGGTGATTTCTCTCGCTCGGTGCTGAACATCGAGCGAGGGCCACACCGAAAGAGGCCGAGAATTCAGTTTCCGACACTGAATCTCGGCCTTTTTTCATGTCCGTGAATATTTTGGCCCCAGCGACGTCGAGGAGATTTCACACGCGCCGAGGTCGTCGTTAGGGTGGCGACATGGCCCAGCACTATCCGACCGAGCCCGATTTCAATGCGGTGACCGACGAGGACGCAGAGGCTGCCGCCCACCGCCGCAAGATCCTGGCGTACCTGGGTGTGACCGCGTCGCTGGTCGCTCTGCTGGTGATCCTGCTGCTCAACATGTGACACCCGGACACGACGACCCCCGGCACGACGAGGCCCGCTCCCCCGGACGGGTGAGCGGGCCTATTCGTGTCCTGCGGAACCTCAGCCGAAGCGGCCCGAGATGTAGTCCTCGGTCTCCTTCTTCGTCGGGTTCGAGAACATCGTCTCGGTGTCGTTGATCTCGACGAGCTGTCCCGGCTGGCCGACCGCCTCGAGGTTGAAGAACGCGGTCTGATCGCTGACGCGGGCGGCCTGCTGCATGTTGTGGGTCACGATGACGATGGTGTACTCCTTCTTGAGTTCACCCATCAGGTCCTCGATGGCCAGCGTCGAGATCGGGTCGAGCGCCGAACACGGCTCGTCCATGAGCAGGACGTCGGGAGAGACCGCGATGGCGCGGGCGATGCACAGACGCTGCTGCTGACCACCCGACAGTCCGCCGCCCGGCTTGTCCAGGCGATCCTTGACCTCTTCCCAGAGGTTGGCGCCGCGCAGGCTCTTCTCGGCGACGTCGTCGAGCTGTGATCGGTTCCGCACACCCTGCAGACGCAGGCCGGCGACGACGTTGTCGCGGATCGACATCGTCGGGAACGGGTTCGGCCGCTGGAACACCATGCCGATGGTCGCGCGCACGCTCACCGGGTCCACGGTCTTGCCGTAGATGTCCTCGCCGTCGAGCAGCACGCTGCCCTTGGCGTAGGCACCCGGGGTGACCTCGTGCATGCGGTTGAGGGTTCGGAGCACGGTCGACTTACCGCAGCCCGACGGGCCGATGAACGCGGTGATGCAGCGCGGCGGCACCTCGAGGGTGACGTCCTTGACCGCGTGGAAGTCGCCGTAATAGATGTTCAGGTCTTTGATGTCGAGGCGCTTTGCCATGTCATTGGTCCGTTCTGGAAAAGATGACCCGAGAAGGGTGGGTGGTCAGGAAGTCTTGGGGGCGAAGATCTTCGACACCGCCTTGGCGCCGAAGTAGACGATGGCAACGAGGATCACCAATGTCAGCGCCGCGCCCCATACCTGATCGAAGGCGCCCGGTCCGTTGTTGTACTGCTGCACCATCATCAGCGGCAGCGACTGCTGGTTGCCGTCGAAGGGATTCCAGTTCATCGCGCGGGTGGCACCGACGAGGATGAGGACCGGCGCCGATTCGCCCATGACCCGGGCGATGGCCAGCATGACGCCGGTGACGATGCCCGACAGAGCCGTCGGCAGGACGATCTTCACGATCGTCTTCCACTTCGGGATACCCAGGGCGTACGACGCCTCGCGCAGGTCCTGCGGGACGATCTTCAGCATCTCTTCGGTGGCGCGCACCACGAGCGGGACCATCAGCAGCACCAGCGCGATCGCGACCACGAATCCCGAGCGGGGCAATCCGAGGGTGGTGCGCCACACCGCGTAGACGAACAGCGCGGCGACGATCGAGGGCACACCCGAGAGGATGTCGACCATGAACGTGGTGACACGCGCGAGCAGCGATTTCTTCGTCGCGTACTCCACCAGATAGATGGCGACGAAGATGCCGAGCGGGATGGAGATGACCGCCGCGAGGGCGGTCTGCATCAGCGTGCCGACGATCGCGTTGGCGGCGCCGCCGCGTCGCTCGGCCTGGGTCCACCAGTCGATGTCGATGATCGTCTCGATACCCCGCGACACCAGCGTGAAGACCAACCAGAGCAGGGGAACCAGCGCCAGCAGCAGGGCGGCCATGACGGCGACACGGACGGTCCCGTCGGTGAAACGTCGGCGCCCGGACATCGGGGTGAAGCCGGAGGGCTTCTTGACCGGATCGGCCGCGGAAGTAGTCGTGGTCACAGACATGGTCACTTCTTTCCGGCGACGACCGCGCGGGCGGCGGCGTTGACGATGAAGGTCAGGACGAACAGGGTCAGGCCGGCCGAGATGTAGGCACCGGTCTTGGCGGGCGAGTCGAATTCGGCCGCGTTGTTGGCGATCTTGGTCGCGAAGGTCTCGCCGCTCTCCATGAGGTTGAAGTTCATGGGACCGGCGGTCGAGATGATGAGCAGCAGCGCCATCGTCTCGCCGAGCGCGCGACCCAGACCGAGCATAGAACCGGAGATGTAGCCGGAGAACCCGAAGGGCAGCACGGCGACCTTGACGACCTCGAACTTGGTGGCGCCCAGGGCGAGCGCGGCTTCACGATGCCCCTTGGGGGTCTGCATGAAGACCTCGCGCGTGACCGCGGTGATGATCGGCAGGATCATGACCGCCAGCACGATGCCTGCGGTCAGCAGCGTGCCGCCGGTGCTCATGTTCGCGATCTGGGTGGGCTCCTGGAAGAACGGCAGGAAGCCGAGATTGCCGACCAGCCACTCGTTCACCGGCACCAGCGCCGGGCCGAGCACGAGAATGCCCCAGAGGCCGTAGACGATGGACGGCACCGCCGCGAGGAGGTCGACGGTGTAGGTGATCGGGCCGACGAAGCGCTTCGGCGCGTACTCGGTGAGGAAGATCGAGATACCCAGCGCCACCGGCATGGCGATCAGCAGCGCGATGACCGACACCACGACCGTTGCGTAGAACAGCTGGGGGATACCGAAGGCGAGCTGATCTCCGCTGGTGATCCACTGCCCGGTGTAGGTGAAGAAGTTCTCCTCGTTCTGCGCCAGCGACGGAATCGCCTGTGCGAGAAGGAAGAGTGCGATCAGCGCGATGACGATCGAGACCACGAATCCCGAGCCGACGGCCAGGGTGCGGAACACCCGGTCGGCGACGCGGTGATGCGCGGCCGCGTGGAGCGAGGATCCGGGTTGGTCGGGCGATGACCCGGGGGCCTGGAATTCGCCGGTGTCCGGCGGGATCGCGCCACCCTCTTTGCTCAGCGAGGTCATGCGTCCTTCTTGTGATTCGGCTCTGGTCATTGGGGCCACTTCCCGCCGTCTCGTGGACACGCGAAATGTCGTGTCAGTGTGTCAACCACACGCGCGGGACCGCAACCGAGGCGGCCCCGCGCACGTGATCAGAGGGGATTGATCAGGCGTTCCCGGACCCACCGGACAGCGAGTCGATGGTCCCCTGCAGCTTGGTCTTGAAGGCGTCGGGTACCGGCACGTAGCCGATCTCCTCGAGGCCGGCCTGGCCGTCGTTCAGGACCGCGGTGAACGCGTCCTTCAGCGTCTGGCTGGTGGCCTCGTCCTCGTAGCCCGCCGAGCAGACGATCGAGTACGGGGTGAGCAGCAGCGGGTAGGCGCCCGGAGCCTTCGAAGCGAACAGGGCGTCGGTGTCGACGACGAGGTCCTTGCTGGCCGGATCGGCGAAGGCCAGCGACTCGAGGGCGTTGCCCGCGCTCTCCGCGTTCAGCGTGACCGGGCCGGCGCCGAAGTCGATCTGAGCGACACCGAGGTCGTTCTCGGTGGCGAAGCCCCACTCGACGTAGGTGATCGAACCCGGGGTCTTCTTGACGGTGTCGCCGACGCCGGTCGACTTCGAGGCACCGGAACCGACACCCTTGGGTGCGAATTCCTTGCTGTGCTCGTACGGCCAGTCAGCGGGGGCCGAGTTCTCCAGGAAGCGCTGGAAGTTGTCGGTGGTGCCCGAGCTGTCCGAGCGGTACACCGGCACGATGTCGGTGGTGGGCAGCGACACACCGGGGTTCAGCGCGGCGATCTTGGGATCGTTCCAGGTGGTGATCTTGCCGTTGAAGATCTGCGCGATGACGCTGGGATTGAGCTTGAGGTCCTCGACACCGTCGAGGTTGTAGGCGACCGCGACGGGGCCGACGACCAGCGGGAGGTGCCAGGGGGCGTTGCCGTTGCAACGTGCGGTGGCGTCGGTGACCTCGTCGTCCTTGAGGGCCGAGTCCGAGCCGGCGAAGTCGACGTCGCCCGCGATGAACTTCTTGATGCCGTCGCCCGAGCCGCTGCCGGTGTAGTCGAGCACGATGTCGCTGTTGTCGGTGAGGACCTGGCTGAAGTGCTCCATGGCCTTCTGCTGCGCGGTCGAGCCCTCGCCGCTGACAGTCTGTTCGCTTCCCCCACCGCCGCACGCCGTGACGAGTGTCAGTGCCGCGATCGCCGACACCGACGCCAGGGCGCCGTTCCGATTGATTTTCACCGCTGGTGTTGCCTTTCCGTTCGCGTTCCCCGCTCCGACTGGCGTCGGCTCCGGAGTGTCCGAGTGGAAAGCTATGGGGGCGTGGTGGACTGATCCCCTCCAAAAGATGAACGACAGGTGAACTGGCCAAGGCAGACGGGATGCGACCTGCCCAGGCGTGATCGTACGTGATCTGCGTAACCCGACATTCGAGACTTGGGCACCTGGCTACAGGACGGATCGTCGGGCTCGCGCGAATCGGCCCGCACACCCGGGGCGGGCTCCTGCCCTCGCCCCACCGGCGAGACCGCCCGGTGGCCTGCCCGACGACCGGCGGCCGCGCGACGCCTCGAGGCCGACGGGCACCATGTCGATCTGGTCGTCGTGGTGGACACGTTCGTCCCACCGCGGGTGCTGCATCGCGCCAAGCGCGCCGACCCGTCCCTCACGACGGCCACCACATATGAACCGCTCCCCGGAAAGAATCGTGGCGCCGACGAATTCGGGTTCCGCTCGCCGGTGTGGTGAGAACCTCGCCGACCGCCGACGCGCAGGCGCTCGAGGAACTCGGTGTCCGGGTGGCGCGGCTGCACCGCCCCCGCCCGTACACCGGTCGCGCGCTCGTGGTGCAGGGCAGCGAGAATCGTGACGACCCTTCGGTGTGGCGGCGGCACATCGTGACCGGGGACGTCGACGTCCTCCGTCTCGAGTGCAATCACCTGTCCGTGGTTCGCGAGCCCCACATCGGCGACGTCGTCGACGCCATCGGCGCCGCACTCGGGCAGCCTCAGCCGTAGGCGACGTCGACGGCGTATCGGGTGAACCCGAGGCGCTCGTAGGTGTGCAGCGCGGCGACGTTGTCACCCTCCACGTAGAGGTTGATCTCCGAGACGCCCTCGCGCGCAAGGTGATGCAGGCCGGCGAGCGTCAACAACCGACCCAGTCCGCGACCCTGCGCCGCAGGATCGACGCCGACGATGTACACCTCGCCGAGGTCCGCGTCGTGCCGCTTCGTCCAGTGGAACCCGAGGAGCTTGCCATCTCCCCCGCCCGATCCGTCGCCGGCACGGTCGAAGGCGAGGAACAAACCCGCCGGATCGAACCAGTCGGCGGCAACCCGTTCACGGATCTGCTCCGGCGACCAGCCACCCTGCTCGGGATGCCAGTCGAAGGCCGCGTTGTTCACCCGCAGGATCTCGGCGTCATCGGCCGGTCCGGCATAGGTCCGCAGGTCGACCGTCGGGTCGACGACGAGTTCGGGGAGTTCGTGGCCGGGTCCGACCGGGCGGCGCAGCTGCAGCAGTTCGCGACGTTTCGTCAGCCCCATCGCCGCGGCGAGCGCCACCGCACCAGGCAGATTTCCATGAGCCCACACCCGGACCCCCGACCCCGATTCGGGCGCGGCCCCGAACGCCGCGTCGAGCAGCGCCCGGCCATGTCCCTCCCGTCGGTGCGCCGGGTCGACAACCGCCTCGATCATCGCCGGCTCGCCGTCGCGACCGGGGACGATGACGGCGTACCCCGCCTTCGACCTGACGTGCACGATCGGCGAGCCCTCGGGGGCGTCGATCGCGGCGACCGCCCCCTCCGAGAGCGGGGCGACACCATCGGCGTCGTTCGCCTCGCGCACCAAACGGTGAGCGAATTCAGCGACGTCGTCGGGCAGTGCGCCTCGACGCACCTGCGGGTCCTCAGTTCCCGGCACTGGCACTGAACTCCTCGTCGAACGGATCGGGACCGTCGAGCGCGTCGTCGAAGTCATCGGTGCCGACCGCATCGGGGCCAGAGGCGTCCTCGGACAGGTCGGCGTCGGCCGCGGGCGCCCGGCCACGCGTCGGACGGACTGCCTTGTATCCGACGTTGCGGACGGTCCCGATCAGCGACTCGTGCTCGCTGCCGAGTTTGGCGCGGAGTCGACGGACATGGACGTCGACGGTGCGGGTGCCGCCGAAGAAGTCGTACCCCCACACCTCCTGGAGCAGCTGGGCGCGCGTGAACACGCGACCCGCATTCTGCGCCAAGTACTTCAGGAGCTCGAACTCCTTGTAGGTCAGGTCGAGCGGACGTCCGCGCAGGCGTGCGGTGTAGGTCCCCTCGTCGATGACGAGTTCCCCCAGCGTGACCTTGCCCGAGGACTCCTCCGCAGCAACCCCCCGGGTTCGAACCACGAGCAGGCGCAACCGGGCATCGAGTTCGGCCGGACCGGTACCCGGCAGCAGGAATTCGTCGATGCCCCAGTCCGCGTTGACCGCGACCAGCCCGCCCTCGGTCAGCACCGCCGCGACCGGCACCGAGGAGCCGGTGCTGCCCAACAGGCGGCACAGCCCGCGGGCCGCCGCCAGGTCGGCGCGGGCATCGACCAGCGCCACATCGGCGTTCCCCGCCTCCATGAGTGACGACACCTCGGTCGGAGCGGTCCGCACCGTGTGCGCGAGCAGCGACAACGACGGCAAGACCGACTCCGGATTCGGGTCGGCCGTCAACAACAAGAGATCCACCCAGCACTCCGATCTCGTTCGTCCCCGTCCCGGACCATCCAGATCGCTCACCACGACGTGAACGCCACCCGCGCGTGGCTCGGCGATTGTTTACGCCGCCTTACCAACGTGTGCGAGATAGGTGACAGAATAGCGCCACCGGCGCGCTCACCTGTTAACAAGGCGACCACGACCGCCGGATGACCACGACGGGGAGGGTGATCGGCCGAGCATGCCGCGCATCCGGAAAGTGCTCGTCATCGGTGTGGTCGCCGCCCTGGCCGCCGCGGGGGTCGCGCTCGGCGTCGACGTCGGGGCCGCCGTTCGCGGGGAGCATCAGTTCTCCCGCGCCCTCGCCCAATCCCCCCGCGTGACTTTCGATCCCGAGGTCACCATCGCGGGTTTCCCGTTCACCCCGCAGTCGTCCGCCGGTCACTTCGACGGGGCCACGATCGCCGCCCGCGGCGTCGAACTACCCGGGTGTCCGCCCGCCCGCGGAGTCTGCCGCGGTGAGCTGGGTGCTTCTCTCGGCCCGTTCGACGTGGCCGACGGCAGCGGATTCTCGGCGAGTGATGTTCTCCACACCGGCTCGATCTCGGCGTACACCCGCCTCGATGCCGTCACCCTGGCCCGGTATCTGCGCATCATCGACCTGACCGTCAGCACCCCGGGACCGGACGACACGGCGGGCGCAGGCGGGCCCCAGGACGGCATCGTCAGTCGCGAGACCGGCGTCGTGCTCACCGGCACGGTCGCACTGCCGCCGGGCGACGGGCTCGATCCCGCCGACCCGCCGTCGGCGTCGTCCTACGACCGCCCCAAGGTGCGGGTGAGTGTGTCCGTCGACCTCTCCGTCGTCGACGGCGCACTGGACATCCGGGCGACCGGCTTCTACACCGGCCCCGAACGCCACGTCGACGCCGAGGTCCCGGCGGAATTCCGCGCCGCCGTGCTCGATCGGTTCAGCCTGACGCTCCCGCGCCTGCCGATGGCCTGGGATGTCGAACCCGATCGCGCGGAGAGTTTCGGCGGGGACGTCCAACTGGTCGGCGACTCCGGTCCGGCATCGGTGCGCCTCGACCGCTTCTGAGCAGTTCAGACCGTGTTCTCCCGGTCTCGGCGGCAAAGCACCCCGGCCGTTGGGGGCTCGATCGGCTCTGTTGTACCCTCGTGGGCATGCAGCAGCGCCGTGAGTACTTGCTCACACGACGCCGGGCGATCGACTTCTGTCGTGTCGCCGACTGCTGTTGTCGCACTCGCCGTTGACGGTGTGACCAACCCGTGCTGCGTTGAGCAGCCGGTCCGCCCACACCGTCGATGAGAACGGGGGCGTCTCCACCGAGGTCTGCGACCTCGTTCCCATGCGCCGTCACCCGTGCTCATCTCCCCGAGACGCGGGCATCCTTCTCGCGCCTCACCGTCTCCACCATCTCCATCTGTTCGATGACCATCACCGATCCACTCCGAAAGGACACCGCCATGGCACGTTCCGACGTCCTGGTCAGCACCGAATGGGCTGAGCAGAACCTCAAGGCCGACAAGACCGTCTTCGTCGAGGTCGACGAGGACACCTCGGCCTACGACGGCGGGCACATCGCCGGCGCCGTCAAGCTCGACTGGAAGACCGACCTGCAGGATCCGGTCCGCCGCGACTTCGTCGATGCCGAACAGTTCGGCAAGTTGCTCTCCGAGCGCGGGATCGCGAACGACGACACCGTGATCCTCTACGGCGGCAACAACAACTGGTTCGCTGCATACGCCTACTGGTACTTCAAGCTGTACGGCCACAACGACGTCAAGCTCCTCGACGGCGGCCGCAAGAAGTGGGAGCTCGACGGTCGCCCGCTGTCCAGCGACGCCGTCAGCCGTCCCGCCACGACCTACAAGGCCGGCGAGCCGGATGTCAGTATCCGCGCGTTCCGCGATGAGGTCGTCGACGCCATCGGCACCAAGAACCTCGTCGACGTGCGCAGCCCGGACGAGTTCTCCGGCAAGATCCTCGCGCCGGCCCACCTCCCGCAGGAGCAGAGCCAGCGTCCCGGTCACATCCCGAGCGCGATCAACGTGCCGTGGAGCAAGGCCGCCAACGAGGACGGCACCTTCAAGTCCGACGAGGAGCTCAAGGAGCTCTACGGCGAGGCGGGACTCGACGGCTCGAAGGACACCATCGCGTACTGCCGCATCGGCGAGCGGTCGAGCCACACCTGGTTCGTGCTGAAGGAACTGCTCGGCCAGCAGAACGTCAAGAACTACGACGGCAGCTGGACCGAGTACGGCTCGCTGATCGGCGTCCCGATCGAACTCGGAGAAGGAAAGTAAGAGATATGTGTGCTGCACCCAAGCAGGGACAGAAGCTGCCCGCTGGCGTCGACGTGGAGAAGGAGACCGTCCTGACCGGACAGGTCACCGACGGCTCGGGTTCGCCCGTCGCCGGCGCCTTCGTGCGTCTGCTCGACTCGACCGGTGAGTTCACCGCCGAGGTCGTGGCATCGCCCACCGGCGACTTCCGTTTCTTCGCCGCCCCCGGCACCTGGACGCTGCGCGCCCTGTCCGCGGTGGGCAACGGCGACGTGACGATCAGCCCCGAGGGCCCCGGCATCCACGAGAAGGACATCACCGTCTCGAAGTGACGCCACGCTCGACCCGGCAGCCCGGTCACCGCACCCGCGGTGACCGGGCTGTCTCGTTCTCTCCGCCCTCTGATCCCACTGGTCCCTGAGGTGCGAGGAGCGTAAGCGACGAGCCACGAAGGGCCCACCCCTCGACGGCGCCCTGACCACGGCGGGGTTAGAATTCCCCTCGTGGTCCTCTTCTTCGAAATCCTGCTGATCCTGGCCGCCGTGCTGATCACCTGGTTCGGTGTCTACACCCTGTACCGCCTGGTGACCGACGAGTCGTGACGCCCCCACCCGGCGGCACGACGGCCGACGGCCCTGCCGACCCGGACCCGTCCGAGGACGGTTCTGCCGACGCACTCTCGCAACCGCGTCGGTCCGGTGACGAGGCGATCAGTCAGGCCGAGGCCCGGGCGGTGGAGTCCGGCAGCCGTGAACGCAACGTCCCCACATGGGATGATCTGCCGCTCCCGGCCGACACCGCGAACCTCCGCCTCGGCGCGGACCTGCATCCCGGCCTCCTCGCACTCCTGCCGCTCGTCGGCGTGTGGCGTGGCGAGGGCGAAGGCCACGATCCCCAGACGGACACCGACTATCACTTCGCTCAGCAGATCGTCGTGTCCCACGACGGCCAGAACTTCCTCACCTGGGAGTCCCGCTCGTGGGTGATCGACGACGATGCTGCCTACCAGCGGCCCGACCTCCGCGAGTCCGGGTTCTGGCGGATCGGTGAGGACGACACCATCGAATTGCTCCTCGCCCACGCCGAGGGCTCGATCGAACTCTTCTACGGCACTCCCCTGAATCAGACCACCTGGGAACTCGCCACCGACGTCGTCATCAAGGCAGAATCAGGTCAACGCACCGGCGGCGCCAAACGGCTGTACGGACTCGTCGCCGACGGCGACCTCGCCTACGTCGAGGAGCGCGTCGACGCCGACGGGGACCTCACCCCGCGGCTCTCCGCCAAGCTGCGCCGCCACGTCGGCTGATCCACCTCATCGACGGAACCCGCGGCAGGGACGCGCGCCCTGCTCCCGGCGGCTCGCACATTCGCCCCGCTCGCTTCGCTCCCGGCGGCTCGGCCCCCTGCTCCCTGAGGTGCGAGCGAAGCGAGCCTCGAAGGGCCGCCGATCCGAGAACGCAAGGTACAGATTGCGTTTCGGCAGCGCGCTGTACACCGGCGCGCCGAGCATGACGACGACCGAACCGTAGGCGGTGACTTCCCCCGGCCGACCCGCCCAACCGGGATGCACGGTTCCCGACCTCGACATGTACGGGGCGTGCCCGGCCGTGCCGCCGCCCCGGCGACCGACGACCGAGAACACCTCAGCGCGGGCGGACTGCGGGGAGAGTTCGAAGACGGCACGCCCACCCGGTGGGCATTCGACGAAGGTGAACTCCGTGCCGGACCGATGGACCACCCCGATCCAGTCGCTGCCCGCGTTGCGTACGACGAACGTCGAACCGCCCGTCCGGTACTGGTACGAGACACCGGCCGCCGCGGCATCGAGCATGTGCCGACCGGAGACACCGCCGTTCCACTCCGCGCTCCACGGGGTGAGATATCGCTGGTCGAGGAACTCGCGGCGGGTGGGGATCGGAACCGTCACCGGCATCACCCGCCCGTCGCGCACCCACACCGCGCCGTACAGAACCGGCCGGCCGGCAGCGGTGCGGGGGGCCTGGAGGTAGGTGAGCGAATCCACCTCCGGCAGAGCGATTTCCGAACCGGGAGTCAAGAGTTCGACATACGACCGGCCATCCTCGAGCAGGACCACGGCAGCCACGTCGTGCACACCGCGGTTGTGGACGGCGATGCGGTCACCGGGCTCCCGCGACAGGTCCTCGGCGTGGAACAAGCCGGCGGCGTGCGGGTCGGCGAACGCGAATCGGGGTGCCGACGCCGTCCCGAAGTCCGGGTCGCCCGGGGTCCAGTAGTTCTCGCCCACCACGGGTTCGATGCGATCGCGATCCTGCGTCCCGACCGCCGCGGCGACATGCATGGTCACCATGTCTTCTTCTCCCTCTCGACGCCCCGGCGGGCGCCGTGGACTGTGCTGTGCTCCCAGTCCAGCGGTTTCACGCCGCGGTTTCGCGAGTACTGCGCTACGCGAATCTCGTAGCGCTGCCCTACCTGCGCCCGGACCGGTTTCGGATGGAACCGGGACGCAGATCGAGTCGACGCAGCAGCTGTGCGTTCAACGCCACGACCACCGTCGAGGCGGACATCAGGATCGCGCCGACACTCATGGGCAGGACGAACCCGATCGGCGCCAGGATCCCGGCCGCCAACGGCACCGAGATGAGGTTGTAACCCGCTGCCCACCAGAGGTTCTGCGCCATCTTCCGGTAGCCGGCACGCGACAGCTCGATGACCGACAGGACCGATCGCGGATCAGAGGAGGCGAGGATGACGCCGGCCGAGCCGATGGCCACGTCGGTGCCGGCACCGATCGCGATCCCGACGTCGGCCTGCGCGAGTGCGGGGGCGTCGTTGACGCCGTCGCCGACCATCGCGACGCGACGACCTTCGTGCTGCAGGTCCGCGACAATGGCGGCCTTGTCCTCGGGCCGGACCCCGGCGTACACCCGGTCGATGCCCAACCGGCCGGCGACATCGTCGGCCACCGCCTGCGCGTCGCCGGTGATCATCACGACCTGCACGTCGAGAGCGTGGAGTTCGTCCACGGCCACACGCGACTCCGGACGGACCTCGTCGGCGAGCCGGAACGCCCCTACGACACGATCGTCGACGAGCACGTGCAGGATGATCGCCCCCTGCTCCCGCCACGACGACGCGACGGGCAGTTCGTCGAGGCCGTGCTCGGCGAGCAGGTTGGGTCCACCCACCCGGACCCCGTGGCCGTCGACGGATGCAGACACCCCCACCGCAGGCGACGAGGAGAAGTCCTGTGCGACGGGCAGATCGATTCCCTCATCTCGAGCGGCCCGCACGATCGCCGAGGCCAGCGGATGCTCACTGCCCGCCTCCGCGGCGGCCGCGAGGGTCAGCACTCGACGCCGGTCCTGCCCGGGAGCCGGTTCGAGCTCGAGGACGGTCGGTTCTCCCTTCGTCAGGGTGCCGGTCTTGTCGAAGAGCACGGCGTCGACGTTGCGCATCGACTCGAGGGCGAGCCTGTCCTTGATCAGGACCCCGGCACGCGCGGCCCGCTCTGTGGCGATGGAGACGACGAGCGGGATCGCGAGTCCCAACGCGTGGGGGCATGCGATGACCAGCACCGTGATCACGCGAACGACGGCCTCGTCGGGCGATCCGACCGCGGTCCAGGCGATCGCGGTGAGGACCGCGGCGCCGAGTGCGAACCAGAACAGCCACCCGGCCGCGGTATCGGCGAGTCGTTGGGCCCGTGACGACGATGCCTGCGCATCGGCGACGAGGCGTCCGATCCCGGCCAGCGCGGTGTCGTCGCCGGTCGCGGTCACGCGGACCCGCAGTCCGGAATCGGTCGCGACGGTGCCGGCGACCACGACGTCACCGACCTCCCGCCGAACGGGTGCCGACTCCCCGGTGACCATCGACTCGTCCATGCTCGCCGAACCGTCGACGATGGCGCCGTCGGCGGGCACGGACCCGCCGGGCCGGACGACGACCACGTCGCCGACGACCAGTTCCTCGGGAGATACCGAGATGATGTCGCTGCCCACGACCTTCTCGGCCTCGTCCGGAAGGAGCGCGGCGAGTGAGTCGAGAGCCGATGTCGTCCGGGCCAGCGAGCGCATCTCGATCCAGTGGCCGAGCAGCATGATCACGACGAGCAGTGCCAGCTCCCACCAGAAATTCAGGTGGTGGTCGAACAGGTGCAGCGTCGAACCCCAGGAGGCGACGAAGGCGACGGTGAGCGCGAGCGAGATCAGAAGCATCATCCCCGGGCGACGAGCTCGGAGCTCGGCGGCCGCGCCGACGAGGAACGGGCGCCCGCCCCACACGAAGAGAACTGTGCCGAGCAGCGGTGACACCCACCGGACCCACTCCGCGTCGGGCAGACCGTAGCCGAGTATGTCGGCGAACATGTCGTTGAAGGCCACGGTCGGGACCGCCAGCACGAGCATGATCCAGAACAGTCGCCGGAATTGCGCCACGTGGTCGCCGTGGCCCGCATGGCCGGCATGTCCGCCGTGGCCGGTGTGATCGGCGTGCCCCTCGTGGCCGTCGGGCCCGGGATCGAACTGGGGGCGGTGCGCGTGGTCGGCCGGTGCCGGCGTTGTCGGTGGATGGTCGTGGTGCGTGTTCATGAGGTCGAGGGTATACCCCCCTAGGGTATATACGCCAGGGGTACTTCTACCCTGTAGGGGTATTCACCGAACAAAACCGTCAGCAGACATGGAACGGCCCCCGCACCGCCCACGAAGGGCCTGCGCCGACCGGACCGGGTCGGGATGCGGGGGCCGGGTGACCACCTGGTATTCGCTTGCGCCGACCGGCGGGAATCCCGCCTCGGTGCGACACGAATGCCACACGGTCAACTGCTAACGGATGGTCACCTCACATGTCCGATGAGAAATCACTATCAGACCACCTCCTTCCTTGTGTACCCGCGAACGTACGCCCGATTCGGGCGGGCCGCAACGGATTAAGGCGGTCAGGGAGTCGGCACCGGCGCCACGGACGGGCCGGGAGCCGGGGACGGCGCACCGGAGGGTGCCGAACTCGGGCCGGGCAGCGGCTTCGCGTCGGGCGGCAATGACTCGACGACCTCGATCTTCGATCGGAACGTGTCGTCGGTGATCACCTCGATCGAGTTGATCATCCAGCGGTCGCCCTCGCGTTTCATGTCGAAGGTCAGCCGCGACGGGTTGATGCTCACGAGTTCCTTGTTGCCGCGGGTCACCGACTGATTCATGAAGATCAGGACCTGCGAGGTGTCCGCGGTGTTGGTCACCACACCCGCGTCCTGGATCGTCACCTCGGACACCACCGACTGCTTGCGCACCTCGGCGGCGAGATTGTTGTCGGTGATCAGCTTCGTGTACTCCGGCTTCGCCGGCCCGGTGAGCACACTCATCGACTGGTCGATGTGCTCGGTGACGTTCTCGGCGTTGTACCCGAACATCGTCGTCGCATAGTCCCGGGCCGCCGCCAGCGACGATGCGCGGGCGTCCTCGACCCCGCGGCCCTGGGTGAAGCGAAAACCGAGAAATGCGGTCACGGCGATCGCGGCGACCAGCACCACGCCGAGTGCGATCAGACCCAGGCGCCCCTTGCGCAGGGCGAATCGAGATCCGGTCGACTTCGGCGCGGGCTCGGATCGGGGCGCGGACTCGGAGCGGGCCGACATCACGCCACCCACTCGAAGTCGGTCATCTTGAGGTCGCCGTTGATCCGCGTCATGTCCACCCGCCAGCGGAACACCTTCTCCTGTGACGGCACCTCGCCGTCGAGCGATCGCTGATGCCAGCCGAACACCATGATGACCGAGCCTTCGTCGGGTTCGGCCTTGGTCACCGCGGACGAGAGGATGAGCGAGCGGGTCTCGAGCTTGCCGTCCCGGACAAGGGCCGCCACCTGCTGGATGTTGTTCTCGACCTCTTGCTTGACCTTGCCGCTCGTGTCCTCCTGGACCGACGTCAGCGTCTGGTCGACGGTGTCGGGATTCATGCTGGTCAGGTTCACGAGAACCTGCGAAGCGAACGCGGAATACTCGGCCCGCAGGTCGTCGGTCCGGTCCTGACGCGCGATGCCGAGCGCGAACACCACCGATGCGATGGCGCACACGACGATGACCACGAGCGCCACCACGACGCCCACGATCGCCTTCGCCGACCGACGACGATCGGACCCGCGATAACGGACGCGACGCTTGCCTTTCCGCGTCACCGCCGCCGACGACGCCGCGGCCGTCCGGGCGCGTCGACGCTCCCGGTAACCGACGGTCTTCTCGACCTCGGACGGGTCGGGCGAGATCGACTGCTCCGCAGTGACTTTCTCCTCGTGCTCGGCGGTGGTCATCGGCTGCGCGGCGGCCACATCCGAGGACTCGGGTTCCACGGGCGCGGGGACCGGGGCGGCCGGCGTCGACGGCTTCTTCCCCGTCGGACGCCCACGCCGGATCGGCGCCGACCGCACCGGCCGCTTCACGTTGCGGCGATCACCTGCACGCTCCGAGCCGGACCGCTCGCACCCTCGGTCGCAGACCCTTCGTGACGCGCCCTCCGCAAGCTCCGGACGCTCCTCAGGGAGAAGGGGGCTCAGGGAACCATGGGGTTCGCTTCTTTCGGATCACGAAGCCGGGGACCAGCCCGCGGGGTCCCGGCCGGTCCAGTTGGCCAGTCGCTCAGTGGGTCCGGCGCCGGGCCGGGGTTCGACGACGACGCCGAACGGCACGTTGGGGTCGGTGCGGATCTCGGCCGGGATGAACTGCTGCGCGACCGCGAGCGTCGCCTCGGCCGTCGCGGGATCTGCTTCCGCGGGTTGCCCGGTGGCAACGGCGAGGTCCCAGCCGTGCACGAGGGTCTCGCTGACATAGCCCCAGAGCGCGCCCGCGCCGGGTACCTCACCCCACGGCACCTGGACCATGCGGGTCAGCGACGCATCATCGGACCATCCCTCCAGGGCGGCCTCGACCAGTGCGGAGTAGGTGGCAGCGTCGTGCTGCTCGGCGATCGTCCGCATCGTTCGGACGTCGAGTCCGTCGGCGAGTGCCCGGGCACGCTCGGCGGTCGCCACGACGTGCGCCGAGAGTGTCCGGACGTCGAAGTCCTCGCAGGGAGTGGGCGCATCCAGCTGATCGTCGGCGATCCCGGTCAGCAGTGCGGTGACCCAACCAGTTGCCACTCGGAATGCGGGACGGGGGTCGACGGGTGCGGCTGGGGCGGGAACGGCCTCTGGTGTGGTTGCGGTCATGATGACGTCCTCTCCTGGTGGTTGGTCGGTCTGCCACCAGTGAATCCGCGATACACGACATCTTCTGTCATGTATTCGGGAGAGAATCATGATCGTGCGCGCCGAACGTCTCATCGCCCTGCTGATGGTGCTGAAGAAGCACGAGCGGGTGACCGCCGCCGTATTGGCCGCCGAGCTCGGGGTCTCCGAACGAACCGTGCTCCGCGACATCGACGCGCTGTCGCTGTCCGGCGTGCCGGTCTACGCCGAGCGCGGCCGACACGGCGGCTTCGCGTTGTTACCGGGGTATCGCACCGATCTCACCGGACTGACCGTCGACGAGGCCACGTCGTTGCTCGCCGGTACCGGACGGGTCGACTCCCCCGCGTTCACCAGCGCCATGCGCAAGGTGACCGCCGCCCTGCCCGAGGCGCATCGGAGTCATGCCGTGCGCGCCGCGCAGCGGATTCTGGTCCGTCCGGAGGGTTTCGTCAGAACCCCGGAGATCCTCGACGGCCTCCAGGCCGTACAACTCGCCGTGTTCGAGGGCCGACGGATCCGTGTGAGTTACCGCAGCCGGGGTGCGCACACCCCGCGCGAGCACGTCCTCGACCCGATCGGACTCATCGTGGCGGGCGAGACCTGGTACCTCGTCGCCACCTCGTCGCGCGGCAGCACGTCGCACGACGGCGCCGGCTCGGCGGAACGCATGTACCGCGTCTCCCGGATGAGCGACGTGGACGTCCTCGACGAACCGGCGCACCGGTCCGAGGACGTCGACCTCGGCGAGATCTGGGAGCGGCATCGTGACGCGTTCCGACGCTCCTTCGAACCCGTCGACGTGGTGATCGACTGCTCGGTCGACGATGCCGAGCAGATCGAGTCGATCGCCGCCGCAACATATCTCGACCGGCCACCAGAAGGACGATGCCGGCTCGGACTCCGGTTCGCCGACCGTCGCCACGCCACGCGCGCGTTATGGGCGTCGATGTTCGACCACGACTTCGTGGTCTGCGAGCCGGAATGGCTCCGAACCACGCTCGTAGCCCGCGCCCGCGTTGTCGGCGGCGACTAGGCGAGCACATCGGGCCGCCTGCACCGAACGAATGAATCCCCTGGCGAGGTCCCCCCGCCTGTGGTCTGATTCTCGAATGTTCGGGGTTCTCACTCCATGTCGGCACGCACTCGACGACGACCTGATGGACCAGTGGCGCTCCCACCTGTGCGGGGTCTGTCTGTCGCTACGCGACAACCACGGCCAGTCGAGCAGGTTGACGGTCAACACCGATGCGGTGATGGTCTCGATCCTCACCGCGGCCCAGTCGGCGGCGGAGTGCGCCTCCACCGAGGCCGGTCGGTGTCCCCTACGCGGAATGCGCACGGCGACAGTCGTGTCCGCCGACGAACCGGGTGTCCGCCTCGCCGCGACCGCCTCCCTCACCCTCGCCGCAGCGAAGGCGGCCGACGTCGGCAACGAGCAGCGACACGCGCTGGCGCCCCGTCGGCCGGTACGCGCGAAGCTCGCCGACTATGCCGGGAGCCACCTGCGCCGGAATGCCGCGGCCGACACCGAGGTCGCCCGACGTCTCGATGTGGACGGCATGATGACGACGCTCTCGCGTCAAGCCGAGATCGAGTCGACGAGCGTCGTCCTCGACGACCTCACCCAGGCGTCGGCAGTGGCTGCGGCACAGGTCTTCTCCGCGTCGGCGATACTCGCCGACGCACCCCGCAACGAGGCCGCGCTCTCCGACATCGGTGCCGATTTCGGCCGGATAGCGCACCTCTTGGACGCGGTCGACGACTATGACTCCGACGCCGAGCAGGGACGGTACAACCCACTCCGGTCCACCGGAACGTCGCCGGAGACCGCGCTCGAGCAGTGCCGGCGACTCGCCTCCGCGATCCGGGCCCGCTACGCCGACCTCGAACTCGTCGACGACCGACTCCTACGGGTGGTGTTGCTCGACGGACTGCGCCACGCGATCCACAAGCGCATGCACCCGCACGCGGAGGCCCCTTCGGTGGTCGCCGACTCGCGCACCCAGTGGCCGCCGCACCGGCCGTTCGGCTATCCGACCGAGTGGCCGTACCCGCCACCCTTCAAACCGAATCGATCGTTCCACGAACGGATTCTGCCGTTCATCGGTGTCTCGTGCTTCGGCAAGGCCTGCTGCGTCGACCACTGGAATCACTTCACCGACAAGTACAAGGACGCGGTCTGCGACGACTGCGACTGCTGCGATTGTTGCGACTGCTGCGACCTGTGACCCGCCCGGGCGGGCGGGTCGGTTGAGGCGCGAGCAATGCGCTCCCCCTGTGCTCCCTGAGCTGAGGTGCGAGCGAAGCGTCAACGCTCCTCGCACCTCAGGGGGCAATGGTTATGTCGTTCTTTCGGATCAGGGAGCAGAGGGGAATCTAGCCGACGCCGCGGTCGGAGTCGGCCCAGTACTGGGACCGCAGCGCCTTCTTGTCCGGCTTGCCGAGCGCGGTCAGTGGCAGGGCATCGGCGAAGATCACCCGCTTGGGTGACTGCACCGCACCCTTGCGGTCTTTCACGGACTGCTGGATCTCGGCGGTGATCCGGTCCTTCGCCGCGTCGTCGGCGTCGGCATCGTTGCGCAGCACCACGATCGCGGTGACCGCCTCGCCCCACTTGTCGTCCGGGACACCGATCACGCCGACCTGACCCACTGCCGGGTGTTCGGCGACGACGTCCTCGACCTCGCGCGGGAACACATTGAAGCCACCGGTGACGATCATGTCCTTGGTGCGGTCGACGATGAACCAGAATCCGTCCTCGTCCTCGCGGGCCACGTCGCCGGTGCGCAGCCAGCCGTCGCGGAAGGTGTCCGCGGTCTGTTCGGGGAGGCCCAGGTACCCGCCGGCGAGAAGTGTTCCCGCGACGCAGATCTCGCCGGGTTCGCCCTGCGGGACGGGCTTGTCGTCGGGCCCGAGCAGGGCGGTACGCAGGAAGGCCGACGGCCGTCCGCAGCTGCTCAGCCGACGCTGGTCCTCACCGGGACCCGGATGGTCACCCTTCGCCAGGTAACTGATGACCATCGGCGCCTCGGACTGACCGTAGTACTGCGCGAAGATCGGACCGAAGCGTTCGATGGCCTCGGCCAGCCGGACCGGATTGATCGGCGACGCACCGTAATACACGGTCTCCAGCGAGGACAGATCGCGCGTCTTGGAGTCCGGATGATCCATCAGTGCGTACAGCATCGAGGGCACCAGCATGGTCGCGGTGATCTTCTGCTCCTCGATCGTGCGGAGCACCTCGGCCGGGTCGAATTTGGACAGGACCACCATCGACCCGCCCTTCATGAGGGTGGGGACGAAGAAGGCGGCGCCGGCGTGCGAGAGGGGCGTGCAGAGCAGGAACCGCGGGTGTTCGGGCCATTCCCATTCGGCGAGCTGGATCTGCGTCATCGTCGACATCGCGCGGGCTGTCCCGATGACGCCCTTCGGCTTGCCGGTGGTGCCGCCGGTGTAGGTGATGGAGACGACGTGGTCGGGTGAGAGATGCGCGGCGACAAGGGGCTTCGGCTCGAAATTGTCGGCTTCGGCGATCACGTCCCGCGCGTGGGCGGCGAGTTGCTCCGGCACCGGTCCGAGCGTCAGCACCTGCTTGAGACCGGGAACCCGTTCGAGCAGTGCCGCGGCCCGCTCGACGAACATGGGCACCGGGTCGATGATGAGAGTCGACACGCCGGCGTCGGAGAGCACGTACGCGTGGTCGTCGAGTGAGCCCAGGGGATGCAGTGCGGTGCGGCGCCATCCCTGCGTCTGGCCGGCGCCGATCACGAACAGCACCTCGGGCCGATTCAGCGCGAGCAGGCCGACCGCGGTTCCCGTACCAGCCCCCAACCCCTCGAACGCCTGGATGTACCGACTGATCGACGCGGCCATCTCACCGCCGGTCATCTCCGTGTCGCCGAGCGACAGTACGGTGCGGTCGGCGTGCCGCCGCAGCGCCGCGACCATCAGGTCGCCCATGTGCGTGCCCCCGCGCAGGTGATCGAAGTCGGCCGGTGCTGTCGTCGTACCCTCGTTCGTCATGACCACCAGACTAGGACGTGTTACAGCTCTAGGGAAGAATCTCCACCAAAACCGCACTATGAGACACGAGAACGTGTTCTAACATTCCCTTGCGGATGCGCCTTCCGCGAATCTGAAGTCCGCCACCGGCGAGGGGTGGTGACCTAGGATCGAACCATGACTGATCTCGACCTCGCCACCACCCGGCGTGACATCGCCGACGCCCTGCTGACCGCCCTCGAGCACCGCCACGAGGTCCTCGATGCCATCGTCGACGCCGAGAATCATGACGAGGCCGTCACCGCGATCGTCGACCTGCTCGGCAAATCCAAGCTCGGCGCCGAGGCCATCCTCGACATGAAGCTCGACCAGCTCACCAAGGACGACCGCCGCAAGAACCAGGCCGAACTCGACGACCTCAACAGCGCCCTCACCTTCACGCTCGCCGAACGCCCGGCCAGCAGTGGGGACACCCTTGATCTCCGTCCGTTCGACCCGTCCGCCGACGCCGAACTGTTCTCGGCGCGCACCAACGAGATCGGCACCGCCGGCGACGGTTCGGGCGCTCCCGCCGGCGATGTCGCGGCCGAGATCGATGCCGCCACCGCCCGGGTCGACGCCGAGGAAGCCGTCTGGCTGGTCGCCGTCGAAGGCGAGTCGAAGGTCGGCTTCGTGTTCGGCGAACTGAAGGACGGCGAGATCGACCTGCGCATCTGGATCCACCCGCAGTTCCGCAAGTCGGGGTACGGCACCGCAGCGCTACGCAAGTCCCGTTCGGAGATGGCGGCGTACTTCCCCGGCGTGCCGATGGTCGTCCGCGCGCCCAGCGCCTGACGGTCCACCTACAGTCGACGAACCCACCGCCCGTTCGGGGTGGTGGGTTCGTCTGTTGGTGGCGTGCCGGACGGTCAGGCCCGTTGGGGCCGCGGGAGGCCGAAGTGGGCGACGATCGCGCGGATCCGGTTGTCCTCGTCGACCACGAAGGTCTCGGACACGGTGGCACCCAGGCGAAGGGTCTTGGGTCGGACGTGGACGATGTAGCGCGTGGTGACGCTGTGCCCGTCCACCGTGGCGGTGAAGTCCGAGATCCGGTGGATGAGGCGGAATTGCGGGCCACGCGCGAGGCTGCGGGCGATGTGGTCGCCGTCGCGCCCGGTCCGCACACCGAACTCCACGCGGGTGCAGTCCGGGTGCAGGACGACCGCGGACGGATCGTGACTCACCAAGGCGTCCACATAAGCGCGCGCCGCGGCGATCCGCTCGGCCGAGGGATCTCGGGGCGAGGTCATCGCGCGCCGTACACCGGCATCGGTACCGGCGCCTTGGCCAGGATCTCCTCGATCACCGGGCCGAGCTCGCCGGCCTCCCACCGAGAGCCCTTGTCCCGCTCGATGCTTCGCTGCCATCCATCGGTGATCGAGATCTTGCCGCCCTCGACTTCGAACACCCGGCCGGTCACCGAGCCCGCCGCGGGCGAACCCAGCCAGACCACGAGGGGCGAGACGTTCGCCGGATTCATCGTGTCGAAGGAACCGTCGGCGGGCGCCGCCATCTGAGCGGCCATCGCCTCACCGGCACCCATGGTCATCTGGGTACGGGCGGCCGGAGCGATCGCGTTCACGGTCACACCATACGACCCCAGTTCCGCGGCCGCCTGGATCGTCAGAGCCGCGATGCCGGCCTTCGCCGCTACGTAGTTGCCCTGCCCCACCGAACCGTACAGTCCCGCACCGGAACTCGTGTTGATGATGCGCGCCTGCGGAACGTCGCCGGCCTTCGCCTGGGCACGCCAGTACGCGGCTGCGTGCCGCAGACCGACGAAGTGCCCTTTGAGATGTACGCGGACGACCGCATCCCACTCGTCCTCCGACAGCGAGACCAGCATCCGGTCACGCACGAAACCCGCGTTGTTGACCAGTACGTCGAGGCGTCCGAACGCGGAGAGTGCGGTCTCGACCATGGCCGCACCCGAATCCCAGTCCGCGACGTCGCCCACCGACGCGACTGCCTGCCCGCCGGCGGCGACGATTTCGTCGACGACCTCACTCGCGGGGTCCTCGGCGTAGTCGTTGACGACGACCTTCGCGCCGTCGGCGGCGAACGCGAGGGCGTGGGCGCGTCCGATGCCCTGGCCGGCACCGGTCACGATGACGACACGACCCTCATTCAACTTGCTGGTCACTGATGTTCTTCCTTTCCGAAGTGTCTGCGGCCCCGAACCGCACACCGGGTCTCAGACTGCGTTACCGGCCGTGGCGGCGTCGAGGAATGCCGGCTTCTCGCCACCGCCGTGGACGGTCAGCGTCGACCCGGTGATGTAGCCGGCAAGCGGTGACAAGAGAAAGGCGACCGCGTTGCCGACATCGGCGGGCGTGGCCATCCGCCCCATCGGGATGGTCTCGCCGACGGCTGCCACACCGGCGTCGTCGCCGTAGTGCAGGTGGGACTGTTCGGTGACGACCGGGCCGGCCACGACCGAGTTCACCCGCACCCGCGGCGCCCACTCGACGGCGAGCGAGCTCATCAGGTTGTCGAGTCCGGCCTTCGCCGCACCGTAGGCCGAGGTGCCGGGTGACGGCCGGTGGCCGCTCACGCTCGAGATGTTCACGATGCCACCGCCATCCGGCTGCGTCTGCATCACCGCGTTGGCCGCGCGGGCCACGGCGAGCGGGGCGAGCAGATTGAGGTCGACGATCTTGCTCGCGAACCGGACCGACGCGTCGGCGGCCAGCGCGAACGGGGAGCCGCCGGCATTGTTCACGACACCGTCGATGCGTCCGGCCCGCCCGATGATGTCGTCCATCATCGCCACGACCGCATCCGCGTCGCGGACATCGCAGGACACGAAATCGAGATCGCGGAGGTCGTCGGCGAGATTGTCGGCGTTGCGACCACAGATCACCGGACGGGCGCCGAGCGAACCCAGGACGCGGGTGATCCCGGCACCCACCCCGCGCGCCCCGCCCGTGACCAGGATGACCTTCCCGACCAGGCCCAGCTCGACCTGTGACTGCGTCTGCATGGGTGCTACCCTACCAAACAACCAAGCACTTGCTTGGTGCGCTTCCGCAGTCCCCTCGGACTGTCCGGACCGCCCCATGAGAGGAGCCCGCGTGCCGATCACCACGACACGTTCCGATACCGGGATCGTGACCGTCACCGTCGACTATCCGCCGGTCAACGCGCTGCCATCGGCCGCATGGTTCGAACTCGGCGACGCCATCACCGCCGCCGGCCGGGACCCCTCCACCCACGTGGTGGTGCTCCGCGCAGAAGGTCGGGGCTTCAACGCGGGCGTCGACATCAAGGAGATGCAGGCGACCGACGGCTTCGACGCCCTGATCGGCGCCAACCGCGGATGCGCCGCCGCCTTCAGTGCCGTCTACGACTGCGCCGTCCCCGTCGTCGTCGCCGTCAACGGGTTCTGCGTGGGCGGCGGCATCGGCCTCGTCGGCAATGCCGACGTCATCGTGGCCTCCGACGACGCCGTCTTCGGACTACCCGAGGTGGACCGCGGAGCACTCGGCGCCGCAACCCATCTCGCGCGGCTCGTGCCACAACACATGATGCGCACCCTCTACTTCACCGCCAAGAACGTCACCGCCCAGCAACTCGAGCACTTCGGTTCGGTCTACCGGGTCGTGCCCCGCGAGGAACTGCTCGACGCGGCACTCGAGGTCGCAGAGGCCATCGCCGCCAAGGACACTCGCGTGATCCGCGCGGCGAAGGAGGCGATCAACAACATCGACCCCGTCGACGTCAAGGCGAGTTACCGTCTCGAGCAGGGGTACACCTTCGAGCTGAACCTGGCCGGCGTCGCCGACGAGCACCGCGACGCGTTCGTGTCGACCGGCAAGCCACTTGCCGCGAATTCCGCCTCGGATGGAGGACGTGCCTGACATGCCCACCGACAAGACAAGCACTTTCGACGACGTCATCGCCGAGCTACGCGACGGCATGACCATCGGCATCGGCGGATGGGGTTCGCGCCGCAAGCCGATGGCGCTGGTCCGTGCGCTCGCCCGCTCCGACGTCAAGGACCTCACCGTGGTGACCTACGGTGGCCCCGACCTCGGATTGCTCTGCGCGGCAGGGAAGGTGCGCCGCGCGTACTACGGCTTCGTCTCCCTCGACTCGGCCCCGTTCTACGATCCGTGGTTCGCCAAGGCGCGCACCAACGGCGAGATCGAGGTACGCGAGATGGACGAGGGCATGGTGAAATGCGGCCTCGAGGCAGCCGCCGCACGCGTGCCGTTCCTGCCCATTCGTGCCGGCCTCGGCTCCGACGTCCTCAACTTCTGGGAGGGTGAGCTGAAGACCGTCACCTCGCCCTATCCCGACGCCGACGGCCGGACGCAGACGCTGGTGGCCATGCCGGCGCTGAAGCTCGACGCCGCCTTCGTGCACCTGGATCTGGCCGATGCCCACGGCAATGCCGCATACACCGGGGTCGACCCGTACTTCGACGACCTCTACTGCGCGGCCGCCGAACGTCGCTATCTCGAGGCCGATCAGATCGTCTCCACCGAGGTGCTCGTCAAAACCGTCCCACACCAACGTCTTCTGCTGAACCGAATGGCCGTCGACCGCGTCGTCCACGCGCCCAACGGCGCTCACTTCACGTTTGCCGGGGAGTACGGCCGGGACGAGAAGTTCCAGCAGTTCTATGTGGCGTCGGCGAAGGAGCCCGAGACCTGGGACGCGTTCTCGCGCCGATTCCTCCAGGTCGACGAACAAACCTACCAGCGAGAAGTGACCGCCTGGCAGGACGAGCAGAAGGAGACCGGACAGTGAGCACCGCCGAAACCGCGACCACGCCCGGTGAATCGTCCGGTACGGATGAACCCACCCGCGCCGAGTACTGCGTGATCTCCTGCGCCGACATCTTCGCCGGCGCCGGCGAGATCATGGCCTCGCCGATGGCGCCCACTCCCCTGCTCGGCGCCCGGCTCGCGCGTCTCACCACCGAACCCGACCTGCTGATCACCGACGGCGAGGCGCTGATCCTCGCCGACACCCCGCCGATCGGGAAGACCGGGCCGATCGAGGGTTGGATGCCGTTCCGCAAGGTGTTCGACGTCGTGGCGTCGGGTCGGCGCCATGTTGTCATGGGCGCCAACCAGATCGACCGGCACGGCAACCAGAACCTGTCGGCGTTCGGTCCGTTGCAGCACCCCACTCGCCAGATGTTCGGTGTGCGTGGCGCGCCAGGCAACACCATCAACCACCCCACCAGCTACTGGGTGGCCCGCCACACCGCGCGCGTCTTCGGCGAGTCCGTCGACATCGTGTCGGGCGTCGGTTTCGACAAGGTCGATCCGGAGAACCCGGCCTTCGACGACCTGAACATCCATCGCGTGGTCACCAACCTCGGCGTCTTCGACTTCGGCGGACCAGGCCACACCATGCGGGCCCTGTCCCTGCATCCCGGGGTCGGCGCCGACGAGGTCGCCGAGAACACCGGCTTCGAGGTCGAAGGCCTTGCCGACGCACCCGAAACGCGCCGGCCGACGGCAGAGGAGCTCGGTCTGATCCGGGACGTCCTCGACCCGAAGGGCGTCCGCAACAAGGAAGTCCGATGAGCAGTCCCACCAGCGCACAACCGAGTCCCGCGCGCGCCGCCGGACTGTCGACGTCGTTCACCGAGCTCGTCGGCATCGAGTACCCGATCGTCCAGACCGGCATGGGATGGGTGTCCGGACCGTCGCTGACCTCGGCAACCTCGAACGCCGGCGGGCTGGGCATCCTGGCGTCGGCCACGATGACGTTCGCGGAACTCGAGGCGGCCATCGCGAAGACGAAATCGTTGACGGACAAGCCATTCGGTGTGAACATGCGTGCCGACGCGACCGATGCCCCCGAACGCATCGACCTGTTGATCCGAGAGGGCGTCAAGGTCGCCTCCTTCGCGCTGGCCCCGAAACCCGAACTGATCGCGAAGCTCAAGGACAACGGCATCGTCGTGATCCCGTCGATCGGTGCGGCCAAGCATGCCGTCAAGGTCGCCTCGTGGGGTGCCGACGCAGTGATCGTCCAGGGCGGCGAGGGCGGTGGTCACACCGGACCGGTCGCCACCACCCTGCTGCTGCCGTCGGTGCTGGATGCGCTGTCCGCCAAAGGTATCGACATGCCGGTGGTCGCCGCGGGCGGGTTCTTCGACGGCCGTGGGCTCGCCGCCGCACTCGCCTACGGGGCTCAGGGCGTGGCCATGGGCACCCGGTTCCTGCTGACGTCGGACAGTGCCGTGCCCGACTCCGTCAAGCAGGAGTACCTCGCCCGCGGTCTCGGCGACACCGTTGTCTCGGTCAAGGTCGACGGCATGCCGCACCGCGTGTTGCGTACCCCGCTGGTGGAGGCGCTCGAGAGCGGGAGCCCGGCCCGGGCCCTCGTCGCCGCGGCCCGCAATGCCAACGAGTTCAAGCAGATGACCGGCATGCGCTGGACGACGATGCTCAAAGACGGGCGCACGATGAAGAAGTCGGGCGAACGCACGTGGCAGCAGGTCATCATGGCGGGCAACACCCCCATGCTGCTCAAGGCCGGCCTCGTCGAAGGTGACACCCGCGCCGGCGTGCTCGCCTCCGGCCAGGTCGTCGGCATGATCGACGACCTGCCCAGCTGTGACGAGTTGATCCAGTCCATCATGACCCAGGCGCACGAACGGCTGAAGGCTCTCGGGTCGTTGGGCTAGGGGCGCCCTGGAGCGTGCGGAGGGCCGTCCCCACCCCGCTCCCTGAGGAGGCCCGGAGCTTGCGGAGGGCCGTCACGAAGGGTCCTCGCACCTCAGGCAGCGCAGGGCGGCCCGTCACCCCCCTCCCCCTGAGGAGGCCCGGAGCCTTCGAGGCTCGTCGCTTGCGCTCCTCACACCTCAGGCAGCGCAGGGCGGCCCGTCACCCCCCCGCCCCCTGAGGAGGCCCGGAGCTTGCGGAGGGCCGTCACGAAGGGTCCGGTACCTTCGGACCGTGACGACTCCGGAAGTCCTGCGCCTGAATTCGGTCGACTTCGTGCGGCAGTCCCGTGCGATCCTCGCGGACATCGACCTCACCGTCCACGCCGGCGAGCGGTGGGCGCTCATCGGCCCGAACGGCGCCGGCAAGTCGACGATCCTGAGCCTATGTGGCGCGGAACAGCATCCGACGCGGGGGACCGTCCATGTCCTCGGACACCAACTGGGGCGCGTCGAGACCCGGAAGCTGCGCGAGTCCATCGGCCACGTCAATCCGCGGCATCCGCTGCGGTCGCCGCTGTCGATCCGCGAGGTGGTGCTGACCGGTGCGACCGGCACGACCGAGCTGATGGACCACCGGGAACCCGCATCGGAGACACTGGCCCGCGCCGACGAACTGATCGAGATGCTCGGCTTGAGCGCGCTCGCGTCGGCGCCGTGGACGAACCTGTCGCAGGGCGAACGCGGCCGGACCCTGATCGCCCGCGCGCTGCTCTCCGATCCTCGACTCCTGCTGCTCGACGAACCGTCGACCGGCCTCGATGTGGCTGCCCGCGAGCGTCTTCTGCAGACCGTCGACCGGCTGCACCGGACACATCCCGATCTCGCGACGGTGCTCGTCACCCATCACCTCGAGGAACTTCCCGAGACGACCACGCATGCCGTGCTGGTGACCGGCGGCCGGATCCTCGCCGCGGGGCCGGTTCACGACATTCTCACCACGGCCCTGGTGACCGAGTGCTTCGATTACCCGATCGAGATCGCCCACCAGGAAGGGCGGTGGTCGGCGCGGGGGGTCGCGACCACTGCTCCCTGAACTCGAGCACCGCGAGTACGGGCCCCGCCAATCCCCGAGCAGTTGGCAGAGCGGACAGGCTCCTCAGGTCCCCAGCGCGAAGGCCGCCGGCGACGAGATGGCACTGCAGATTTCGTGCGCTCCGAGGTCGGTGGTGAACCCGGGCCCTATGCTCGGCTAGCCACCGTGTGACTGGTGGGGTTTCTGTTCACCACGGTTCACTGCGGTTCACCACTGATGTTCGTGTGACATAGACTGCCGCACAGCTTGATTCGACGGCAGATAGGTTGTGGACAAACCTCGTCGTCGAACGTTTTGGCGAGTACATTGGTCTCATGTCCTCGATCACCGAGCTCCGCGACACCCTCATTGGTCTACAACCCCCGCCCGACGACGGGAGTGGTCGCCTGGTAGTCGAGCGACTCGACGAACTACGCGTGCTGCGCAACGTCCTCGATCACCAGATCGCCGTCCACATCGCCCTGTTGGAGGATTCGGGGGCACCGGCGCGAGCAGGGTCGACGACCCGATCCTGGCTGATCGAGATCGGCCTACCCCCGACGGCCGCGCACCGCGGTGCACGGATCGCCGCCGGACTGGGATCGTTGCCGAAAGTCGCCGACTGCGCCGCCGACGGGTATCTGTCTGCCGAGTGTGTTGATGCAGTGGTCCGCGGTATCGCGTCCATCGACAAACAGGCAGCGACTGCGTTGTCCGACGATGACCGGTCGGTGTTCGAGAGCGAACTACTGGCGCAGGCGTTCTCCGGGGCCACCCCCGCCGAGATCAACACTCACGCCCGGAGCATCGCCACGCGGGTCGCCGATGACGATCCGCACGCGGTCGCGCCGGCCGATGATGCGTCGCTGAACACCTTGCACACCAGAGTGACCGACGAAGGCCGGGTCGCGATCACCGGCGATGTGACGGCGGTGATCGGCGAGAAGTTCCTGGCGATGATCGACGAACGCTCCTGTCCGCGTCCCGAACCCGACGGGGCCGACGACCGCCGTGATGTCGGGCAGCGTCGTGCGGACGGGTTGGAGCTACTGCTCGATCAGGCCGCGATCGGTGCGGCGATGACCACCGCAGGTGCACCCCGCACTCAGGTAGTGGTGACCATCCCCGCTGATGGTGTGGGCCCGGCGATTCTGCCGTGGGTGGGCGCGGTCACGGCATCGACGGCACGTCGGTTGTCGTGTGACGGCGGGGTCGCCGAGATCGTCCTCGACGACGAGGGGGTGCCGCTGCGGATGGGGACGACGAAGCGGTTGTTCCCGCATCATCTGCGTCAGGCGATCGTCGTGCGGGATGTGTGTTGCGTGAAATGCGGTGCACCAGCGGCGCATACGCAGGTGCATCATCTGGTGCCATGGGCTGACGGCGGACCGACTGATCTGGACAACGGGTGTCTACTGTGTCAGCGCTGTCATACCCAGGTGCATCATCATGGGTGGGAGGTGGTGATGGGCCCTGATCGTCATCCGTGGTTGATCCCACCGGCCGATATCGACCCGCGGCGTCTACCTCGGCCGGCTTACAACCGGCGCACCATGCGCCTGGACGACGCCCTCGTCTGACCTCACCCCGCCCCCACCAGACCCTCCGGCGTCGTCACCGACCGACGCCACACGACCTTTGACAACTCCACAGTGTTCAACAAGCCCTGGCCGCCGGGGTCTGGTGGCAAAAATCTCTTGCGCGTTGCGCAATTTCGCTCCGAGATCCCGGTGGGCGGGGGGCGATCGGTCTCGGAACGAGGTCGACAGGTCCAGCCCGCTCTCACCGCCTCGGAAGGGCGCGCCTAAGCCGACGGCGTCAGCGTCCAGCCGGCAGCTGCGGTCCGCTGGTTCCAGAACTCGGTGTATCGCCCACCGCGGGTGAGCAGTTCGTCGTGGGTGCCGATGTCGTCGACGCCGCCCTGATCGTCGAGCACGACGATCTGGTCGGCGGCGATCACGGTGGACAGCTTGTGCGCGATGACCAGCACCGTGCTGCGGTCGGCGAGGCGGCGGATGGATTCCGCGACGTGGGACTCGTTCTCGGGGTCGAGAGCGCTTGTCGCCTCGTCGAACAGCACGATCGGCGCGTCCTTCAGCAGGGCGCGTGCGATCGAGACTCGTTGGCGCTCACCGCCGGACAGGGCCGACCCGCCCTCACCGACGACGGTCTGCCAGCCATCGGGCAGCCGGTCGACGATCGAGGTGACCCCCGCGGTCTCGGCGGCGGCCCGGATCTCGTCGTCGGTCGCATCGGGCCGTCCGAGTTTGATGTTCTCCCACAGGGTGTCGTCGAAGAGATAGACGTCCTGGAACACCTGGGACAACTGGCCCATGAGTGCACCGGTCTCCTGCTCCCGCACGTCGACGCCGCCGACCTTCACGACGCCGCCGTCGACGTCGTAGAACCGTGCGATGAGACGGAAGATCGTCGACTTACCCGACCCCGACGGGCCGACGAGTGCAGTCATCGTGCCGGGGCGGGCTCGCAGGGACACATCGCGCAGGACCTGCGCGCCGGTCTCGTACCCGAAAGCGACACCGTCGAGTTCGACAGCACCCGGTTCGGTGATCGGCGTGGGTTGATCGGGGGTGGGCATCCGGTCGGTGTCGAGCACCCCGGTGATGCGGTTGATCTCGTCGGTGGACATGCGCAGCGTCGAACCGAGTTCGGCGAGTTCGCCGATCGGGCCGAAGAAGCGGGCCGCGAGGCCGAAGACGGCGATCAGCAGGGCCGGCTCGATGTGGCCCGCCACGGCCAGCCCCGCGCCGAGCGCGAGCACGGCACTGAAGACGACCTGCACCGACAACCCGTTCAGCAGGATGCCGAGGATCGAGCGCCAGAGCATCGACTTGCCCACGCGTGCTTGTTGTCCGAGTGCGTCGGCGAGCGGCTTGTGCGCGGAGTCCGAGTCGCCGAAGGCCCGCAGCACCGCCTGGCAGCGGGCGAACTCCAGGACCCGGTTGTTGACCTTGACGGCCTCGGCACGCTTACGGCCCTCGGACTTCGCGAGGAACGAACTCGACAGCTTGCCGACGTACATCAGCAGCAGCGTCCCGGCGACCATCAGAAGACCGATGCGCCAGTCGAAGAAGCAGATACCGATGACGACCACGACGGAGCTCACCATGTTGACGACGACCGGGGTGATGTAGTGCGCGCCGGTACTGCCCACGAACATCGTTCCCTTGACCGCGATCTGGGAGACGTCACCGACGCGGTCGCGGGTGAACCAGCCGAGCGGCAGCGTGACCATGTGATCGCCGAGACGGTGGTGCAGCATGCGCATCGCGTAGAGCGCCATCGTCATGCCCTTGAGCGACTGCACGTAGGCACTGACCGCACAGATGACGACCAGAACGGCCAACGGCCACAACCACATCGCGGCGGCGGAGAGGTCACCGGTCAGCAGGTGTTCGACGATCGGGACCAGGGTCAGCATCGCCAGCCCCTGCGCGACGCCGTAGACGACCACCCAGGTCAGGAAGACGACCATCCGGGACCGTTCGGAACCCAGGATCGTGTAGAAACCGCGGATCATCGTGCCGCCTCGCTGCTCGTGACCGCGCCCCGCGCGATCTCCTCGTCCTGCCTGGTGGTCCCGGCCTCGTAGGAGGCCCACATCGACGCGTACAACCCGCCGCGGGCGACCAGTTCGTCCTGCCGACCCTGTTCGACGACCCGACCCCGATCCAGGACGACGATGTTGTCCGCGTGCGTGATCGAGCCCAGACGGTGCGCGATGACGAGCACCGTGCGCCCGACCATCAACGCGCCGATGGCCTGCTGGATCTGCGCCTCCGACTCCGGGTCGGCGAAGGCGGTGGCCTCGTCGAGGACGAGGATCGGGGTGTCGGCGAGCAGGGCCCGCGCGATCGAGACACGTTGCGCCTCACCGCCGGAGAAGTGTGCCCCGTCGCCGACCACGGTGTCGTAGCCGTCGGGCAGCTCGAGGATGCGGTCGTGGATCTGGGCGGCGCGGGCGGCGTCGTAGACCTGCTCGTCACTCGCGTCCGGACGGCCCAGGCGGATGTTGTCGCGCACCGACATCGTCAGTAATTGCACGTCCTGGAGCACGAACCCGACGTGGCGATAGAGCTCGGTGGGCGCGATGTCGCGGACATCGACCCCACCGATGCGCACCGCACCGGAGTCGGGATCGCCAAAGCGGGGCAGCAGCGTCGCAAGCGTCGACTTGCCGCTTCCCGACGGCCCGACGAGAGCGGTCACGGTTCCCTCGGCCAGTTCGACACTGACCCCGTCGAGGGCCTTCACCCCGGACGGGACACCGAGGCGCGGCGGGTAGGTGAAGTGCACGTTCTCGACCCGCACATCGTGCCCGGCGGGCACCTGGGGGTTCTCCGGAACCGTCAGCTCCGGTTCGGCGAGCAGCGAGGCGATACGCAGGGCGGCGGCCGAGGCCTGCTGACGGGTGTGGACCGCGGTCGAGACCGTGAGCAGCGCGGTCGGCAACACCATCGCGATCAGCGTCGACCCGACGAGCTCGATCGGCTGGACCCACCCGTTGTCGACGAGCCAGTACCCGACGCCGAGGTTGACCAGCAGGATCAGCGGCGCGCTGATCAGGACGGTGGTGACCGCCTGTACGCGGAGCATCGGCCCCATGTAGCCGGCGAAGTCGTCGTTGAACTCGTCGGCGGCATCGACGAACCGCCGGTGTGCCTTGCCGGTCTGCCCGAAGGTCTTCACGACGGCGACGCCCGAGATGAACTCGACGATCGTGGCGCTGATCCGCGCGACGCCCTTGTCCATCTTCTCCATCTCGGTCGTGAGGTCCCGAGCCATGTAGGAGTAGGTCAGCGCGTACAGCGGCACCGTCGCGATCGCGAGCAGCCCCAGGCGCCAGTCCAGGTAGAAGCAGTAGATCAGCGCGAAGATCGGCGACAGCATCGCGGCTGTGGCCTCGACGGTCGCGTGCGCGACGAGATAGTGCAGGTCGGCGACATCGTTCTGCACCGACTTGCGGACCGCACCCGAGCTGGTCCGGCTGAACCACCCCAGCGGCAGCCGACCCAGCTTGTCCGCGATGCGGATTCGAAGTTGCGCCTGGAGATCGAGATCGGCGAAGTGGGTGATCGCCAGTGCGAGGAAGCTGAAGGCGGCGCGAGCGCCGAGCCCACCGACCACCAGCCACACGACCAGCCAGACGCGCCCGGAGTCGACCGGTCCCGGTTCGAGCAGGATGCGCCCGAGTTCGACGATCCCGATGAACGGCACCACCGTGGCGGCGGAGGCGAAGATCTGGACGAACTGGGCCAGCAGCGTGCGCTTCTTCACCGGGGCCAGGACGTCGGCGAGGGCAGCGGCTTTCGCCTTGGACTCGGATCTGGCCTGAGCGCGCGCGGCTTTCGGATCGTCGGGTTCGACGTCGACGTCGGAGACTGGTGCCGGCGCGGCCACATCGGTTCCGCCAATTGTCATACGCGCACAATAACGGCCAGACGTTGGGAAAGGAAAGCTACCCTAACTTCGACGCGCGTGGTTAGCGCGGCAGGATGCCGTCGAGCACCACCGACAGGTACTGATCAGCGATCGAGTCGACCGTCATCGAGCCCCCGGGCCGATACCACCGCACTGCGACCCACACGGTGTCGCGCATGAAGCGGTAGACGAGTTCGACGTCGAGATCGGCCCGGAATTCCCCGTTTTCTACGCCGCGCTGCAGCACCGACTGCCACAGCTGCCTGAATTCGACGTTCAGTTCGGAGATGTAGGCGAAACGTTCCTGGCCGGAAAGACGCTTTGCCTCGTCCTGGTAGATCGCCACCGCGTTGCGTTCGGCATCGATGGACTCGAACGACGCGATGACGAGGCCCCGCAGGGTCTCGGTCGCCGACTTGCTCGACGCCGCGATCTGCCGGTAGCGAGCGAACAGGTCGTCGAGGAAACCCCGCAGGATCTCGTCGACCATCGACTCCTTCGAGTCGAAATGGTGATACAGACTCCCAGAGAGGATTCCGGCCGCGTCGGCGATGTCCCGGACCGTCGTCGAGCGCAGCCCTTGCTCGGCGAACATGCGCCCGGCGGTCGCCAACAACTCGTCCCGGCGCGACGAACGAGTCGGCGCGTCGGCGGTACTCGCAGCGGTCCGGCCGTTCGCGTCGATCCTGGTCTGACCTCGTGGTGACAAGCGCATCCTCCTGGAAGAGTGTGCGCTCACCCTAGCAAGCGCTTGGCCGGGACCGTCGGACGACGATCCCGGCCAAGACGACCGATGTTATGCGCCGAGGCGCTTCCGCACCTTCTTCATGGCGCGGTTGTTGAAGAACTTCCACAGCTTCAGCTGGTTGTTGGTCAGCCTGGCGTCCTTGGGCAGGAACGGTGGCGACATCATCTCGGCAACGCTGACCGGCAGCGTCGAGAACGCGACGGCCCGAGCATGGCTGAAGGTCTCGAAACCGGTGCGGCCGTGATACCCGCCCATTCCGCTGTTACCGACGCCGGCGAACGGCAGTTCGCCACTGAACAGGTGGATGGCGAAGTCGTTGCCGTTGATCGAACCACTGCGGGTGTTGTCGGCCAGCTTCTGGAACCGCTCGTTCTGATCGCCGCACCAGTACATGGTCAGCGGATGCGGGTGCGAGCCGATCTGGCTGATGACCTCGGACAGGTCGCGGTAGGGGTACACGGTCAGCACCGGACCGAAGACCTCGTCCTCCTCGATCTTCATGCCCGCCTTGACGCCGGTGAGCAGCGTCGGCGGAATCTTGCGGCGTTCGGCGTCCGGCAGCGGTTCGCCGCCGGGGATCACCTGACGCTTGGTGGCGCCGAGCTGCTCGGCGTCGTCGATGAGCCCGAGGATCCGCTCGTAGTTCTTCTGGTTGATCGTCGACGTGAACTGCTCGTTGTCGATGATCGTCGGGAAGTTCTCGGTCCACCGCGCGACGACCTTGTCGGTGAACTCGCCGAGCTTGGCCTCGGGGACGAAGACGTAGTCCGGGCATAGGCACACCTGGCCGCCGTTGACCATGCGGGCGTCGGCGAGCATCGTCGCGGCTTTGTCGATGTCGGCGTCGACGTCGACGACGGCCGGGTTCTTGCCGCCGAGTTCGAGGGTGACCGGGATCAGGTTCTTCGCGGCCTCCTGGGCCACCGAAGCACCCACGCCGGGCGAGCCGGTGAAGAACATGTGGTCGACCTTGAGCTTGGCGAAGTCCGATCCCGAGCCGTGCTTGGAGGTGGCGATCGCCAGCTCCTCGATCGAAAAGTAGTTCGGTGCGTGCTTCGCGATCACGTCGGTGGTCTTCGCGGTCACCGACGACGGTCGCATGATGACCCGGTTACCGGCGGCGAACGCCGAACCCGCGGGCACGACCGTCAGCTGCAGCGGGAAGTTCCACGGCCCCATGATGCCGACGACGCCCAGCGGGTCGTGGCGGATGCTCTGCTTGTACCCGAGCAGGCCCTGCACCTTCGCGACCTTCGACTCGGCCATCCACTCCTTGACCCCGCGACGCTGGTGGGCGAGGTCGATCATGCAGCCGGCCACATCGGCGGCGAGCGAGAGCTCGCGCGGGCGGGCACCGAAGTCCTCGGCCAGCGCGGCGGCGATCTCGTCGGCGTTGTCGAGGAGCAGGGCTGCAAGCCGCGTGATGCGGTCGATGCGCGTGTCGGCGTCGGGGATCCCGTCGCGCAGGAACGCCGCGCGCTGGATCTCGACCAGTTCGGTCAAACTATGCGCTTCCGACGAGACGCCACGCGTCGCGCCGGTGGCGCCGGTGCTGGTGTGCTCAGCAGGCTTGGTCATCGAGATCCCCTCAGCTAGGTCGTGCTGCACCTGACGTGCGGCGGTTGGAACGAAATGGTCCGCGTGTGCCACACAATAGTATGCGCCAGATCACACCCGTATGTGGGCACGCCTGTTGTCAGAATGGTACGGCCTCGAGAGGGGAACGTCGAGGGGCGAACTGTGGCCCTCAGGCAGCAGAGGTGGTGACTCTCAGCCGAGCCGCTCGATGATCGTGACGTTGGCGGTCCCGCCGCCCTCGCACATCGTCTGGAGTCCGTAGCGGCCGCCGGTGCGCTCGAGTTCGTTGAGGAGGGTCGCGAACAGCTTGGCGCCGGTGGCGCCGAGGGGGTGACCGAGTGCGATGGCGCCACCGTTGGGGTTGACCTTCGCCGGGTCCGCGCCGGTCTCCTTGAGCCACGCGAGCACGACCGGCGCGAACGCCTCGTTGATCTCGACGACGTCGATGTCGTCGATGGACATGCCGGTCTTGTCGAGGGCGTACTTGGTGGCCGGGATCGGCGCGGAGAGCATCATCACGGGGTCGTCGCCGCGCACGGACAGGTGGTGGATGCGGGCTCGCGGTGTCAGATTGTGTTCCTTCAGCGCGCGTTCGGAGACGACGAGGGTCGCCGACGACCCGTCGGCGATCTGCGAGGCGACGGCCGCGGTGAGCCGGGAACCATCGGCGAGGACCTGCAGGCCGGCCATCTTCTCCATCGAGGTCTCGCGCGGGCATTCGTCGACGACGCAGTCACCGAGGGCGACGTTCTCGTTGTCGAACTTGCCGTCGGCGATCGCGGCCCGGGCCCGCTCGTGCGACTGCAGCGCCCAGCGCTCCATGTCCTCGCGACTGATGTCCCACTTCTTCGCCATCATGTCGGCGCCGAGGAACTGCGAGATCTGCGCGTCGCCGAAACGTTCCTGCCAGCCGGCGGATTCAGCGGTGGGCGTGGTGAATCCGAACTCCTTGCCCGAGATCATCGCCTGCGAGATCGGGATGGCGCTCATGTTCTGCAGGCCGCCGGCGACGACGATGTCCTGGGTTCCGCTCATGATGCCCTGCGCTGCGAAGTGGATGGCCTGCTGGCTGGACCCGCACTGCCGGTCGACGGTGGTGCCGGGCACCTCGAGCGGGAGACCGGCTGCGAGCCAGGCGGTCCGGGCGACGTTGCCCGCCTGGCCACCGATGGCGTCGAGGCAGCCGAACACCACGTCGTCGACGGCCGCGGGGTCGATGCCGGTGCGCTCGACGAGTGCGGAGATGATGTGGGCGCCGAGATCGGCGGGGTGGGTCTTGGCGAGCGAGCCGTTGCGCTTGCCGACCGGGGTGCGGACGGCGTCGACGATGTAGGCCTGGGGTGTGGTCATGGTCGGTGCTCCTTGAATCGGTAGAAGTCGTTGGCGGTCAAGCACGCTGGCTGGAGATCGAGACGACCTCGCCGGTGAGGTAGGTGGTGTAGTCGCTGGCCAGCATCGCAACGGTCGCGGCGACCTCCCAGACCTCGGCCGCGCGCCCGTAGGCCTCTCGGGAGGCGAGTTCGTCGAGGAGGTCGTCGCTCGTGACCTTGGCCAGGAACGGGTGTTTCGCGATCGACGGTGCGATCGCGTTGATGCGCACCCCGACGTCGGCGGCTTCAAGTGCCGAACAGCGGGTCAGGGCCATCACCCCGGCCTTCGCCGCGGCGTAGTGCGCCTGTCCGCGCTGGGCCCGCCAGCCGAGGACAGAGGCGTTGTTGACGATCACGCCGTTGTGCTCGACCGAGCCGAAATACCGCAGGGCTGCGCGGGTGGCGCGGAATGTACCGGTGAGCGTGATGTCGAGGACACGATCCCATTCCTCGTCGGTCATCTCGGCGACCGGGGTCTCGCCGCCGAGCCCGGCATTGTTGACCAGTACGTCGATACGTCCGAGTTCGGTTGCGGCATCGGCGATCAGCGCGTCGACCTCCGCGGTGACCTGCACATTGCAGGTGCGCTGGGTGACCGTGCGCTCCGGGAATTCCGCCGACAGCTTCTCGGCGGCCTCACCGAGGCGTCGTTCATGCCAGTCGCTGATGAGCACATCCGCGCCTTCGAGCAACGCACGCCGGGCCGACGCGAAGCCGATTCCCGTTCCGGCGGCGGCGGTCACCACGACCTTCTTGCCCAGCAGCAGGCCGTGCCCGGCGATCTCGGCAGGCGGTGTGGCCAGCGGCGAGACCGCTCGGCCGGCCGCCCGGGCCCCGTTGACGTCGACTCCGGTCATCTCAGCGTGCCTCTCGGGGTAGGCCGAGCACGCGCTCGGCGATGATGTTGCGCTGCACCTCGTTCGAGCCGCCGTAGATGGTGTCGGCGCGGGTGAACAGGTAGAGCCGTTGCCATTCGTCGAGTTCGACGTTCTCCGGGTCGGCGATGTCGTTGGCCTTGCCTTCGGCGGTCGCGGCCGGCCCGATCAGCGACGGTGCGCCCACGACGTCCATCGCGAGCTCACCGAGGTCGCGATGCCAGTTGGCCCACAACAACTTCGAGACCGAGGCCGCACCCGCTTGCGAGGTCACGTCCCCGTCCAGCGTCCGCTGGGCGTGGGCGCGCATGACCATCAACCCGATATCCGCCCGAGCCAGCCGCGACGCGATCTCCGGGTCGTCCAGCGCCCCGTTGGCTCGCGCGAGATCGGTGAGATTGCCCAGCTCGCGCGCGAATCCGACCTGCTGACCCAGCGTCGACACCCCGCGCTCGAACTGCAGCAGCCCCATCGCCACCTTCCAGCCGTCGCCCGGGTCACCGACGATGAGATCGGCATCGGTTTCCGCGTCGTCGAAGAACACCTCGTTGAATTCTGAAGTGCCGGTGAGCTGTTGGATCGGGCGGACGGTGACGCCCGGTTGGTCGAGCGGCACCAGCAGGAAACTCAGTCCGGCATGGCGCGACGATCCCTTCTCGGTACGCGCGATCACGAACACCCACTGCGCCACGTGGGCGAGCGAGGTCCAGATCTTCTGGCCGTTGATGATCCACTTGCCGTCTTCGAGCCGCGCCGACGTGGACACGCCCGCGAGGTCCGATCCGGCGCCCGGCTCGGAATAACCCTGCGACCACAACTCGGTGACATCGACGATGCCGGGCAGGAAACGCCGCTTCTGCTCGTCGGTCCCGTAGGCGATGAGCGTGGGGCCCAACAGTTCCTCGCCCAGATGATTCACGCGCGCAGGTGCGTTTGCACGTGCGTACTCGCGATGGAAGATGATGCGCTGTTCGAGCGTCGCACCACGACCGCCGTACTCGACCGGCCAGCCGATGCAGGTCCACCCGGCGCGCGCGAGGTGACGATCCCATTCGAGGCGCTCGGCGAAGAACTCGTGTTCGCTGCCCGGCCCCCCACGACCCTTCAGATCGGCGAAGTCGCCGGCGAGGTTCTCGTCGAGCCACGCACGCACCGCGGCCGCGAACTCGGTGGTGGCGTTCGGTGTCGATTTCGCCCATTCACCCAGGTCGACGGCACGATCGGCGAGATTCGTCGTGGTCATGGGCGCTAGCATAACGCACCAAGCAAGTGCTAGGTTGGGCGCATGGCGCAGACCCCACTGCACGAGGTCCTCCCCACGCCCACGACCCCGGCCGCACTGCGCCGGGCGGCGCAGACCTGGCCCGACCGTATCGCTCTCGTCGACGGTCAGTGGCAGTCTTCGACGCATCCGCGGATCGAGTCGACCTGGACCCGTCTCCACGAGTCCGTCCGGGATTTCGCGGCAGCGTTGGTGGCCTCGGGTATCGAGGCCGGCGACCGGGTCGCCATCTGGTCGCCGAACAGCTTCCACTGGCCGATTGCGGCGCTCGGGATCCACTACGCCGGTGCGACGCTCGTCCCCTTGAACACGCGCTACACCGCGGGCGAGGCGATCGAGATCATCGAACGGTCCGGGGCCCGGGCCGTCGTCGTGTCCGGCGAGTTCCTCGGTGCCGATCATGCGGCCGAGTTGTTGCGCGATCACCGCGCCACGATGCCCGACGTCGTGATCCGGGTGTCGCTCACGGACGACGCCGCCCCGCTCGACGGTGCCGTCGACTGGGATGAGTTCCTCAGTCGGGCGGCAACCCCCGACGCACTCGCCGAAGCCGACCGACGCGCCGATGCCGTCTCACCCGACGATCTCTCCGACATCCTCTTCACCTCCGGCACGACCGGAAAGTCGAAGGGTGTGCTGGCCACCCACCGGCAGACCCTGACCGGCTCGTACGGCTGGGGCGCGAACGCCGGCCTGGGCCCGGACGACCGCTACCTGATGGTCAATCCCTACTTCCACACCTTCGGCTACAAGGCGGGCATCCTGCCGAGCGTGCTGTTCGGCGTGACCATGCTGCCGCTCGCCGTCTATTCACCGGACCAGGCGATGAAACTCGTGTCCGACGAACGCGCGACGGTCTTCCCGGGCGCGCCCACCATCTTCCAGACCATCCTCGACGACCCGAAGCGGGCCGACCACGACCTCTCCAGCCTGCGGATCGTCATCACCGGTGCCGCGATCGTGCCCGTCGTCCTCGTCGAACGCCTGCAACACGACCTGGGCGTCGACACCGTCATCACCGCCTACGGCCTGACCGAGGCGAGCGGCTTCGTCTCGACGTGCACCCCCGACGACGACGATGCGACGGTTGCCAACACCTGCGGACGTGCGTTCCCGGGTATGGAGATCACGCTCTCCGACGACGGTGAGGTGCTGGCGCGCGGAGACATGGTGATGGTCGGCTACCTCGACGACCCGGAGGCCACCGCCGCGACGATCGACGCCGACGGGTGGCTGCACACCGGCGACATCGGGACCCTCGACGAGCGCGGCAACCTCAAGATCACCGACCGGCTCAAAGACATGTACATCTGCGGCGGGTTCAACGTCTACCCCGCGGAGATCGAGCAGACCCTCGCGCGGCTCGACGGTGTCACCGAGTCCGCGGTCGTCGGCGTGCCCGACGACCGGCTCGGCGAGGTCGGCCGCGCCTACCTGACGGTCCGGGCGGACGCCGACCTCGACGAGGCGCAGGTCATCGCGTTCGCCAAGGAGCACCTCGCCAACTTCAAGATCCCCCGGTCGGTGGTCTTCGTCGACGAGTTCCCCCGCAACGCGTCGGGCAAGATCCTCAAGCGCAACCTCACCTGACCCCAGGATTTCGTAGCGCCAATGCGCGCTATTCACCTACTGACGCTACGAAATTCGGGGCTGGGAACCGGCCGGACGGTCGACGATCGGATGCGGATGCGGCTCGCCGTACTCCAGACCGGACCGGGCGCAGCCCTGGCCGGCGCCGCAGCCGCGTGGTGGCACGGCCTCGTCAGCCGGGTTCCGGATGTCCCGGTCGTGGTGGCACCGCACGGCCGGCACGGGACCCGCGTCGAGGATGTGACCGTGTGGCACCGTACCGTCGCGCCTCGCGATCTGACCGAGGTCGACGGGCTGACGGTGACCGGCCTCGAGTTGACGGTGCTCGACGCCTCGGTGACGCTGGGGGTGAAGGTGATGGACTCCGCGCTGCTGAACAAGAAGGTGACCGTCGCGGCCCTCGACACGGTCCAGCGCCGCAACGCGGGTCGTCGGGGTTCGCCACGCGCGCGGTCGATGCTGGAGGCGATGTCGTCGGGCGCGAGGTCGGAGGCGGAGCGGATCACCGCGAAGCTACTCGAGGGCAGCGGGTTCACGGGGTGGTCGGCCAACACGCCGGCGTGTGGCTACGTCCTCGACTTCGCGTTCGAGGCGTCGAAGATCGCCATCGAGATCGATGGGATGGCTTTCCATAGTGACGCCGTCGCATTCCAGCGAGACCGCACCCGACAGAACGACCTCGTCAGATCCGTACAGCCCTACGACGGAAATCCGTAGCGTAGATGCGGATTTAGCGCGTATCCGCGCTACGAAATCCCGGTCAGGAGCGGGGCTTCACCAGCGGGAACAGGATGGTGTCGCGGATGCCGAGGCCGGTGAGGGCCATCAGCAGGCGGTCGATGCCCATGCCGGTGCCGGTGGTCGGGGGCATGCCGTACTCCATCGCGGCGAGGAACTCTTCGTCGAGGACCATCGCCTCGTCGTCGCCGGCGGCGGCCAGGCGGGCCTGATCGGCGAAGCGCTCGCGCTGGATGACGGGGTCGACGAGTTCGGAATATCCGGTCGCCAGCTCGAAGCCGCGAACATAGAGGTCCCACTTCTCCACGACGCCGATCTGCGACCGATGTGCGCGGACGAGTGGCGAGGTCTCGACCGGGAAGTCGCGGACGAAGACCGGGCGGTCCAGCTTCGCGCCGACCATGTGCTCCCAGAGTTCCTCGACGAGCTTGCCGTGGCCGTACCCCTTGTCCTTCGGGATCTCGAGGCCGACGCGCGCCGCGATGGCCAGCAGCTGCTCGACGGTGGTCTCCCCGTCGGCGCCGGCCGGGACGATCTGCTCGCCCAGCGCCTCCGACAGCGACGGGTACATCTCGAGTGCGGTCCACTCGCCCGAGAGGTCGTAGGTGGAACCGTCCGGCATGGTCGGGGTCTGAGTGCCGAGCGCCGCCTGCGAAACCTCTTGCACCAGTTCGCGGATCATGACGGCGGAGTCGTCGTAGGTGCCGTAGGCCTGATAGGTCTCGAGCATCGCGAACTCCGGTGAGTGCGTGGAGTCGGCACCCTCGTTGCGGAAGTTGCGGTTGATCTCGAAGACGCGCTCGATGCCGCCGACCACACAGCGCTTGAGGAACAGCTCCGGTGCGATGCGCAGGAACAGATCGATGTCGAAGGCATTGGAGTGCGTGACGAACGGTCGCGCGGCCGCCCCACCGTGCAGGGTCTGCAGCATCGGGGTCTCGACCTCGAGGAAACCCCGACGGCCCAGCGCCGCACGGAGTTCGGCGATCACCGAGATCCGGGTGCGGGCGATGCTGCGGGCCTCCGGGCGCATGATGAGGTCGACGTAGCGCTGCCGGACTCGAGTCTCCTCGTTCATGTCCTTGTGCGCGACGGGCAACGGTCGCAACGACTTCGACGCCATCTGCCAGCCGTCGGCCATCACCGAGAGTTCGCCGGTGCGCGAGCTGATGACCTCGCCCGAGATGAACACGATGTCCCCGAGATCCACCTCGGACTTCCACCGCGCCAGCGCTTCCTCGCCGACGCCGTTGAAGCTGACCATCGCCTGCAGCTGCGTGCCGTCGCCCTCCTGCAGCGTGGCGAAGCAGAGCTTGCCCTTGTTGCGCAGGAAGATCACGCGTCCGCTCACGCCGACGTGCTGTCCGGTCTCGGTACCGGCCTCGAGGTCGGGGTAGGCCGCGCGGATCTCACCGAGGCTGTGGGTGCGCGGGATCGCGACCGGGTAGGCCTCACGACCCTCGGCCAGGATCCGCTCACGCTTCTCGCGGCGGATGCGCAACTGCTCAGGAGTCTGCTCGTCGGTCGCTTCGGGGGTGGCGGTGCTGGTCGGGCTGTCACTCACCCCACGCACCCTATCGGGGCCGGTCATCGACTCCAACTCACCGCCTCGCGGTGACCGCGGACACAACCGGGTCGCGCTGGGCGGGTTCAGCTCTCGTGGGCGGAGATGACGGCGAGGTCGTCGGGCCGAATCCGGCCGTTGACCCTTGCCGACCGCATCCGACGGTGCCCGCCGACGACGAACACCGCGCCGTGCACCCCGCGCGCCTGCAGGTGCCAGGCGAGCCATTCGGCCTCGTGCCCGTCCTCGCTGACGAGGATCCATCGTGATTCCGGCCGGGCGACGCGCAGTGAGTCCGGGGTGTCCGGCGTGAGCCGGTCGAGAACCTCGACGGCGTCGATGGCCAGGGCCCCGAACAGTGCGCCGTCGAGCTGACGGCGCCGGTGGGAGCGGACGTCGACGGGGGTGGCACCGGCGGCTACGGCGAACGCGTAGTCCTCGACCCGCAACGACAGCGGCGCAGACGGGGCCGGGGCGACGGTCGGCGGTACAGCGGCAAACACCGAAGCAGGGGCAAACACCGAAGCAGGGGCAAACACCGAACCGGTGGAAGAAGGACGAACGGAAGAAGCAACCGAAGCGGTCATGAGAGGGGGTCCTCAGGTGATCGAGATCGAGCGGGGAGCGCGAAGGAGGGCAGCCGCAGACGCGGTACTAGCCCTGACAACACTCCCGACAGCTCGTGATCACGGCGACGAGTATGCCACAGCACACCCGCACCGGCCAGGCCCCGACCCGACCGAGGTCGTCACACCGACGTCACACTTCCGGCGGCTGCCACCGCTGCACGCGTCGCATCTGCGCGTTCAGGACGGCGTCGGGCGTCATGCGCAGTGCGAGGTCGCGCGCCCAGACCGCGGGGCCGGCACGCAGTTGCCCGACCCTGCCGATCATCGACGCCTGCCGCACGATCCGCTGGGTCCGCGGGCGTCGGAGCCGGTCGTAGGTGCGCAACGCCTCGTCGAGGTCACCGCGGCCGTGCCGGCGTACCAGCGCCGTCAGGGTGGCCGCGTCCTCCATCGCCTGGTTGGCACCTTGACCCAGGTTCGGGGTCATCGCGTGCGCGGCGTCGCCGATGAGAACACTCGCGCACCCCCGGCCCGCTCTGACGAACGTGGGCAGCGGCTTGGCGAGCTCCTCGATCGGCAGGTATCCGACGGTCGCCGGATCGGTGGCGTCGAGCAACTCCCCGATCGGTCGATGCCACCCCGAAAACCGTTGCCGCACTGCATCGAGCCCGCCCGCCGAGTCGCCCCCGTCGTCCGACACCGAGGCGAACCAGTAGACATGCCCGTCGGGCAGGGGCGCGATCCCGAAACGCGCCCCACGTCCGGTCGTCTCCCCGGCCGCGTCGACCGACACCGGGGTCGTCGTGATGGCCCGCCACGCGGAGTAGCCACATCGCCGGACGCCCGGGTCCTCGACGACCGCGGCACGCACCCGGCTGCGCAGACCGTCGGCGCCGACGATCAGGTCGCAGTCACCGATCTCGGTGCCGTCGGACAGTCGCACGAGACCGCGGTCGGGCACGGCGTCATCGACGCCGGAACCCGTCCTGATGTCCACGACGTCGGCCGCGGCGGCGAGGAGGGCCGCGTGGAGATCGGTGCGGCGCACGACGCGCATGTCGGTCAGCGACGCCGGATCGAACCGGCTGAGCCATCGCCCGTCCGGTGTCCGGGTTCCGCTGGTCGGCGGGGTCGGCGCCGCGGCGCCGCCGAGGACCGACCGCATACCCAGCGCCTCGAGTGCGCGGACCCCGTTGCCGAAGATGCTCAGGCCGGCACCCCCGCCGCGCACCTCCGGCGCCCGCTCGACGACCGTCACCCGGGCGCCCGTCGACGCCAGTCCGACCGCGGTACACAGGCCGGCGATCCCGGCTCCCACCACGACGACCTTCATCAGCTTCTTCTCCACATGGAGAAGACGCTAGCAGATAAACTTCTCCACGTGGAGAAATCAGCCAACGGGTCGACGCGTGATCTGCTGCTCGACACCGGCATCACCCTCATCGGCACCGTCGGGAGCCGGCAGGCGTCGGCACGCGCGGTCGAAGACGCGTCCGGGGTGCCACACGGGAGCGTTCGGCATCATTTCGGCGGTCAGAGCGGTTTTCTCGCGGCTCTCGTCGAGCATGTGTTCAGCGCCGACCGCGCTGCGGAGGGCGAGTCGACCCAGGAGGTGATCGTCCGCTGGTTGGGCACCGACCGCGTCCGCACCAGGGCGCGGTACGAGCTCATGCTCCTGGCGACGCGCGACGAGGACCTGCGACACGTGATTGTCGGGCATCGGGAGCGCTACGTCGACGGACTCGTCTACGGCGGGTTGACCCGTACCGAGGCCCGGCAACTGGTCGCCGCGCTCGACGGCCTCGTTCTCGACGCCCTCCTGCGGAACTCCGACGGCACCGACTCCGACCACGATCCCACTACCCTGCTGCGCGCGTTCCGCTGACGATCCGGGGTCACGTCGTCCCGACGAGTTCGGCGGCCAACGTACGGAGGTGGTCGGCGAGTTCGTCGACGCCGGGCTGCTCCACCGGGAAGTGCCCGCACCCGGTCAGCAGATGGATCTCGGCGCGCGCCGCGATCCGTCGCGCGAAGCGCACACTGACCTCCGGCGGCGTCCACGAGTCGGCCGCCGGATGGACCAGCAGCACCCGTGGACCCCGGTACTCCTCAGGGGGCGGCACCTCATGCGTCATCAGGTCCGCCAGGAACCCCAGCGACACTGACGATCCGGCACCGAGACGGTCGTCGACGCAGGCCCGGGACAGGTCCGGGTCGCGACTCATCGCCGACATCGGCGCCACCCATCGGATCGGAAACCGCATCCGGGCGAGCACCCCGACGCGGGCGAGCACCGGCATCAGCGGGGTGAGGCGACCGAGCGCCGGCGTGCGCGCGACCGCTCGACGCGCATCGGGATCCCCGGCCAGATCGAGCAGGCAGGTCGCGACGACCGCGGCCACCCGTCCGGTCCGGCTCGCGACCTCGTAGGCGAGCATCCCGCCGAGACTCGCCCCCAGCACGATGAGCGGACGCGGATCGTCCTCGGTCTCGGTCGTCACGAGATCGCAGATCAGATCGACCCAGTCCTGGTAGCGGACCCTCCCCGGATCGGCCACCCGCGTACGTCCGTACTGCGGCAGATCGGGGGCGAGCACCTCGACCCCCTCGTTCGCGAGGATCGCGCCCAGCGGCCAGACCAGGGCACTGTGTCCGCCACCGCCGTGCAGCAGCAACACGCGCAGCGGTGCCGCGCTCGGGCGCGCCCGCAGGATGTGGACGTCGACCTCCCCGCAGGCCCGGCCGGAGCTCGACGGCCAGGTCCACCAGGTGGATTCGGCCGCGACCCCGGCGGCGACGGACCGCCACGGCTCGGGCAGGAACCGAAGGTAGGATTCGGGGGTTCCGGATCGGCGGATCATGTATCCATCGTCGAACCGGCGGCGGGACTCCACAACTCGCATTTCCCGAGGATCAATCAGATGCGCAAAAGGCCACGGCAACAACGCTCTTCGTTCACCGTCGACACGATTCTCGAGGCGGCCACTCAGCTTCTCGACACCGAGGGCGCGGAGATGACGACCAACCGCATCGCCGAGAAGGCCGGGGTGTCGGTGGGCTCGATCTATCAGTACTTCGGCGACAAGCAGGCGATCTTCGACGAACTGGCGCTCCGCCATCTCGACGCGGCCGCCGGGGCGATGACGGCCGTCCTCGACGACCACCCGCCCGGTTCGTGCCCGTGGCCGGAGGTGCTGCATGCGGTGATCGAGGTCGCGGTCCGCGAGAACTCGACGCACGGCCGCGCCCATGGGCGGCTGCGCGAACTGGCCGACCCGACACGCCTGGCCACGGAGTACACCACCCTGATCGATTCGCTGATCGACCGGTTGAGCGCTCATCTCGTCGCCGACGGCTGGACGGCGCAGTCCGCGGCAGCTGACCTCCGGCTCGCCTTCGCCGCGGTCGACGCACAGATCCACCAGCTGGCCGGTACCGACGTGACCGCCGGCGAACTGACCGACCGCATCACGGCCTACACCGAGGCAGCACTCCGCGCGCACCGATGACACGCCGAATCCCCGTGCCGCCGTTCGGTTCGCCTAGTGTCCCGGGTCGGAAATTCGTTTCATGAGTTCGGCGGTCCAGGTGGATGCATCGCGAGGCGGCGGAGGACGCAGCTACTGGATGTACCTGCGACGACGCCAACGAAGCGAGGCGCCGCCTGGGCGTCGCAATCATCAACGAATTTCCGGCGCGGGACACTAGATCTACTTCCCGCGACGGGGATTCGCCTTGGCCCGCTCGTGAACCAGACGCAGGCCATCCAGAGTCAGGTGCGGGTGATGATCGGTGAGGGAACGACATTCGTCGAACATCAGCGGCGCGAGAAATCCCGTCGCGACCACCGTCACGTCGTCGCCGTCGAATCCCGGGACAGTGTCGCAGACGCGGTCGACCAACCCGTCCACCTGGCCGGCGAAGCCGTACAGGATGCCGGACTGCAACGCTTCGACGGTGTTCTTGCCGAGCACGCTGCGAGGCGGCATCAGCTCGACCTTCCGCATGGTCACGGTGTGCTCCGACAGCGCCTCGACCGCGAGGTTGACGCCCGGTGCGATGGCCCCGCCGAGGAATTCGCCCGTCGCGGAGACAGCGTCGACGACCGTTGCGGTACCGAACGCGACCACGATGCAGGGCCCGCCGAATTCCGTGTGCGCGGCAAGGCAATTGGCGACCCGGTCGGTGCCGACCTCTTTCGGGTTGTCGACCAGGAGGGGAACCCCGGTCCGCACACCCGGTTCGAGCAGCACGTGTGGCCCGTTGCCGAAGTAGCGCGGCACCATCACGCGCAGTTCGCGCAGGAGCGACGGAACCGTCGACAGCGCACTCACCCCGGTCACCTGCTCGATGTCGTCGCCGAGCATGCCGCGGAACGCCCACGCCAGTTCGTCGGCGGTGTAATGCGGGTCGGTGTGGATTCGCCAATCACGCACCAGGCGCGCGTGATCCCCGACCCCGGCGTACACGCCGAGATGGATGTTGGTGTTGCCGACGTCGACGGTGAGCAGCATCGAAGGTCGTCGCCGCGTCAGAGCGAGGCGTCGGCGAAGATCGGACCGTCGAGGTGACGCGGGTCGAGCAGGCCCGACCCCGCGGGTACGTCGGCCGGATCGTCGCCCGTGGTCACGATGCGGTTCTGCGCGTCGACGAACACCACGTTCGGCGAGTACTCACGCAGCTCGGCCGCATCGAGCATGCTGTAGGCGATGATGATGACCAGGTCGCCGGGGTGAACGAGATGCGCTGCCGCACCGTTGATCCCGATGACACCACTGCCGCGCTCGCCGGCGATCGCGTAGGTCACCAGCCGGGCGCCGTTGTCGATGTCGACGATCGTGACCTGCTCACCCTCGAGCAGACCCGCGGCGTCGAGCAGATCGGAGTCGATGGTCACCGAGCCGACGTAGTGCAGGTCGGCCTGGGTCACGGTGGCGCGGTGGATCTTCGAGGTCATCATGGTGCGCAACATGGTCATCGTCCCTCTGTCGTGGTTGTGGTGGCATTGGTCCAGGCGATTTCTTCTTCGAGCGCGGCGACGCCGCCGACCGTCACGCCGACGTTGTCGATCAGGCGTGCGCCGCCGAGCCGGGCGGCGACAAGCAGCCGTCCCGCGCCCTTCTCCGGTGGTTCCTCGAGCTGACGCCCGCGCAGGTCCAGGTAGTCGACCTCGATCTCCGGGACCGTGGCGAGCACCGACCGTGCCGCGGCGAGGATGGCTTCGCGTCCGCCTTCGGCCGCGTGGGCCCCCGCGACGAGCGACGCCGAGAGCGTCGTCGCCAGCTCCCGCTGCTCCGGGGTGAGGTAGCGGTTGCGTGACGACATCGCCAGCCCGTCGGACTCGCGGACGGTCGGGACGCCGACGATGTCGACGTCGAGGTTCAGGTCGGTCACCATCTGCTTGATGAGCACCAGCTGCTGATAGTCCTTCTCACCGAAGAACGCCGCATTGGGTCCGACGATGTTGAGCAGCTTGAGGACCACCGTCAGCATCCCGGCGAAGTGTGTCGGCCGCGAGATCCCGTCGAGGATTCGGCCCACCTCGCCCGGGTGCACCGTCGTCCGCGGACCGTTCGGGTACATCGACGACGCGGACGGCGCGAACACCAGCTCGACGCCCAGCGGCTCGAGGAGCGCGAGGTCGGCGTCGAGGGTGCGCGGGTAGGCGTCGAGGTCCTCGCCGGCGCCGAACTGCAACGGGTTGACGAAGATGGACACCACCACCACGGTGTTGCCCTTCGCCTTGGCGGCCCGGACGAGCTGCAGATGGCCGGCGTGCAGGGCACCCATGGTCGGGACGAGCACGACACGCTTGCCGGCGGCGCGCAGCGCGCGGGTGACGCGGCTCAGGGACGCCGGCTCTCGATGCACGGTCATCGTGCCGGCCGAGTAGGTGGGCTGTGCGTCGGACGGGCCGCTCACGCCGTCTCCTCCGCTTGATGTCATCGGTCCTCCAATGCGTCGATCAACGCCTGCGGTGCGTGGCTGTGGTCCGCGGCGCGCCGGGCGAGTGTGCGATATGCCTCGGCGATGCCGTGCGGTCCCGGGCCGGCGGGGACGGTGCGCAGCGCCGCCAGGTGTCGGGCGACCGCGGGCGCGTCACCGCGGGCGACGGGCCCGGTCAGCGCCGACGGGCCGAGTTCCAGCACGTTTCGCAGCGACGCCGCGGCCAACGGCCCGAGGATGCGTTCGGCGAGGCGGTTACCGTGTCCGTCGACGGTCGCGGTGTCGCGGCCGGAGTGGTCGATGGCGGCGTTGAGTGCGAGGACCGCGTCGGAGATCAGGGCGATCAGGTGGTTGGCGCCGTGGGCCAGTGCGGCGTGGTAGAGCGTGCGCTCGGCTTCGGCGATCCGCACCGGGTCACCGCCCATTTCCAGCACCAGCGACGACGCGATGGCCTCGCCGACCGCATCGGCGGCGGTGATGGCGAAACAGGCGTTGGTGAGGCGCGCGGTGTCGTCCTCCGAACCCACGAACGTCATCGCCGGATGCAGTGCGATCCCCAGTGCACCGCGGTCGGTCAGCGGTTGCAGCACGGCCACCCCGTGCGCGCCCGCGGTGTGCGCGACGATCGTCCCCGGACGGAGCGAGTCGGACGCCGCGATCTCGTCGACCACGGCGGCGAGCTCGGAGTCGGGCACGCTGACCAGCAGCAACTCGGATCGCGCGACGACCGCGTCGAGGTCGAGGACCTCGGAATCGGGGAGTCGACTCACCGCGCGGGTCCGGGACTCGGGCGACCGCGCCACCACGGCTCCGACCACATGCCCGGCCTTCTCGAGCGCCTCGCCCAGAGCGGTCCCGACGCGGCCGGCGGACACGAGGCCGACGGTGAGGCGAGCGGGCGTCGGCAGATTCGTCATGCCGGGAAACGGGTCGGTGAGGGAACGGAGGTGCGGGCCATCGCCGAAGGCGTCATCGCCACCGGTTCGCCGTGCAGACGGCATACCGGCATCACCGCTCGGTGAGGTCACCGCTGTCCTCCAGAGTGTCGTTCCAGTCCCGCCTCCGCCGACAGGGCCGTCGCATGAGCGGACTCATCGCGGCGGCGTCGGCACGGGTACCAGACGTTGCAGAGCAAGAGTAGGTCCGACACCGCGGCCGGTGCCAACGTCTGTGACAGGTGTCACCTCGAGGTTGTCCGGTCGATCCGCCGGTCGTGCCGACCGATCCACCGAACCACCGGTGACCTGCGCCGACGCGGCGTAGTCTGAGACAGCCGCAGTCCGCCCAGGATCGCCGGCCCGGACGACATCGACACACCCGCGCACACGAAGGTCCCGCCCATGAGCTTGGAACCGGGCACAGAGTTCGCCGGTTACCGGGTCGTGCGCAGGATCGGTGCGGGCGGGATGGGTGAGGTGTACCTCGTCCGCCATCCCCGGCTCCCGCGCCATGACGTGATCAAGGTCCTCGCCGAGCAGGTGTCGAACGATCCGATCTTCCGAGCCCGGTTCACCCGCGAGGCCGACCTCGCCGCCCAGCTGGACCACCCGTGCATCGTCAGTGTCTACGACCGCGGCGAAGTGGACGGACGACTCTGGATCTCGATGCAGTACGTGCCCGGCACGGACGCCGCGGCATTGCTCGCCACCAGCCCCGGCGGGCTCCCGCTCGCCGACGTCGCGGCCGTGGGCGACGCGATCGGCGCGGCGCTCGATCACGCGCACCGCTCCGGACTGCTCCACCGCGACGTCAAACCGGCGAACATACTGATCAGCCCCGAGGAGTCCGATCCGCGACTCCCCCAGCACGTCACGCGCCGGCGTATCCGGCTGGCGGACTTCGGGATAGCGCGCCCGACCGACGGTGGTGCCACCTCGCTCACCTCGACGGATCTCGTCATCGGCTCATTCCCCTATTCGTCACCCGAACAGCTCTCGGCCGAGACCCTCGATGCCCGCAGCGACGTCTACTCACTGGCCTGCAGCGTCTTCGAATTGATCGCGGGCACAGTGCCGTTCGCCGCACGGACGCCCGCCATGATGATCCACCACCACCTCAGCACCCCGCCCCCGGAGCTGTCCGACCTCCGGCCCGACGTGCCGCCGGCGGTGTCCGACGTGGTGCGCTCCGGTCTCGCAAAGAACCGGACGGACCGTCCGTCGTCGGCGGGGGCCTTTGCCGCCGAACTCCGTTCGGCGATCGACTCGACGGTATTCGCCCCGGCGCCACCGCGGCCGGAGCGCACCGTGCGCGGCCACGCCGCGGCGGCACCGATGTCCGGTCCACCGATGTCCCGACCCGCACCGCCGGCGCTGCCCCCGACCGCCTTCGCACCCACTGTTGCGATCCCGGTCACCGGTGCCACCCGGCCGGGGGACGACGGGTCTCGGCCCACCATCGCACGGGGCGCGACGGCGTACTCCGGACTCCCCGGACAAGCTGTCCCCCAGCATGATCCCGGGTCGTCGACGGTCCGCGCCTCGCGCGATCTACCGGTGCTGGACCCACCTCGGCCCGGCCCGGGTGCGACCCGGCGGACCACCGCGTCGCTCGCATGCGGTGTGGCGGCGATCCCGTTGAGCGTCGTCGGTGGACTGGGCCTGCCGGTAGGCGTGGCCGGCTGGTATCTCGCCGGCCGTGGTCAGCCGGGTTCGGCCGGGCGGTTCGCCCGTGTGCTGTGCGTCCTGGGCGTCGTGCTGAGCCTGGGGTTCATCGCGTTCACCGTCGGACGCGCCGTGGCGATGCAGTTCTGACTTCGAAGTCGTGGCAACGGATTTCGTCAGCGCCAGCTCCCCGGCCGGGACTGCTGCGGCTCACGCGCCTGCCTGGACAACGCGCCGAACACGGCGTCGACCACCCACAGGGTCAGGATGCCCGCCACGATGTCGACCACGTCGTCGAACGGTGAACGGAATCTCGGCGAGAACGGGTCCAGTACCTGCGAGGCCGGGACGTCGAGGAGTCTCCCGGTGCCGTCGACGATCGCGTCGACCGGGTTCGACGCCCAGCCCTCGTACGCGTTGATCGCCAGCAGGGTGATGACCGGAATGGCGAGCACCCACCAGAATCCACGTCGACGCGCGACCGACCACGCCACGATCAGCATCACGACGAAGGCGGGCATGTGCTCCGAATAGAACGTGAGCACGGGGTAGTCTCCCGATCGCACCAGGACCGGGACCTGACCACCCCAGAATCCGAGTGCCCCGACCGCGCCGATCACCACCGCGATCCCCGACCGCATCGGATTTCGAGCCCAGATCCCCAGCACGAGAACCATGTACAGCGGCATCAGAGCCGTCAGCGACCAGATGAGCAACAGGCTCGCCTCGGGACCGTTGGCCTGGAGGTTCGCGTGGTACTCGGGGAACGGGGTGCCGTCGAGCGGGTCGAAGGTGAAGAGCCACAACACCGTCGGCCACCACGCGATGACCGGCAAGAACACCGCGGTGCTCACCAGCGACTGCTTGACCGCGTTCCCGCGCTCGGTATGGCGGATCGCGGCCATCGACGGATCGGACCCCGGCCCGAGACCGAACTCCCCACCCGCGAGCGTCTCGCTCATACGGGAATACTAGGGCGATCGTCCAACTCGTATCGGCGAATCCGCGGCAACGCCGCAGATGCACTCGGACGGATGACAGGGGCATCGGACCGCGACCCGGCAGTGTTGCAAGCGGCCGGGCCCCCCCGGCCGATCAGCCGTTCCGTCGGCGCCGTCCGCCGCCGGTGGACTCGGTCTGTGACCGCAGCTGGCTCAGGAGTTCGGAGACGGGCAACCCCGCCGAGTGTGCCGATTCCGCGTCGTCGGCGACCGCTCGGCGTCGACGACCACCGCCGAAGGACTCCGCGGGCCGACCGCCCGGCTGATTCTCGTGTCGTCCAGCGGACCCGAGGAAGGGCGGGGGCTCCACGTCGTCGGAAGCATCCGCAACACCCGGAGTCTCATCGCTCTCGGGTGCTTCGCCCGACGCCGACCGGGTCGACCATTCGTCGGTCGGGGTGTCGTCGGTGTAGAGCGGTTGATTCGCATTCGCGACCGGCGACTGCGATCCCGGGCCTCGGGTATCCGCCGCGTCGGTGTCGTTCCCGAGGTAGAAGCCCCCGGAGAACGGCACTGACGCGGACTCTCCGGCGCCGGTCGACGCACCACTGTCCGCACCCGAGGTCTCGCCGCCGGCGGAGGCTTCCGTGCGGCCGGGGTGATCGGTGTCGACGATCTCGGCGTCGGAGACGTCCGCATCGGACGTACCCGTCGCGGCATCGGGTTCGGCCGGCGCGCTCGTCGCCGCGGCCTCGTCGGGCGACACCTCGGTGGCGATGCGGCCCGAGATCGGGTCGTCGGTGACGACCGGGATCACCTCGGTCATCTCGTTGGGATCGACCGGCCCCGTATGTCTACCGTCGTCCGCGGTCGGAGCCGTCGCCGCGAAGTCGCGCGCGGCGAGCACCCCGTCGTCGGCGTAGGTGGCGCCGTAGGACGACACGCCACCGATATCACCGGAGAAGCCACCGCCGTAGGGTGCACCGGATCGACGACCCGCGCGTGATTCGTCGTTCAGGCCCGAGGCCAGTTCGCGCATCTTCTCACTCGACAGGGCGACCCGCTGATCCGGGAGCGGTTCACCGAGGAGCATCTCCAGGCTGGAACGCAACGCCAGCACCTGGGCCTTGAGCTCGGAGAGTTCTTCGTTCGACTCGGCGGTGACCTCTTTGCGGATGGTCGTCTCGACATCGAGTTCGTACTGCCGACGCGCGGCGATCTCGCGTTCCAGCTGCAGTTCGTAGACCAACCGGAGGTCACGGCTCTTCGCCTCGGCGCTCTCGGCCTGTCGACGGAACTTCGTCACCAGGATCGCGCCGATGACGGCCGCCCACAACGCCGCGATGACTGCCAGCGAGCCGGTGATCGACAGCCTGTCGGTGAAGACCATCAGGATGCTGGCGATCAATGCGAGCACGATCAAGAGGCCGAGCAACCACTGAGCCGTCGACCGACTCGAGCGGCGCGAGTCGGCGGCACGGCCGTTCGAGGTCGTCATGATCGTGAATTTACCCGCTGTGAGTGCATTCGGACGGCAGGCGGGTGCGGAGTTTCTCCGATAGTCGACATGTTAGGCGACGAGTGCGCGGGGCGTCCGACACTCGCCCCGACCCTCACGGACCGCCGACGGCGGACGGATCGTCGGGTGCTCGGCAGCAGTACTCGAGCCACAGCGCGGCACCGACGAGGACCACCCCGCCGATCAGTCCGACGATCGCGCCCGGCCGGTCGTGGTCGGCAGCGGCCAGATCGTGTTGGCCGAGCAGGAAGGCCAGCAGACCCAGCCACACCCCGACGGCGATCGCGCCGAGGATCGCAGAAGCCTTGGCCAGGGCCAGCACCCGCGCGGCCGTGAGTGGATGGAGCTGCCCCCGCGCGCGACCGACATCCCGCGAATCGACCCGGGAACGGACGACGAAGGCGATGACGATCTCGAGTGCGGCAAGCACATACAGCACCACACCGGCGAGCAACGGCAGCGGCGGGAAATCGGAGTAGTTGTACCGCACCAGGATCCACGCGACGATCGCCGTGACCGCCGCGATGACGGCGAGATCGCGGACCCGGGTGGGACCGAGACCGGTCTCCTCGTCGTCCTGATCCGGCCGGCGCGGATCCGACGCGGTCACGACTCGACCCCGGTCAGGCGGCCGACCGGACGCACCGCGTCCCGCTCTGCGGCGTCGAGCCCGGCCACGAGATCGGACACCGCGCGCGTACCGTCCGGGGTCCAGAGGATGGCATCGGGTTCGATCTCGAGCCACGGGACGAGGACGAAAGCCCGCTGCGCGGCACGGGGATGGGGCAGTGTCAGGTCCGGGTCCCCGGACACGACGACCTGGCCGGACTCGGACACGGTGACGACGTCGACGTCGAGAGTTCGCGGCCCCCAGCGGATCTCGCGCGTCCGATCGGCGGCCCGCTCGAGTTCGAATCCGCGCTCGAGCCACCCGCGCGCATCATGCGGGCCGTCGACGACGAGCGTGATGTTGCGGAAGTCCTCCTGCTCGACCCCGCCCCACGGCGGCGTCGAATAGACCGCGGACACCGCGACCAGGTCGTCGGCGAAAGCCTCGACGACCGAACGCAGGTGCGCGGTCGGGTCACCGATGTTGGAACCGGCCGAGAGCACCGCGCGGCTCATCGCGTCCCCTTGCGGGAACGTCTGGTCACCACCGCGACGTCGTCGAAGGTCAGTGGGATCGGCGCCGACGGCTTGTGCACGGTCACCTCGCAGGCATCGATGCGCTCGTCGGTCATGATCGACTCCGCGACCTCGGCCCCCACCTTCTCGATGAGGTTGCGCGGTTCGCCCCCGACGATGCCGGCGACCTGCTGCGCGAGCGTGCCGTAGTCGACGGTGTCGGCGAGGTCGTCGGACTCGCCGGCGGCCCGTAGGTCCAGCCAGAGCACGACGTCGATGTAGAAGTCCTGGCCGTCGGCCCGTTCATGGTCGAACACACCGTGATTGCCGCGCACCTTGAGGCCGCGCAGTTCGATCCGGTCAGCCATTCGAGTCTCCTACCGAGGACGAGGTTCGGGAACCGCCGGTGCGCCAGGCCGCCGCGACCGCGACCGCGTCGCGACTGCTCGCGACGTCGTGGACGCGCACCCCCCACGCGCCCGCGGCGGCGGACAGCGCCGAGACCGACGCGGTGGCGACATCACGTCCGGCGGGCGGCCGATCCGCACCGTCGCGACGCAGCAGCGACCCGAGGAAGCGTTTGCGGGAGGCTCCGACCAGCACCGGGAAGCCGAGCCCGGTGATGGTGGGCAATGCGTTGAGCAGGGCCCAGTTGTGCTCGGCGGTCTTGGCGAAGCCCAGCCCCGGATCCAGGATGAGGCGGTCGGCGTCGACGCCGGCCGACACCGCCGCGTCGACCTGGGCCAGCAGTTCCCCACTCACCTCGGCGACCACGTCCCGGTACCCGTCGACGTCTCCACTGCGGTGCGTGAACCGCCGGTCCGTGCTGTCCCCGGCCGGGCGCCAGTGCATCAGGATCCACGGCAATCCCGCGTCCGCGACGACCCGCGCCATGTCGGCGTCGGCACGCCCGCCGGACACGTCATTGACGATCGCGGCGCCGGCCCGGATCGCGGCGGCCGCGACCGGGGCGCGCATCGTGTCGACCGACACGGTCACCCCGCGCGCGGCGAGTTCGCCGATCACCGGGACCACGCGCTCCGCCTCGAGACCGGGGTCGACCCGGACCGCGCCGGGCCGGGTCGATTCGCCACCCACGTCGATGAGGTCGGCACCCTGCTCGATGAGTTCGAGCCCATGCGCGATGGCCGCATCGGCGTCGAGGTAGCGACCGCCGTCGGAGAAGGAGTCGGCGGTGACGTTGAGGACGCCCATCACGAGAGTCCGGTGCACACCGCCGCCGGCGGGGACTGCGTGCGCCTGCGTCACCGGGTGATCAGGTCGAGGGCTTCGCCGCGGGACACCGCACTGGTCTTGAAGATGCCGCGCACCGCCGACGTGGTGGTCGTCGCGCCGGGTTTGCGGATACCGCGCATGGCCATGCACAGGTGCTCGGCCTCGATCACCACGATCACCCCGCGGGGCTCGAGTCTGCGCATCATCGCGTCGGCGATCTGGCTGGTGAGCCGCTCCTGGACCTGCGGACGCTTCGCGTACAGGTCGACCAGGCGCGCCAACTTGGACAGCCCGGTCACCCGGCCCGAGGTGCCGGGGATGTAGCCGACGTGGGCGACACCGTGGAACGACACCAGGTGATGCTCGCAGGTGGAGTACATCGGGATGTCCTTCACCAGCACCAGCTCGTCGTGGTCCTCGTCGAACGTCGTGGCGAGGACCTCATCGGGCTCGGTGTACAAGCCGGCGAACATCTCCCGGTAGGCGTTCGCCACCCGCGTGGGCGTCCGGATCAGACCTTCCCGATCCGGGTCCTCGCCGACGGCGAGCAGCAACTCGCGGACCGCAGCTTCGGCGCGTGCCTGGTCGAAGTCGGACCGGGGTCCCTCGAGTACGGCGTCCCGCCGCTCGCTGATACTCATCCGGCCACTTTACGAACTCGGACGCGAGTCGTCGTCACCGGCGCGATGACCCCAGCCGTTCGTGTCGCCGTTGCGACCCGACCGCGGGTCGGGCTCGGGTGGCCAACCGGGTGCGGACCAATCGCGCGGCGCGCCGTAATCCGGACGCGTGCCGCCCCCGTACGGCCCACCCGACCCGGGTGCCGCCGTCCGGCCGTTGCCCGGGTCCGGATACTGCGGGTTGGGGTAGTTCGGGTTCGGATACTGGGGGTTCGGATATTGGGGATTCGGATAGTGGGGGCCGGGATCGGCCGGCGGATATCCGTGGTCGGGGTACCGCGGTTCCGGATTGCCCTGCGTCGGGGGTGTCGGACCACCCGGCTCGGGATACATCGGCGGGTAGTTCGGCACTTGGCCGGGGACCTGCGGCCCACCGGGATAACCGGCACCCACCGGCTCGGGGATCTTGGCCTGCTCCGGCGGCGGCCACGGCTCACCGCGTTCGATCGCCAGCTCTCCCGGCGTCTTCACCGGCGGTTTGTCACTCGGAGTGCGTTCGCCGAAGTCGTTGAACGCGGTGATCCGCGGACGCTTGTCGACGTCGGCGAAGATCTTCTCGAGGTCCTTGCGGGTCAGCGTCTCCTTCTCGAGGAGCTGCGTCGCGAGCACGTCCAGGGTGTCCCGGTACTCGGTCAGGATGGCCCAAGCCTCGGTGTGCGCGGCCTCGATGAGCCGGCGCACCTCGTCGTCGATCTCGCTCGCGATTTCCGCGGAGTAGTCGGTGTGCGAGCCCATGGACCGGCCGAGGAACGGATCGCCCTGGTCCTGGCCGTAGCGCACTGCACCCAACTTCGAACTCATGCCGTACTCGGTGACCATCGCACGCGCGATCTTCGTCGCCTGGTCGATGTCCGACGACGCGCCGGTCGTCGGCTCGTGGAAGACCAGTTCCTCGGCGGCACGGCCGCCCATCGCCATCACCAGCCGCGCGATCATCTCCGAGCGGGTCATCAGGTCCTTGTCCTGCTCGGGGACGGCGAGCGCGTGGCCGCCGGTGCGCCCGCGCGCCAGGATCGTGACCTTGTAGATCGGGTCGAGATCGGGCATCGCCCAGGCAGCAAGAGTATGGCCGCCCTCGTGATAGGCGACGACCTTGCGCTCGTGTTCGCTGATGATCCGGGACTTGCGGCGCGGACCGCCGATGACCCGGTCGACCGCCTCTTCGAGGGCCTCGGCGGTGATCGTCTGCTTGTTCTCCCGTGCGGTGAGCAGCGCCGCCTCGTTGACGACGTTGGCCAGATCCGCTCCGGACATGCCGGGCGTGCGCTTGGCCAGACCGTCGAGATCGGCGTCGGAGTCGATCGGCTTGCCCTTGGCGTGGACCTTGAGGATGGCCCGGCGACCGGCCATGTCGGGGTTGCCGACCGGGATCTGCCGGTCGAATCGGCCGGGGCGCAGCAGAGCCGGGTCGAGGATGTCGGGGCGGTTGGTGGCCGCGATCAGGATGATGCCCGAGCGGTCGCCGAAACCGTCCATCTCGACGAGGAGCTGGTTGAGCGTCTGCTCACGCTCGTCGTGGCCACCGCCGAGACCCGCGCCGCGCTGCCGGCCGACGGCGTCGATCTCGTCGACGAAGATGATGCACGGACTGTTGTTCTTGGCCTGCTCGAACAGGTCACGCACGCGCGACGCGCCGACGCCGACGAACATCTCGACGAAGTCCGAACCGGAGATCGTGAAGAACGGGACGCCCGCCTCGCCGGCCACCGCGCGGGCCAGTAGCGTCTTGCCGGTTCCGGGAGGGCCGAAGAGCAGCACACCGCGCGGGATCTTGGCGCCCAGCGCCTGGTACCGCGTCGGGTTCTGTAGGAAGTCCTTGATCTCGTAGAGCTCTTCGACGGCCTCGTCGGCGCCCGCGACGTCGGCGAAGGTCGTCTTCGGCATGTCCTTGGTGAGCTGCTTGGCCTTCGACTTGCCGAAGCCCATCACGCCGCCGCGGCCACCGCCCTGCATACGGCTCATCACGAAAAAGAACAGACCGAACAGCAGGATCATCGGCAGCACGAAGATGAGGATCTGCCACAGGACGGACTGCTCGTTGACGTTGGTCGTGTACGGGGCGCCGGTGCCCTGGACGGCCTCGAAGACCTGGTCCCCCGCCTGCGCCGGGTACTTGGCGCTGATCTTGTCGGCGTCGGCGTCGTTGACCTTGATCGGGGTGTTCAGCTCGATGCGCAGCTGCTGCTCGCGGTCGTCGATGCTGATGAACTTGGTGTTCTTGTCGTTGAGTTGCTGCAGTGCGACAGAGGTGTCGACGCCGCGGTACTCCCGACCGGAGTCGCTCATCACGCTCCAGCCCCACAGGGCGAGCAGGATGAGCGCCAGGATGGCGAGGTTGCGGAAGACTGTCTTACGGTTCATGCCAGTTGGTGGGGGTCGTGCGGGCTCACGGGATCGAGTCCCGGTGCCGACGCCGTTCCCATGTCCTTCCCGTCGACGTACACATTGAGGCTACCGGTCAACGATCGCGCTGGTGAAACCGTTCCCTCGCAGGTCGGACACGCGGGCGCCGCGTCATGCGCCGGCGATGGATCAGTGCGTGTACACCGACGGCTTCAGTCGTCCGATGTAGGGAAGGTCGCGGTATCGCTCCGCGTAGTCGAGGCCGTATCCGACGACGAACTCGTTGGGGATGTCGAACCCGACGTCGGCGACCCGGATGGTGGAACGCACGGCGTCCGGCTTGCGCAACAGAGCGCACACCTCCAGGCTGCGTGGCGACCGTGTGGCGAGATTCTTCATGAGCCAGGACAGCGTCAGACCGGAGTCGATGATGTCCTCGACGATCAGGACGTCGCGTCCCTCGATGTCGCGGTCGAGGTCCTTGAGGATGCGGACCACACCCGAGGACGAGGTCGACGACCCGTAACTGGAGACCGCCATGAACTCCATCTGCGACGGGATCGGAAGCGACCGGGCGAAGTCGGTCATGAACATGATCGCGCCCTTGAGGACACCGATGAGAACCAGATCCTCTTCGATGTCGGCGTAGCGCGACGCCACGGACTGGGCGAGTTCGGCGGTGCGCTCCTTGATCTCGTCCTCGGTGATCAGGACAGCGTCGATGTCGGCGGCATACGGATCGGCAAACTGCACGGTCCCAGCTTCGCATGTTTCGGCCGCACCGCGATGAACGGGGGCCGCACCGGGGTCGTCGCCATAGGCCGAAGAAATGACCGACCGTCCACCTGGGGGTTTTCCGAGAAATTCCTGCTCAAATCATTGTCGCCCTTTCATATCGATATTTCGCCGAATTGCCGTGCAGATAACGGTCGCATAACAAGTCGCCACACCGGCACCAATCCGAGTGGTTGCGTTTCGGAGTGGATCAAGCGTCTGACATTCTCGAGAACAGAGATCTGAGTAACCAGGCCTCGAAATTCCCCTCCCTTCTCACGCCCTGTCCCCGTGTGGACAAGAAGGAGCGCTCGTGTCCCCCACTTCGCGTTCTCCCCTGCGCAGAAAACGTTTCAGCGCCATCCTGTGCCTGGTCACCGCGGTCGTCACCGTATTCGCCGCGACCGCCGAAGCCGCACCTCAGCGGGCCTCCGCCGCGACCTACGATGCGTCGTGGAATGCCTCGGCGCTCACTCTCACGGTGCACAACGCGTCGGTCAGCACGGCGAACGGAAATCTGACGATCCGGGACACCGCCGGCGCGGAACTCTTTCGCATGCCGCTCATGTATCGCAGCGAGTATCGGCAGTTCCCGATCGACACGCGGACCACGGGAAACAAGGTGACCCTCATTCCGTCCCGTGAGGTCGCACGTTCGACGACACTCAATCCGACCGCGGTCGATCAATTACGCGGGGCGGCCCGACACAATGTCGCGGCGCCGCAAACGCGCCAGGAGCGCGACGACCAGGCGCTCGAACGTTTCCGTTCGCAGCTCGCCGCGGGAACGTCGATCGGGACATTGGTCGGGACCATCGTCGGTGGAATCGTCGGCGGAATCATCGGGTGCGTCATCGGACTCGCCGCTGCGGTGGTGGGCTGCCTGGTGGGCGTCGCGCCGGCCGCTGCGATCGGCGGCATCGTCGGCCTCGCCCTCGGCGGCGGGGGCACCCTGATCGGGGCCGGGATCCACTACTTCCAGACGATCAACTCGCCGTTCGTTCCGCCGCGACGCTGATCGCGGAGTCTGTCCTCGACGGTCCGTCTCACCTCTCGGTGAGGCGGACCGTCAGTGTCTCGCCGCGGCGGACGACGACGCGGCGGACCGCGGGGTCGCCGCCGACGGCGACCTGGGTCCGGTCGCCCGCGGCGCCGGTCCGGTCCAGCAGAGCCGCCACCGCGGAGATGACCCGATGGGTCGGCTCGGTCGCACCGACGTCGAGCAGCCAGGCGCGCAGGGCACGGGTCCGGACCGCGGGCGGCGCGTCGCGCAGCGGGGCGATCTCCAGTACGTCACCGCGGCCGGCCTCGGCCAGGACCCGGGCCGCCCACTCGTCGAGCGCGTCGTTGTCTGCTCGCAAACCGTCGGCGGTGCGACCCAGCGCGTCGACGACACCCCCCTGGAGCACGTCGTCGAGCAGCGGTAGCACCTCGGCCCGCAGACGAACCCGGGTGAAACGCGGATCGCGGTTGTGCGGGTCGTGGTGGGGCTCGAGGCCCATCTCCGTACAGGCCGCCAGGGTCTGATGTCGCCGGACCCCGAGGAACGGTCTGCCCCAGGGTCGATTCCACGGGCGCATACCCGCGATCGACCGGGACCCGGATCCGCGTGCCAGTCCCAACAGCACGGTCTCTGCCTGGTCGTCCGCGGTGTGGCCGAGCAGGACCGGCCGGCCGTCGCGGGCCTGCTCGAGCGCCGCATATCGCGCGTCACGTGCGGCGGCCTCGAGACCGCCCCGCCACCCGACCCGCACCGGGAGAATTCGCACGCGGGCACCGAGGGACTCCGCCGTGCGCGCCGCCGCCGCGGCCACCTGCGTCGAACCCGGTTGGAGGCCGTGATCGACGATCAGCGCGGTGACGTCGAGTCCGGCACCGACCGCGCCGGCGGTCAGCGCGAGCGAGTCAGCTCCACCGGAGAGTCCCACGCAGACGTCCGGCCCGGCGAGATGAGCGGCCGCGAAGTCCGCGACCGCCCGCCTCACAACACCCGCTGAATCCATGCCTGCGGGTCGTCGATCTCGCTCGGCAGCGGCATCGTGTCCGGCGAGGTCCACACGACGTTGAACCGCTCCATCCCGACGGCCTCGACCACCGCGTCGACGAAGGCCTTGCCGCGGATGTACTGCGCGAGCTTGGCGTCCATCCCGATGAGCGCCCGGATGAGCCGCTGGACCGGGTTCTGGGGTGCGGTGCGTCGTTTGTCGAAGGCGGCTCGGATGCTCGCCACCGACGGCACATGCGCCGGTCCCACGGCGTCCATGACATGGTCGGCGTGACCCTCGAGCAGCGTGCCCAGGACCATCATGCGTTGGAAGGCGGCGTGCTGCTCCGGGCTCTGCAGCAGTTGCATCGCCCCGATCACACCCTTTTCGCGCGGACCGTCGGAGCCCTTGAGCGCCTTGGTCATCCGCGTGACGATCTCGGTGGTGGACTCGCCGGCGTCGGAGGTCAGCACGGCCACGTTGTCCTGCATGTAGTCGCGCAGCCACGGGTTGGCCGAGAACTGCACCCGGTGGGTGACCTCGTGTAGGCACACCCACAGGCGGAAGTCCGACGGGATCACCTTGAGCTGACGTTCGACGTTGATGATGTTCGGCGTCACCACCATCAGCACACCCGGTTCGCCGGTCTCCGGGTCGGGGGTGAACGGGTCGTACTGGCCGAGGATCGCGGTGGAGAGGAAGGCGAGCAACCCGCCGGCCTGGAGGCCGCCGAATCGGGCCCCGAGTCCGGGCGATCCCGCATCGATCGACTCGTCGGAGCCGAGCATCGAGCGCATCGACCGGGATGCGGCGTCGATCCACCCGGCCCGGTCGAGGACCCGGGTGGTCGGTACGCGAAGGCCGTCGGCGAGCCCGGTGACCTCACGGACCGGGGCTTCGGCCCGGGTCGCGGCGTCGGCCAGTTCCGTACGGGCCGCCTCGTAGGTGTAGGCCGTGGTCTTGGGACCGGGACGGGTGAGACGTTTCGCGGTCGACGCCGCGAGCGACCAGTCGATCTGCGACCCGATGCCCGGTTGACGGTCGGCGGTCTCGGCGACCTCGGTGGTCCCGGTTCCGGTGATCCCGGCGTCGGTGACGTCCGATCCGGCGATTCCTGAAGTGGTCATCGGCACCCGCACTCTCTCAGTTGACCCACCACGGCGTCGAGGGCGGGTCGCGCGTCCGCCGGCGAGGTGCCGCCGGACATCAGGGCGAACGACAGCACGCGGCCGTCGACTGTCTGCACTATGCCGGTCAACGAACTGACCCCGGTGAGTGTTCCGGTCTTGGCGCGTGCCCAGCCCGCGCCCGGGTTGCCCGGGGCGTCGAACCGGTCCGCGAGCGTACCGGTGCCACCGGCGATCGGCAGCCCGTCGAGCATCGGGCGCAGCGCCGGCCGGCTGGGCCCGCTGGCGGCCGTCATCACGGCGTCGAGCAGTTCCGGCGTGGTGCGGTTGGCGTAGGAGATCCCCGACGCATCGTGCAGGGTGGTGCCCGCCCACTGGTCCGGGAACATCGACGACAGGACTTGTTCGATCGCCTCCACGCCGCCGGCGTGCGTGGGCGGCCCGCCCCGGTGCACCGACAGTTCGATGGCCAGGGTCTCGGCGAGCACGTTGTCGCTGTAGCGCAGCATGTCGTTGACCCGGGTGACCAGCGGCGCCGACTGGACCTTCGCGATGACGCGGTCGTTCCCCGATGCGGCTGCGCCGGAACCGGTCACCTCCGTGACGGGACCCTCCACGCCGAGAGCCGCGGCCAGCGCCTCGCCGGCCATGATGCCCGGTTCCGCGGTGCGCGGCGAGTACTCGTCGAGCGGTTCGAGCCGGGCGCCGTCGACCATCAGCGATTCGATCGGCGCGATGTCGCCACCCTGGATGTCCCGGCGGTCCCAGGTGGTGTCCATCGTCGGACCCGAGAACGCGCTCAGGTCGACTGCCACCGACGTCACCGGGATCTCGGTGTCCTCGATCTGCCGCGCGAGGTCGGCGATGCGACCGGGGTCGGTGTAGAAGGTGTCGGTGCCGGCGGGCTGTGCGGACAGGGTCGGGTCACCCGCACCTCGGAGGATGATCTGCCCGTTGCTGCCGGCCACCACCGTCGTGGTCAGTCGCTGATCGTGCGGCACGGCTTCGAGGACGGCCGCGGCCGAGAGGACCTTGGCGTTCGACGCGGGGATCCGCGGACGCTCGGGGTTGCTGGTCCACAGGACGGTGCCGGTCAGCGAGTCGCTGATCATGCCGGTGAGTTCGCCGAGCGCCGGATCCCGCAGTGCCGGCGCGATGGCCCGCGACACACCGCTCGGCGTGGGCTCCGGCGCGGAGGCGACCACCGGGTCGATCCGGGGGTCGACGGCGATCGCGGCGGGCTGCGGGGGAACCCCCGGCGGCAGTTCGGGTTCCCGGTCGAGCCGGAGCGCGATGACCACCGAGGCCGTCGCGACGAGGGCCAGGATCACCACCGCGGTGATCGTCCACCACAGAAGTCTCCGACCGGAACGACCGCCGTTTCGGGTGGATGCGCCCACAAAGCCTCCGGGTCTCTCGCGGTTGACGGTCGATGGAACGGCCCGGACATACGCACAACGAGGGGTACGAACATCGAGGTCGCCGGACCAACAGTATCGTTGGGGCAGCGTGCGGGCGTTTCGGCCCGACGCGGCATCCCCGATCAAGACTGCCAGGAGGAACTGTGGAATTCGATGTGACCATCGAGATCCCCAAAGGTGGCCGCAACAAGTACGAGGTCGACCACGAGACGGGCAAGGTCTACCTCGACCGCTACCTGTACACCTCGATGGGCTACCCGGCCGACTACGGCTACATCGACGGCACCCTCGGTGAGGACGGCGACCCGCTCGACGCGATGGTCCTGCTCCCCGAGTCGGTGTTCCCCGGCATCATCGTGCGCGCACGGGTCGTCGGCATGTACACCATGACCGACGAGGCCGGTGGCGACGACAAGCTGCTCTGCGTCCCCGCCAAGGACGTGCGCTGGGACCACATCAAGGACATCTCCGACGTGTCCGAATACGAGCTGGGACCCATCGCCCACTTCTTCGAGCACTACAAGGACCTCGAGCCGGGCAAGGAGGTCGACCCGGGCGGATGGGTCGGCCGCGACCAGGCCGAGAAGATCGCACAGGAGGCCATCGATCGCCTCGCTGCGCACCCCGACGCGGCCAACGAGCCCTCGCGCGGCTGATCTCTCCCACACACGAGACCGCCGGCACCATCATCCGAGATGGTGTCGGCGGTCTTGTCTGGTCACCAGGTGGCTTCGACTCGGCGCCTCGACCTCCACGCGCTCCTTCGTCGCTTGCTCGGCCCGGCGGCTACGCTCGGTGCCGGCTCAACCAGCAGTGGGTCAGGCCACGCGGTACCGCTGCTCGGCGAGCACCGGCAGGATCTGTTCGCGGATGCGGCGTTCGGTGGCCGCGCCGTCGATCGGGATGAGGATCACGGCGTCGGCGACCTCGGCTGCGTAGATGTCGCGGACCAGCGTGATCAGTCCGTGTGTCGTCCCGATGTAGCGGATGGTCCCCGAGCCCGTCTCCGACGACGCGTTCACCGCCGCAGCAGCGGCCGTGCGCGCCGACGCGGCGTCCGGCGCGACGGCCACCTCCACCTCGAGTGCGACCACGAAATTGGCCTGATCGTGGCTGCCGGCCCGGAGCAGGGAGCGGGCGCGCTGCGCCTCGCGGAGGGTCTCCCGCCGCACGACGATCGGAAACGTCTGTGCGAGATCGTCTCCCGCGAGCGCGATCTGGAATCCCGGACGTCCGATGCTGATCGGGGCCGTCGGGGTGGCAGTCTGTGCGGCGATCACGGTGCCGCGGTCAGCACGTGCGTCGAGTTCGATGGTCATCTATTCACCCCTGGTCGAGTTCGGTCGGTCTGTTCGGTTCGCGCCCGGAATGCATCGAGAATCCGGTCGATGTCGTCGACGGTGGTGCCCGCTCCGAAACTCGCGCGCACCGTGTCGGCCGGCGGTGCGAGGCCGTCGACGGTGTAGCCCGCGACTCCCGCGCGGTCGGTGGAATCGGTGAAGATCCGCAGCGGCGTGAAGCTGCCGATCGCGGCCAGGCCGGCGTCGAGACGTTCGGCGAGGCGGCGTTCATGCAGGCCGATCGTCTCGGGTCCGAGATCGGCGAGCACCCGACACGCCTCGGCGACCGCGATCGCCCCGGGAACGCCGTCGGCGTCCGGCGAGGCATCGACATCGGCGGCGTCGAACCAGTCACGACGACCGATGAGAACGCCGGCGCCATCCGTCCTACGACCTGGTTCACCGAACGCCAGGTAGTCGATGCCGTGGCTGACGACGGAGACGGGCCGGTGCCCGACGAGTTGCGCGGCGTCGACCAGGATGCGGGCCCCGGACCGGTGCGCGAGCGAGGCGAGCCGGCCGATCGGCAGCACCTCGCCGGTGATGTCCGATACCGCGGTCACGACCAGGAACGATGCCGGCGCCGAGGCGAGCTCGGTCTCCAGCGCGACCAAGGTGTCCTCGATGGTCTCGCAGGCCGGGACGAACCGCGCCCGGTCGCGCCCCTGCCGTGGTGCGCACCACCGCAGCAGGTCGGCGCCCTGCCCGATGTCGAGGACGACGACGTCGCCAGGAGTGATGCGCGCCGCGAGGTCGAGGGCAACGGCGGCATCGCGGGTGAAGACGACGGTGTCGTCGACCCGCGCACGGACGAACTGCCGCACCGATTCCCGGGCGGCGTCGAAGCGGACGTCGACTGCGGGCGACAGGCGACCGGCGGGTGCGGACAGGACAGCGGTCACGGCAGGAAACTCCTCAGACAATTCGCGCTTGCCGCGTCCGGTCGGTACGCGGCCGGGTCGTCACCCGGAGCACCCCACCGCGAAGGAGGGTTGCCGACCAGCGAGCCGGGGCTTGTCACTGGCACTCATGACCTACGACCAAGGGTCGTCGATCTCGCGCGGACGTGTCAATTTTCACTCAACGTGATCGGAAGTTAGGGCACACTTACCTGTAGCGTGTCAGGGGTGTCAGCGACTGATGTGTTCGTGTTGTCCCGCCCGCACGGCACCGTGCGGGGCATGGGCGCGGTCCGTGCGTTCACCGACGTCGACGCCGCCTCGGCCGCCCTGCGCGCCGGGACCGTCGACGGTCTGACCGGCGCGATCCCCTTCGACCTCGCCGAGCCCGCCGCGCTGGTGGTGCCCGAAGTCCTGCACGTCGACGCGGCGCCGCTGGCAGGCACACCACCGCTGACGCGCACCCCGGTGTCGACGACCCTGCACCCCACGGCCGACGAGCACCGCGAACGTGTCGCACACGCGGTGAAGCGGATCGTCGCCGGCGACGTCGGCAAGGTCGTACTCGCCCGCAGCGTCGACATCGTGCTCGACGCCGAGGTCGAGCCTCTGCAACTCCTCGACGCACTGGCGGGCGGCAATGCCGGACACAACGCATTCGGTGTCGATCTCGGCGCGGCCACCGGCTCGGGTTCGTGGCTGTTGGGCGCGAGTCCCGAAGTGCTGCTGCGCAAGTCGGGTTCCGTCGTCACCTGCCACCCGTACGCGGGATCGGCGCCGCGGTCACCCGACCCGGTCGTCGACCGCGCCGCTGCCGACGGATTGTTCTCCTCGGCGAAGGATCTCGCCGAGCACGCCTTCGTCGTCGACCACCTGCGAGACCGGCTGGGACACCTCTGCGACGACGTCGACGCGCCGTCGACCCCGCAATTGCAGTCGACCGGGGAGGTCTGGCATCTGGCCACCCCGATCCGCGCGCGGCTTCGGGACCCGGCGACCACTGCGCTCGATCTCGCACTCCTGCTCGGCCCCACCCCGGCGGTCTGCGGCACGCCGAGTGATGTTGCTGCGCAGATCATCCGCGAGGTCGAGGGTGAGCGCGGCTTCTATGCGGGGGCGGTCGGCTGGTGCGACGCCGCCGGCGACGGGGAGTGGATGGTCACCATCCGGTGCCTCGAACTCGAGGCCGATCGTCGCAGCCTCCGGACGTGGGCCGGCGGCGGTATCGTCGAACACTCCGACCCGCAGGGCGAACTCGAGGAGACGGCGTTCAAGCTGCGGACGGTCCTGAACGCGTTGGGCATCGCCGCACTCGACTGAGCGGATCAATTGCGGACGCGCGCGATCTTCGCCCGTTACGCTCGTCGATGATGCCCGACGACCTGATCATCGCCCGAAATCCGGAACAGGGCTCCTCACTGCCCTTTCTGGTCCGGATTCCGCTCGGCAGTGACGGGATCGTCTTGAAGGTGAGGGAGACCTGGCCGCGAACCAGCAAGGTCTATTGTCATCGCGCCGACGAATGGCCGACCACACCGCAGATCGTCGAACGTCTTCCGGTTCGGTCGGTGACGCGGCGCGGGGCGGCGATCGATCTGGTGCTCGACCGCGCTCGCGAGAATCGGTCACAGTTCGTCGTCACGCGGGCTCGCGGACGCGAGATGATCTTCTGGCAGACGCGCAAAACCACCAAGCAGGCGCGTCCAAACGTCACGCTTCCCAAGGCTCGGGCACACGGCCAGGCGCTCGAGATCGTCGTCGACACAGGCGAGAAGTACGCCTACTCCTTCGGTCATCAACAGGCGACCACCACTCGACACCGCCTCGATGCCGGCGATTACGCGATCGTCGAGGACGACCAGGTGGTCGCCGCCGTCGAACGCAAGTCGATCGACGACCTCGGCAACGGTCTCATGAAGGGAACTCTCACCTACCAGTTGGCAGGTCTCGCGGGACTCCGACGCGCCGCGGTGGTCGTCGAAGCCTCATACAGCAAGGTGTTCACGCGCGAATACGTCAGCGGCGCCGCGCTGGCCGAGGCAGTCGCCGAGGCGCAGGTCCGGTTTCCGACCGTGCCGATCGTCTTTTGCGACAACCGCAAACTCGCCGAGGAATGGACCTACCGCTGGCTCGGTGCCGCGCTACACGAATGGCGGCTCACCGTCGGCAGCGAGCCCATCGTGCAGGGCCTGCACGGTCCACCGGCGACACCGTCGGAGATCAGGGCGTGGGCTCGCGCCCAAGGGATCGAGGTGCCCTCCAAGGGACGGATCCCGAGTACGGTGCGAGCGGCCTGGGATCGCCGGAACGACTGAATGGCACCACCCTCCGGGGACTCGGCCCCGCTCACCGAGGCGGATTCGCGCTGTGCCGCAACGGAATACGTCAGCGCTTACCCTCACCCCAGCGCGTGGTCCAGGTCGCCCAACAGGTCGTCGACCCCTTCGAGGCCGACCGACAGCCGCACCACCGAGTCACTCAGACCGATCGCCGCGCGTCCCTCGGGACCCATCGCACGATGAGTGGTGGTCGCCGGATGCGTGATCAGCGACTTCGAATCTCCGAGATTGTTGGAGATGTCGACGATCCGCAGGCCGTTGAGGACCTCGAAGGCGCGCTTCTTGCCGTCGATGCCGTCGTGGTCGTTGAGCTCGAAGGTCACCACCGTGCCGCCGCCGGACATCTGCGACTTCGCCAAGTCGTACTGCGGGTGTGACTGCAGGAAGGGGTATTTGACCCAGCGCACGCGCGGATCGCTCTCGAGGAACTCGGCGATCCGCAGCGCCGACGACACCGAGGCGTCGACGCGCAGACGCATCGTCTCCAGCCCCTTCACGAGGGTCCAGGCGTTGAACGGACTGAGTGCCGGACCGGTGTGTCGCATGAGTTGCTGCACCGGACCGTCGACGTACTCCTTGGTCCCGAGTACCGCGCCACCCATGACGCGCCCCTGGCCGTCGATGTGTTTGGTGCCCGAGTAGACGATGACGTCGGCGCCGAGTTCGAGACCCCGCTGCAGCAGCGGGGTGGCGAAGACGTTGTCCAGCACCACCTGTGCGCCCGCGGCGTGCGCCATCTCGGACACCTTCACGACGTCGACGAGGCTCTGCATCGGGTTCGACGGTGTCTCGAAGAACACCGCGTCGGTGGGCTTGGACAGGGCCCGCTCCCACTGCTCGAGGTCTTCACCGTCGACGAACTCGGTCTCGATCCCCCAGCGCGGGAGGATCTCGTTGCAGACCACGAAGCAGGAACCGAACAGGCTGCGGGCGGCGACGAGACGGTCGCCGGCCTTCAACAGTGCACCGAGCGCGACGAACACCGCGGCCATGCCGCTCGCGGTGGCGAAACACGCCTCCGCGCCCTCGAGCCGGCGCAACCGCTCCTGGAACATCTCGACGGTCGGATTTCCGTAGCGCGAGTAGACGAATCGTTCGTCCTCGCCGGTGAAGGCTCGCTCGGCGGCCTCCGCGGAGTCGTAGACGTAACCGCTCGTGAGATAGAGCGCCTCGGCCGTCTCGTGGAAACCCGAACGCGCCAGCCCGCCGCGAACCGCGATCGTGTCAGCCGAGAGCCCTTCAGGCAGTTCACGACTGACGGGCAGATCAGAACTCACGATTGCCTCCACGGCAGGTTCTCGGCACGCCAGCCCGACGTCCCGCGGTGGTCGTTCTCGTCGAGGGCGCCTTCGAACCCGTCGATCACGTTGTATGCCTTCGCGATACCGTCGGCGGTCGCGGCCTCCGCAGCGCCGATCGACCGGTGCCCCGAACGGCAGATGAAGATGACCTCCTGGTCGTCGGAGACACCGGAATCACGCAGCTGTGCCACGAAGTCGTCGTTGCGACGCCCCTCGGGGAAGGTGGTCCACTCGGCGAAGATCGCGCGCTTGCCCAGGACCTCGAGGTCGGGCACGCCGACGAACGACCACTCCGCCTGCGTGCGACAGTCGACCAGCACCGCATCCGGGTTGTTCTCGAGCTTCTCCCACGCCTCGCGCGGGGTCAGGTCACCGGCATAGCTCATGAGGAACACACCTTCCACTCGCCGTTCTCGCGCACCACGATCGTGTCCACGACGTTCACGTCATCGGGGGTCTTGTCATAGTGCCAATGAACCTTCGCGGTCGCCCGGTCACCGTCGACCACCAGCTCGGTGATCTCCGGGATCTCGATGTGACCGTTGGCGAGCAGCGACTCCCGGTTGTCGGCGAGGAACTGTTCCTCGGAGACGAAGTCGGCCGCCTCGACGTCGGCCGCGCAGGTGTTCGCCCGGTATTCGCCGAAGTTCGGACCGTTGCGCGCGGTGTAGATGTCGTTGATCGCGTACTGGACCTGAGCCGAGTCGCCGGCCCGGTCCTCGGCCGGACGGGTCACATTCGACAGCACGACGCCGAGCACCACGAGTCCCACGACGCCGGCCGCGACGAAGAACGGCCAGGCGTTCTTCCACGACGGGGGCTTCTGGTCGCCCTCACCTGCAGCTTCGGCCATGGCGGGCAGTCTATCGAGCGTCCCGGCGGCGGTTGAGACCGGCGTCGTCGGAGCCCGGACGCACCGGGCAGAGCGCCGAACGACGTCGACATCGAACACGTCCTGCGTAAGGTGGCCCTAAGTTCCGCGGCGAACGACGTCGCCGACCGCAACGACCAGCGAGGACCCGGATGCGCGCTTCCACCCACCGTTCCCTCATCCTTCTCGTCGGGCTGCTCGCGGCAGCCCTGGTGGTGACCTCGTGTTCGCCGCCGGACGAGACGGTCGACTCCGGCACGGCCCAGGTCCCCGCGCCCGAGGCCGGCGCGATCCCGGTCACCGTGCAGCAGGCCTACGCCCCCGCGACCGTCGACCAGGCACCCAAGCGCGTCGCCGCGATGGGCGTGGGTGACGGCGACACCCTCCTCGCACTCGGTGTCACCCCCACCACGATCGCCCCGTTCGCCGACCCCGACCAGGCGTCGGCGCCGTGGAACGCCGAACTCCTGGCGGACTCCGACCCGGTGGTGCTGCCGAACGCGTCCGGCGCGTTCGGCGACGAGATCCCCAAGGCGCTGGCCACCGAGCCCGACCTCATCACCGCCGTCGGCGCCGATCCCACCCGCGACCAGTTCGATCTGCTGAGCAAGACCGCCCCGACGATCCTGCGGCCCGCCCAGTTCCAGCCGTGGCAGGTGCCGTGGGACGCGCAGACCCGCCAGATCGGTACCGCCGTCGGCCTGCCCGAACTCGCCGATCGCAAGGTGACCGAGACCGAGCAGTTCCTCGCGAACGTGCGGGAGCAGAACCCGCAGCTGGCCGGGAAGACGGCGGTCGTGGTCACCGCCAGCCCCACCGGCGGCGTGTCGATCTACGGCCCCGGCGACGGGCGCGGACAGACCCTCACCGGTTACGGACTCACCTTCCCGCCCGCGCTGCAACCTTCGGTGACCAGCGGTTTCTACGGTGACCTGCCGGCCGAGAGCCTGAACCTGCTGGACTCGGCCGACGTCGTCGTCGCCGTCGACTGGCAGGGTTCCAACGACCGGCTCAAGTCCAACGCGGCGTTCAACCGGCTGGCGGTCGCGCAGTCGGGCCGCGTGGTCTATCTGCCCCAGGAGGTCGGCAGCGCGATGTCGGTGCCGACGGTCCTGACGATCCCGTGGGTCGCCGAGCAGGCCGTCGGACCGATCGCCGCGGCCGCCGGCAAGGCGTAGCGGGCCCGAACCCGCCGGACACCGCGCACCCGCCGAGTGAGGGTTACCTCACAGACGGATTTTGGTCGGGGACAGCAAGCGCCTACCGTAGAAGGGATAGGCCTTATCCATACGCGCGGACCTGGGGGTCACCGAGATTTGCTTGTCCTCGCGTGCTGAGCAACGGAAGACACCTACTCCATGAGCGACAACAGCCGCCCGCTGCGGGTTGCGATCGTCGGTGCCGGTCCCGCCGGGATCTACGCCGCCGACGCGTTGATGAAGTCCGACACCGCCAAGGACCGCGGGGTCAGCATCGATCTGTATGAGCGCATGCCCGCTCCGTTCGGTCTGATCCGTTACGGCGTCGCACCCGACCACCCGCGTATCAAGGGCATCATCACCGCCCTGCACAAGGTCCTCGACAAGCCCCAGGTCCGCCTGCTCGGCAACGTCGACTACGGCACCGACATCACCATCGACGAACTGCGCGCCCACTACGACGCGGTGATCTTCTCCACCGGCGCCACCGACGACCGCGCCCTCGACATCCCCGGCATCGATCTCGACGGCAGCTACGGCGCCGCCCAGTTCGTCGCCTGGTACGACGGCCACCCCGACTTCCCCCGCACCTGGCCCCTCGAGGCCGAGAAGGTCGCGGTCATCGGTGTGGGCAACGTCGCCCTCGACGTCGCCCGCGTGCTCGCCAAGACCGGCGACGAACTGCTGCCCACCGAGATCCCCGCCAACGTCTACGACGGACTCAAAGCCAACAAGGCCGTCGAGGTCCACGTCTTCGGCCGCCGGGGACCCGCCCAGGCGAAGTTCACCCCGCTCGAACTCAAAGAACTCGACCACTCCCCCAACATCGAGGTCATCGTCAACCCCGAGGACATCGACTACGACGAGGGCTCGGCCGTCGCCCGCCGCGGGTCGAAGATCACCGACCAGGTCGCCACCATCATCGAGAACTACGCGATCCGCGAACCCAAACAGGGCGCGATCCACAAGCTGTTCCTGCACTTCTTCGAAAGCCCCACCGAGATCCTCGGCGCCGACGGCAAGGTCGTCGGTCTGCGCACCGAACGCACCCAGCTCGACGGCACCGGCAACGTCAAGCCCACCGGCAAGACCACCGACTGGGAGGTCGGCGCGGTCTACCGTGCGGTCGGCTACCTGTCGGACAACCTGCCGCAGATCCCGTTCGACTCCCAGGCCGGGGTCATCCCCAACGAGGCCGGACGCGTCTTCGACGAAGGGCAGCAGCTCACCGGTATCTACACCACCGGATGGGTCAAACGCGGCCCCGTCGGCCTCATCGGCCACACCAAGGGCGACGCCAACGAGACCGTCGACTGCATCCTCAAGGACATGGAAGCCGGCACACTCCTCGACCCGGCCCACCCCGGCGAAGACGCCATCGTCGAACTCCTCGAGTCCAAGAACATCCCCTTCACCACCTGGGACGGCTGGTACCGCCTCGACGAACACGAACGCGCCCTCGGCGCCGCCGAAGGCCGCGAACGCGTCAAAGTCGTCGAACGCGAAGACATGCTCGCCGCATCGGAGCCGGACAAGGTGTCCCGCCCGTCCGCATGACCCCGCTTCCCGCCGGCTGAGCCACCCTCCGCCGGCTGAGCCACCCTCCGCCGGCTGAGCCCACCCTCCGCCGGCTGAGCCTGTCGAAGCCATAAGAGCGGCGGCCGAGTTCTCTCGGTCGCCGCTCTTTCGCATGCGCCCGGCGGGTGCGGGGGCGTCCTCCCCGCACGCCGCCCGGCGCGAATGGCTCAGTTGTGGTGCATTCTCAACTGTCGTCGGATGAGATCAACGGCCCGGAATCGCCGGCACGCCGGCGACGTCGGTGCCACCGCCGGTCAGGGCGGCCGCTGAAGCGGAGGAGCCCGTACCGAATCGATCCAACGGGTTGTCGATGCGCCGGACGTTCCACCAGAAACCGGCGTTGTCGGTCAGGTTCTCGGCGTAATCGGAGATCGCGTACCCCGCGATGGAGGACGGGAAGCAGCCGAACCAGGTGGTCTTGATGGTGAGCGACTCATTCTTCTTCAGCAGCGACTTGAACTTCGTCGCGCCGTTGATCTCCTGCAGCGTGACGTTACGGAAATCGCCGTCACGCGCGGTGACGCGCATGAACCGGGTCATGCTCCACGCCTGATTCCACGGCGTGCCAGGGGCTGCGAACTGACAGTAGACCCCGCCCGTCATCTGGAGGTTGGGAACGGCGGCCTGTGCCGGCGCGGCACCCACCAACGATCCACCGGCGATTCCTGCAGCGACCAGAACCCCTGTGAGAGCCCGTTTCAGCGATTTCATCGATCCTCCTCGTTCGTAGGCGACACTGTTTTCCCGACGTCGCCGTCGTGGGAGCGGCATGCCGCCCCACCGACGACCGGTCTTGCTGCGGTCGGCCCGAGATGCCCACCGACACCGGGACTATCGACCCAGCCTGAGCGAAGTGTTACCGCGCGCACAGCGATCCCTCAGGTTTCGTCGGCAATTCGTTATACGAACGACACCCGCCGAGGCGCTCGACGCTGCGCGCGACGCCGCGTCGAAGAAGGTTGGTAAGGTTTACCTTCGTGCGCCGATCCCTCCGACTTTTCGGAATCCCGCTGCTCCTGGCGGTCCTCGCAGCGCTGGTCGTCGCGTCGGTTCTCTTCGGCACCCGACCGGTCCCGCTCGACGAGATCTGGCCCAGCTTCACCGCTGGTGTCGAAGAGATCTGGAACGCGCTGATCAACCTACGGATGCCGCAGGTGCCCAAGGATTCCGATGTCGACGGCATCGTGTGGGATCTGCGCGTGCCGCGCACTCTGCTCGGCCTCGCCGCCGGACTCGCGATCGGCGCGGCCGGTGCCATCACCCAGGGCCACACCCGCAACCCGATCGCCGATCCCGGCATGCTCGGCGTCAACGCGGGTGCCGCCTGCGCGGTCGTCGGCGGCATCTACCTGCTGGGCATCACCAGTCCGATCGCGTTCATGTTCTTCGGTCTCGTCGGAGCGATCATCGCCGCCACCGTGGTGTTCGGACTGTCGTCGCTGAGCGGCTCGAGCCCACTGACCCTGGTCCTCGCCGGCACCGGCCTGACCGCGATGCTGACCGCCATCACGTCCGCGATCGTGCTCGTCGACACCAATTCGCTGGACCAGTGGCGCTTCTGGAGCGTCGGCTCCACCGCGGGTCGGGGCATCGACGTGTTCTGGGCGAGCCTGCCGTTCATCACGGTGGGCCTCGTCCTCGCGCTGGCGAGCGGCTTCTTCCTGAACGTCCTGAGCCTGGGCGACGACATGACCAAGGCCCTCGGTTCCCGTGTCGTGCTCATCCGCGCCCTCGGCGTCCTGACCATCACGCTGCTCATCGGCGCGGCGACCGCGGCGTGCGGGCCGATCGTGTTCCTGGGCCTGGTCGTACCGCATATCGCCCGCGCCTTCGTAGGCGCCGACTATCGGTGGATCATCCCGTATTCCGCTCTGCTGGGCGCCATCCTGCTCGTCGGATGCGACATCCTCGGCCGGATCGTCGCCCGTCCGGGCGAAGTGCAGGTCGGCGTCATGCTGGCACTGGTGGGCGCACCCTTCCTCATCGTCATGGTCCGCCGACAGAGATTGGGGACCGTGTGAATCCGCCGACCTCCATCAAGACCGACATCACGTCCGGAACCACGACGAAGGGCCGGATCGCACCGCACCCCGGCGGTTATCGGATCGCCGTCGAACCGCTGTCGATGGTGGTGCGACCACGGATGCTCACCGTCGCGGTCGTGTCCACGGCCGTCACGGTCGTCCTGTTCCTCACGAGCGTCGGTGTCAGCGACTTCCCGCTGACCCCCGTCGACGTCGCCCGCATCCTGCTCGGCGGCGGCACCCGCGTCGAGAACGTGGTGGTCTTCGACGTCGCGCTGCCCCGAGCGCTGGTCGCCCTGCTCGTGGGATTCGGTCTGGGCCTTGCGGGTTCGATTACCCAGCTGATCGCCCAGAATCCCCTGGCCACACCGGACATGCTCGGCATCACCGCCGGCGCGAGCGTGGCGGCGGTGACCGCCATCGCGTTCTCGACCACCAGCTGGGGTGCCTGGCTGGGCGATCTCGGCGTCCCGGCGGCGGCGATGATCGGCGGGTTGCTCACCGCGGTCGCGATGTACGTCCTCGCCTGGCCGGGTCGCAAGGCCAACAGCGGCATCAACCCGTTCCGGCTCGTGCTGATCGGCGTCGGGATGACGTGGTTGCTGCAGGCGCTGACCCAGTTCCTCCTCTCGCGCGCCGACATCCGGGATGTGGCTCGTGCGCAGGTGTGGATCGTCGGGTCGGTGTCCAACGTCGGCTGGTCCAACGTGTGGCCGGTCGCCGCCGGTGTCGTCGCGAGCATCATCGTTGTGGTCGTCCTGGCCCGCCAGATCGGGATGCTCAGCCTCGGACCCGATCTCGCCCGCGGACTCGGAGTCCGGACCGGCGCGGTGTCGACGACGCTGCTCCTGACCGCGGTCCTGGTGAGCGCGCTGAGCGTGTCCGCGGCCGGGCCCATCGCCTTCGTCGCGCTGCTGGCCCCACAGATCGCGCTGCGGCTGGCCGGTACCGCCGTGCCCACGCCGCTCGTGTCCGGTGTCATCGGTGCGTCGTTGGTACTGGGCGGCGACCTGATGGTGCGTACGGTTCTGCCGGGCGGCCTGCCGGTCGGCATCGTCACCGCGGCGATCGGCGGCCCGTTCCTGATCTACCTGATGATCGTCATGTCCCGAAAGGCGAGCGTATGACCGCGTCATCCCTCGAATCCCCCGCCACCACCGCCCGATTGCGGGGCGTCGGACTGACCGTCGGCTACGACGAACGGATCGTCATCGACGGTCTCGACATCGACATCCCCGATGGTCAGGTCACGACGATCATCGGTTCCAACGGATGTGGCAAGTCGACACTGTTGCGTTGTCTCGCAAGGCTGTTGCCACCCCGGGCCGGTGCGGTCTACCTCGACGGCGACGACATCTCCTCGGTCCGGCCCAAACAGGTCGCCCGCACCCTGGCGATCCTGCCGCAGAATCCCATCGCGCCCGAAGGGCTCACCGTCGCCGATCTGGTCGGGCGGGGACGTCATCCGCATCAGCGCTGGTTCGCGCAGGCCAGCGCGGCCGACGAGGCGGCAGTGGCACTGGCGATGGAGATGACCGACACCCTCGACCTCGCCGACCGCACCCTCGACGCCCTGTCCGGCGGTCAGCGGCAACGGGTCTGGATCGCGCTGACGCTCGCGCAAGACACCGACCTCATCCTGCTCGACGAACCCACCACCTACCTCGACCTCGCGCACTCCATCGACGTCCTCGACCTGGTCCGCCGGCTCCGCGACGAGCACGGCAAGACCGTCGTCATGGTGCTGCACGACCTCAATCTGGCCGCGCGCTACAGCGATTCGCTGTTCGTCATGCGCAACGGAGCCATCGTCACCACCGGCTCGCCCACCGAGGTCATCGACGCCGAGACCCTCGACGCGGCGTTCGGCCTCCGGGCGCACGTCATGACCGATCCGATCACCGGTGGCCCGCTCATCGTGCCGCTGGACTCCCGGACCCGCGCCACCCCCACCGCTCCCTGATCCGAAAGCGCGGCCCCTGCTCCCTGCTCCCTGCTCCCTGCTCCCTGCTCCCTGCTCCCTGCTCCCTGCTCCCTGCTCCCTGCTCCCTGCTCCCTGAGGTGCGAGCGAAGCGAGCCACGAAGGGCTTCGCAACGTGTCTCACCAGGCCCTTCGTGGCTCGTCGACCTCGACGCGCTCCTTCGTCGCGTGCTCGGCCCGGCGGCTAACGCTCCTCGCACCTCAGGGGGCAATGGTTATGTCGTTCTTTCGAATTAGGGACCAGTGAGTGTGTGGCTCTTCCGGATTAGGGAGTACGGGCGGCAGCTCGCAAGCTCGCTCCTCAGGGAGCGGAGGGAGGCTCTTCTCGCCCAGTCGGTTTCGCGAGCATCCGCTCGCGAAGAGAGTCGTAGACCGGCGGCGACCCGGACAGGTGGGCGACGAGCACCGCGGCGGCGGTCGCGGCCAGCATGGGGAGGGCGACCGTGGTCGTCGCGGTCATCTCCATCACGACGACCATCCCGGTGAGCGGGGCCCGGACGACCGCGCCGAACAGCGCCGCCATCCCGGCGAGGATCATCGCGCCCCGGAATCCCGACGCACCTGAATCCGGTTGTTGCACAATGATGTCGGCGACCTCGGCGAAGGCGGCACCCCACAGGGCGCCGAGCGCGAGCAGCGGCGCGAACAGGCCACCCGGCGTGCCCGCGGCATAGGAGAGCGGACCCGCGACGAACCGGATGAGGAAGAGCGCGACGAGTGCGGGGAGTACGACACCGCCGTCGACGACCGCCTGGGTGAGGCCGTCCCCGCCGCCCGCGGTGCGAGCGTCGAGGGCGAGAAGCGCACCGATCGCCGCGCCGATGAGGGCGGCGCGTCCGATCGGCGGTATCCGCGAGAACCGGCCGACCCAGCCGAGGGTGCCGAGAACCATTCGGCTGTAGGCGATCCCGATGACGCCGGACACGAGCCCGAAGATCACGAAGACGGGCAGCACCGTCACCGACGGGACGTCGAGGGCGGGGACGTCGAACTCCGGGCGGTCGCCGAGGATGACCCGTCCGGCGGCGACGGCGGCCACCACGGCGAACACCGTGGGCACCACGAGGCGCAAGCGGACCGAGCGGCCGACCTCCTCGAGTGCGAAGAGCGCGCCGCCGATCGGAGCCGTGAACGCCACTGCCAGTCCGGCCCCGCTGAGTGACGTCTGCATCACCCGGACGTCGGCGTCGTCGAGACCGCCGCGCCGGCCGGTCTCCGCACCGACGACCGAACCCATGTGCACTGTCGGGCCTTCGCGGCCCAGCACGAGTCCGGAACCGATCGCGGTGAGCGCGCCGAAGAACTTGGCCGGGATGAGGCTCAGGGGCGCCGGTGACGCCTCCCCGCGCTCGACGGCCTCCACGTGTTGGATCCCGCTTCCCGCCGCGGTCGGCACCAGCCGGACGGCGAGCGCGCCGAGCGCCGCACCGGTCGCGGTGACCGCGATCGGGATGAGCCACCCGGGGACACCGAGTCCCGCCGACCAGTCGAGCATCTCGACCCGCCAGCGGTCCAGGTGGTTCAGGCACCAGCGGAAGGCGCCGCCCAGCACACCGGTCACGAGCCCCGCCACGACGGCCAGCACGCACAATCGCACCAGGCCCCGATCGGCAGGCTGAGGCGAGGTCACACGTGGACGCTACCCCGCGTCGGGCATCACACCGGCTGAATCAAACGCCCCTGCACCACAAGCGAGGCGTTCTGCTTCAGCCGGCGCATCCGGATGCTGACCGAGTACCCGGTGACGCCGCCGATCGCGGCGACCCGGGTGCGCAGATAGTCGTGGAAATGCGCGGTGTCCCGGCAGATCACCGACACCATGAGGTTCCACTCGCCGCTGATCGCCGCCGCGAACGCCACCTCGTCGTGAGCCGCAAGTTCGGTGCCCACCTGATCGAGAGCCGAGGGGGTCACCGTCAACCACAGCGTGGCGCTCAGGTCGAAGCCGAGCCGGTCGGGGAGGATCTCGACGTCGTAGAAGAGCGCACCCCCGCGCTCGAGCGTGCGCAGCCGGCGGCGCACTCGTCCGACCGTCCATCCGCAGATCCGGGCCAGTTCGCGGTGCGCTCGCCGACCGTCCTGGGTCAGCGCGTCGATCAGCACGGCATCGTCGGCCGTCAACCGCGCGCCACCCGCCGGGGCATCCGACGACGGATCGTCCTGCTCGGGGTCCTCCGGCATGTCGTCGACCACAGCAGCCGCAGCGGAAGCGAGGAGGTCGCGGTCCCGATCAGAGAGGTGGCCACCGAATCCGGTCCACCTCGACGCGGGGTGACCGGGATCGAAGGCGTGCAGGACGAGATCGATGCGGACGTCGGTCACCGAGGCTCGGGCGGGGAACGTCTTGGCGATGGCCTCCTCACCGGCCACGCCGAGCGGCGCCCGGATGAGACAGATGATCTCCGCACCACCGGACGCGACATACGCGAAGGCGACATCACGTCGGCGGGCGAGCGAGGACGCGAGCGGTTCCATCCGGTCCGGACGGCACCGCACCCGCGCCACCCACTCCGACTGGCCGCGGACGGATGGCTTGATGATCCCGACGACCTTCATCACGCCGGCCCGCCGCATCGCCTGGTAGCGGCGCGCCGCGGTCTGCTCCGAGATCCCGGCCACCTCACCCAGCTGGCGGAACGTCGCACGCGGCGACATCTGCAGCGCACGGAGGATCGTGCCGTCGATGTCGTCCATGGTGGAGGAAGTGTATCGCCGCGCGACCCACAGTGCCGTATCGATACCGGCACTCGGGATCTGTGCGTGGTTTCGTCGACGCGGACCAGACAATGAACTCCTGCGCCGTTCGGCGACCCTCATCGACCTGCGAAAGCGAGCGCGTTGACCGCGACCATCTCCCCCGTTCCCACCGGCGTACCGACTCCCCCGGCACGTCGGACGGCCACCGTCGTGATGGCCTGCCTCGGCGTCTTCGTCGCCTACCTGCCCATCACGAGCGTCGCCGTCACCCTGCCGGCGATCGGCAGCGCCTTCGGCGCCTCGACCGCCCAGTTGTCCTGGGTACAAGACGCGTTTGTCCTGCCGATGGCCGCATTCATCCTCACCGCCGGAGTGTTCGGCGACGTGCACGGCCGTCGCAAGGTCTATCTGGTGGGCCTCTGCCTCACGGCGTCGGGCGCGTTGGTGGCCCTGTGTGCGCAATCGATCAGCATGGTGTGGATCGGACAGGCGCTCGCCGGAACGGGCGCGGCCGCCCTCCTGCCCACGACCCTGGCACTGATCAGTCACGCGGTCCCCGACTTCCGGGAACGGGGCAAGTTCATCGGCATCTGGGCGTCGGCGCTCATGCTCTCGCTGACCGTCGGGCCGCTGGTCGCGGGTCCGGTCGCCGAGTCCGCCGGCTGGCGATGGATCTACCTGCTGCCGATCCCGATCGCCCTCATCGCGCTGGCGGTGGCCGCGACGATGCTCCCGGAATCCCGCGCACCCCATGCCCGTCGCCTCGACTGGTCCGGCCAGATCTCGGCCGCGATCGCCGTCACGGCACTCGTCTTCGGCGTCATCGAGGCGGGCGTCTACGGCTTCGGCGACCCCCGCGTCGTCGTCGCGCTGCTGGCCGCCGCGGTCGCCGCAGTCGGGTTCGTCGTCATCGAAAAGCGTTCGGCGAGTCCGATGCTCGACCTCGACCTGTTCCGGAGCCGCGCCTTCACCGCCACCACCCTGGTCGCGATGATCGCCTTCCTGGCTCTGATCGGGTTCATCTTCGTGCTGAGCATGTATTTCGGGCTGGTTCAGCAACTCGGCACCGTCGAGGCCGGTTGGCGGCTGGCCCTCATGAACGGCGCCTCGATGCTGGTCGGCGGGCTCGCCGGCAAGATGATGCATCGGATTCACGCCCGGTTCCTGATCGGCGGCGGACTCCTGATGGTCGCCTGCGCCCAGTTCGCGCTGCTGACCCTCGACGCCCACACCTCCTTCGCCGCCATCTCGTGGCGTCTGGTCGTGCTCGGGCTCGGAATGGGACTGGTGATGGCGCCGATGACCGCGACCGCGGTGTCGGCCGTGCCCTACCACCTGTCGGGGATGGCCGCGGCCGGGAACAACGCCTTTCGTCAGGTCGGCGGCGCGCTCGGCCCGGCCGTGCTCGGCGCCCTCTTGACCGCCGGTGCGGTGAACTCGTTGCCGCAGAAGCTGATCGATGCCGGTGTCGCCGAGCCGGTACGTGACCGGGTGATCGGCGCGGGCGACACCGAGGGCCTGGCTGCCGCGAGCGGCCTGAACCTCGGCGCCGACGCCCCGGCCGTGATGAACGCCGTCGGCGACGCCTTCCTCGACGGAATGCGTCTGTGCCTCACGTTCTCCGGCGTGCTCACCGCGGCCGCTGCGATCCTCGCACTCGTGATGCTGCGCCCCGGGCGGGCCGTCGAGGAGCAGCCGACGGGTTGAGCACCCGCACGATGACCTAGGGCCGGCCGGGCGTGGCCCCGCCGAGCGCTTCGGTGACGGCCGCCGCGGCGGCCCGCACCCGGCCACCGAGTTCGATGACATCGCGCCCGCGCATCGTCGTCCGTGCATCGACGACCGCGACGATAACCGCGGGCACCCCGCCGGGTGCGAAGGCGACCGCGTTGACGGAGATGGGCCGGTAGTCGGCGGCCGGGTCGATCTCCCCGACCACGACGTCGGTGGACAGACGACGCTGCGCCTCGCGCAGCGCGGAGACCGCACGCTGACCCGCGACACCCGTTCCGCGCAACCCCGCGACGGTTGCCGACAGCGACTGCTCTCGCTGGTCGGCGCACTCCACCGCGTACCCGCGGGCGCGGATCACCTCCAGCATCGGCCGGTACAGTTCGCGCAGTTCGGAATGGTCGATCCCGACGTGGTCCGCCCCGAGGAGCAGCCACTCGTCGAGCCGGTCGGGCGGGTACCACGCGGCCAGCCCCGCACCCAGCGGCGGCGCGATCTCCAGGGTGTCACCCAGGCGCAGGCCCAGCGTGCCGCGACGACCGGTCACGGGTTGCACGATCTCCCCTATCGCCAGGTCGGCCCCGGTGGGGACGAAAGCGATTGCGGCCATGTCACTGTCGTCGGCCAGATCGCGCATCAGCGGACGGGCGACCTCGACAGGAGCCATCGCCCGCGACGCCGCATCCCCGATCGGGACCACCGCGGGGCCCAACCGATAGCCCTTGCTGACGGGATCGCGGAGCAGCCACCCGGCTTCGGTGAGCGCGATGACCATCGGATAGCAGGTGGGCTTGGAGACCCCGAGGTGGCGCGCGATGTCGGCCAGACTCCGTGCCGTCGTCGGCTGATCGGTCAGCAACTGCATCAGCATGACGATGCGTTCGGTCTGTGGGGAGGAGCGAGCCATGCTCGCAATCGTGCCATCGACCAGAGTGTTTGCATAATGCGACCCTGGCGTCGCACTGTGATGCCAGTTACTCTCGGCCGCACACGTTGGACAGCTCTCGAAAGGTCCCCACAATGGCAACTGTCAACGGCGGTCAACTACTTGCCCGCGCGCTCGCCCAGGCCGGCACCACCGAGGTGTTCACCCTCCACGGCGGACACCTCGACGCGTTCCTGATCGCCTGTGCGGGTGAGGGGATCAGGCTCACCGACACCCGGCACGAGGCCAGCGCAGGCCATGCCGCCGATGCGTACGCACGCGTCACCGGCGGCTTCGGCGTCTGCGTGGTCACCTCCGGACCCGGGTTCACCAACGTCTACACCGCCCTGGCCAACGCCTATCTGGACCGCTCACCGACGCTGTTCGTCGTGGGCGCCCCGCCGCTGCGTGAGACCGAGACCAATCCGCTGCAGGGCGGTTTCGATCAGATCGCCGCGGCCGATCCGGTCACGAAGTGGGCATACCGGATCACCGACGCCGCCCGGGTCCCCGAGATCGTGGCGCTCGCGATCCGCAAGGCCACCAGCGGCGTGCCCGGTCCGGTCCTGCTCGAGCTGCCCATCGACGTCATGTTCGGCGAGGCCGACGACGACCAGGTGCGCTTCCCCACCAACTATCGGGTACCGACCCGGTCCGGGGCGGATCCCGACGCCGTCACCCTCGCGCTCGACCTGCTCCACACCGCATCGAATCCCGCGATCGTGATCGGCGGCGGCATCACCTTCTCGCGTGCCGAAGAAGCGCTCGTGACCTTCGCCGAGACCGTCGGCGTACCCGTCTTCTACCCGGGCAAGGCCGACGGCGCCATCCCGGCCGACCATCCGCTCGCCGGTGGCGGACTCCTGTCGATGGGCACCATCCCGGCTCTCGGAGCACCGACACCCGACGTCGTCCTCATGGCGGGCACGCGGGCAGGGATGTTCACCGGCGGCCGCGCCAGCATGTTCCCCGGCGCCAAGATCATTCAGATCGACATCGACGCCGCCGAGATCGGCCGGATCTACGACGTCGAGGTTCCCATCGTCGCCGACTGCCGCGCCGCGCTCGAACAACTCGCGGCCGAAGCCGCCGGACGAACCTGGCCGGACTGGTCCGAGTGGGCGGCTACGGTCAAGGCCGCCAAGGGCGCTCACGCCGCCGGTTTCCCCGACGCGGCCACCGACACCGGAAAGATGCACCCCTACTTCGCCGCCAAGGCCATCGTCGAAGCATGCCCGCCGGACACCATCTTCGTGCTCGACGGCGCCGAGGCCCCGTCCTGGGCGGAGTTCTTCGTCGCCGTCGGCCGTCCGGGAAGCGTCCTGCGGCTGGGCTACCTCGGGTGCCTGGGTGTCGGGCCGGGATTCGCGATCGGAGCGGCCCGCGCCCGACCAGGCGCACCCGTCGTGCTGATCACCGGGGACGGCGCGGCCGGCTTCCACCCGCAGGAGTTCGACACCATGGCCCGTCATCACCTGCCGGTGACCACGGTCGTCTTCAACAACGCCGTCTGGGGCATGTCGATCCACGGACAAGAGGCCGTCTTCGGGCCCCGAGGCGTGGTCGTGTCCGAGCTGGCCGACAGCGACTACGAGAAGATCGCCGAGGCCTTCGGCGGTATCGGCATGCGCGTCAAGCACATCGACGATCTCGCTCCGGCCGTCGACAAGGCACTCGGCGCCGGTGTCCCCGCCTGCATCAACGCCGAGATCGAACCCGGCATCGTCCATCCGATCACGACCATGATGCTCGGCGACGTGACGAGCACCGACGAGATCGTCGTCCCCTATTACGAGAACCTGCCCCGGTGACCACCGACCACACCCATCGAGAGGGAAAGACCATGGCAGACCAACGCGTCGCAGGCAAGATCGCCGTCGTCATCGGCGGCGGCTCGGGCATCGGCGAAGCCGCGGCCCGTACCCTGGCCGCTCACGGTGCCACGGTGGCCGTGGCCGACGTGAATCGCGAAGCCGCCGAATCGGTTGCGCGAGAAATCGGGGGCGGTGCGCGGGCTCACTGGGTCGACGTGACCGACGAGGCATCGATCGCCGCACTCCTCACCGCTGTCTCCGACGACCTCGGCGGCGTGGACACTGTGGTGAACTGTGCGGGGCTGAACGTCCCCGGCTTCATCGTCGACCTCGACGCACAGCAGTGGCACACGACCATCGAGCTGTGCCTCACCGGCTCGTTCCTGGTGACCAAGCACGCGGGACGAACGCTGAACGACGGCGGATCACTCATCGGCATCGCCTCTCTCAATGCCCGCCAGCCGGCAGCCGGCTTCGCGGGCTACTGCGCGGCCAAGGCGGGCATGGTGATGCTCGCCGAGGTCGCCGCACTCGAGCTGGCCCCCCGCGGGATCAGGGTCAACTCGATCGCGCCGGGACTCGTGGACACCCCGCTGGTGCAGACGCTCACCTCGATCCCGGCCATCCAGGACGACTTCACCGCGAACACCCCACTGGGGCGCAACGGCCGACCGGAGGAGATCGCCGACGCGGTGCTCTATCTCGCCTCCGACGACTCGCGGTGGGTCACCGGGGAGACGATCAACATCAACGGCGGGGCGCACCTGCGCCGGTACCCCGATGTGATGCGCCACCTCGCCGACCTGTCGGCCGCCGAATGACGGCGCCGGCCGAGTACCGTCTCGCCGAGCAGACCCGGCTTCAGGCCCGCCGGCGGGGAAGCGCACCGGCGTTGTCCGGAGCCGGGATTCACCTCACCTACGAACAGCTCGACGACCGCACCAGTCGCCTGGCGAACGTGCTGCGTGACCGCGGTATCCGAGGCGGCGATCGGATCGCCGTGTTGGGAAAGAGTTCTCCGGAGATCATCGAGACGGTACTCGCCGCCGCGAAGATCGGCGCGGTCACCGTGCCGCTGAACTGGCGGCTCTCGGTCCGCGAGCTCGGCGAGGTCGTCGACGACGCGCAGGCACGTCTGATCGTGTGCCACCGCGACTTTCTCGATGCGGTGACGGAGATCCGTTCCGGTGCAGACGCTCTCGGCGAACCGATCGCGTTCGGTGATCCACGACCATCGCTCTCCTACGAACAGTTGCTGGCCGCGTCGTCCCCGAATGATCCGGGCCACGTCGGCGACGCCGACGACGTGGTCCTCCAGCTCTACACCTCGGGTACCACCGGCCGGGCCAAGGGCGTGCTCACCTCCAACACCAACCTGGGCGCCTGCACGCAGGCCGGCGGGCCGTGGGGTTTCGACGACTCGTCGGTCAGCCTCTGCGCCATGCCTCTCTTCCACATCGGCGGGCTGGGCTGGGCGTTGGTGGGGCTCGCCAACGGTGCACACAACGTGGTCATCGCCGACTTCACCCCGGAGTCCCTCTTGGACACCCTTGTCCGCGAACGCATCACGAATGTCTTCCTCGTACCGACCGTCATCGGCATGCTCGTGGACGTACCGGGCGCCGACCAAGCCGATGTCGGGGCCTTGCGGTCGATCGCCTACGGGTCCGCGCCGATCACCCCCGCACTCCTGCGACGGACGCTGCGTACCTTCGGTACGCCGCTGTTCCAGGTGTACGGACTCACCGAAACCCACGGCGCGGTCACCCAACTCGACGCCGCGGACCACGGCACCGACCCCGAGCGCGCGCACCTGCTCCGCTCCGTCGGCCGCCCTTACCCCTGGGTGGAGCTGTCCATCAGGACCGCATCGGGCACCGAGGCACCGAGCGGCGAGCAGGGCGAGATCTGCGTCCGGACACCACAGGCGACCCGCGGCTACCACCGGCGCGACGCCGAGACCGCGGTGACCATCGATGCCGACGGCTGGCTGCACACCGGCGACATCGGCCGAGTCGACGCCGAGGGCTACGTGTACGTCACCGACCGGCTCAAGGACATGGTCATCACCGGCGGCGAGAACGTCTATCCCACCGAGGTCGAGGCGGTTCTCGGCGACCACCCTGACGTCGCACAGGTCGCGGTGGTCGGGCTGCCGCACGACACGTGGGGCGAAGAGGTGACGGCGTTCGTCGTGGCCACCCCGGGGCACGAACCCACCGGGGCCGATCTCCGCGCGTTCGCCCGGACCCGGTTGGCGGGCTACAAGGTCCCGAAGACCGTGCACGTCGTGACGGCCCTCCCGCTCGGGGCGACCGGAAAGATCCTCAAACGGGCTCTGCGGGAGCAGTTCGCATCCTAGGTCCGCCCGGCTCCCCGATCCGTCAGGAGAACGCCGCCGCCACGTCCGCCGCGCGCCGGAGCTGACCGGGGTCCGAACTCGTCGGGATGAGTTGCACCTCGTCGGTACCGATGTCGGCAAACCGCCGCAGGACCTCGGCGAGCTCGGCCTCGGTGCCCGCCCACCCGGTGGTGGGTGCGATCGCGTCGACGAACTCCGACGGGATCCAGTTCATGTAGTGATGCAGGTGCCGGGTCACCTGCGCTCGGGGACCGTCGCCCTCACCGATCGCGAACCAGAACGACGTCGCGAGATGCGGTGCCGCCCGACCGGCATCCGCCCATGCCGACCGGGCGATATCGAAGAGCTCGTTCTGCTTGCCGGCATCGAGATCGAGGGTGACCCCGGCGATTCCGTCCGCCCAATCGACCGCGCTACGAATCGTCTTCGGCCCGGTGGTCCCGACATGCAGTACCGGACCGCCCTTCCGGTGCGGCGGCGGACCGACCGGCAGGACCGACTCGGTGAGTTTCTCCCCGGCCCACACCCGTTTCATCGTCTCGGCCCGGTCGGCGAGTTGACGCATGGTCTGCGTGGACGGGTCCGCGCCGACGGCCCGGTAATCCTCGTGCCGCCCGCCGACCCCGAGTGCCACGGTGAGGCGTCCTCCCGACAGCATGTCGCCGGTCGCCAACGACTTGGCGAGCATCACCGGGTCGTGCAGCTGCGGCACGACGACCGTCATCACGAGCGGCACCCGTCGCGTCCACGCCGCCAGCGCGCCGAGGAAGGTCAGGCATTCCGGATTGTCGAACGCGATACGTTCACCCCAGCACAGCGAGCTGAACGGACCGTCGTCGATGGTGGTGGCCCACGAGTGGAGCATCTCGGCGTCGAGATCCGGCTCCATCACAGGCATGGTCATCCCGATGCGCACGTGCGTCATTCTGACACGGGCACACCACGCCCGGGCGCGATTCGCAGATGTCGCGCATCGTCGCGGGATACGCAACGATGCGCGACATCTGTTGTGTCAGTGCTGGTTCCGTCCCGGACTCCCGGACGCAGCCCGCCCCACATGCGCCGACCGCACCGGGGAATTCTTGAGTTCACGCAACGCCGTCCGCAGACCCCGTCGCTTCCCGGTCGCCGGGTCGACGCCGAAGTGGTCACTCATGCCCTCGCGGATCGCGAAGCGCAGCTCCGACGCCGTCTCCGGCGCGTCATCCGACGTCGCCTTCAACAACGAGTTCGGCAGTGCCAGCTTCGCGATGGTCCGGAACGACTGGGCATATTGACCCAGGAGGGTCCCCGTCGTGTACGGCAGGTCGTATTTGTCACACAACTCGCGGACACGCACACCGATTTCCTCGTACCTGCTGCTCGGCAGGTCGGGGAACAGGTGGTGTTCGATCTGATGACTGAGGTTCCCGCTCATGAACCGCATCAGCGGTCCGGCCTTGAAGTTGGCCGATCCCAACATCTGACGCAGATACCAGCGCGGTTGGTCCTCGTTCTCGAACTCGTCGACCGTGAACTTCTCGGCTCCGTCGGGGAAGTGACCACAGAAGATCACCATGTACGCCCAGTAGTTCCGGATGATGTTCGACGTGAAGTTCGCGGTGAGCGTCGTCTTCCAGTTCGGACCCGCCAGAGCCGGGAAGATCAGATAGTCCTTGGCCGCCTGTTTGCCGACCTTGGTGCCGATCACCCGGAGATCCTTGGCCGCCTGACGGTAGGTCTTCTCTTTGTTGCGCAGCTTCTCCGTCTCCAGATGGTGCAGCGCCACACCGTATTCGAAGAACGTGCCGAGCGTCAGGTTGTAGATCGGGTTACCGACGTTCCACCACTCCCAGGGCTGGTCCCGGGTGACGCGCAGGATTCCGTAGCCCACGTCGTCGTCCATCCCGACGACGTTCGTGTACTTGTGATGGACGAAGTTGTGCGAGTGCTTCCACTGCACGCTCGGGCAGGTGGTGTCCCACTCCCACGACGACGAGTGGACCTCCGGATCGTTCATCCAGTCCCACTGGCCGTGCATCACGTTGTGGCCCAGTTCCATGTTTTCTATGATCTTGGCGAGCGAGAGCATCGCGGTCCCGGCAGCCCAGGCGACCTTCTTGTCGCTGAACATCAGGGCGAGCCGGCCACCGGCAGCGAGGCTGCGCTGCAGGGTGATGGCCCGGCGGATGTACTTGGCGTCGGCCTCGCCCCGCGACTCCTCGATGTCACGACGGATGGCGTCCAACTCGGCGCCGAGGGTTTCGACGTCGCTCTCGGTGAGATGTGCGTATTGATCGATGTCGGTGATGGCCATGAAGCCTCCTACAGATCTAGGGTGCATTCACCAGACACGGCGCTGATGCATGTCTGGATTCGTTCTCCTTCGCGACGTTCCTCGCCGGTGCGCAGGTCACGCACGTAACCCCCGGCGAGCGGCACGACGCAGGTCTGGCAGATACCCATCCGGCAGCCGAACGCCATCTGGATTCCCAGGTTCTCCCCTGCTTCGAGAAGTGTTGTGGCGCCGTCGATCTCGGCTTCCTTGTCCGAGATCGCGAACTTCACGGTGCCGCCCTCGCCACCGTGGTCGGTGCGCGCGATGGCGAACCGCTCCACGTGGAGACGTTCACGCAGGCCGCCGTCCTCGTAGTGCGACTCCATCGCGTCGAGCAGCGCGACCGGTCCGCAGGCCCAGCATTCGCGTTCACGCCAATCCGGCGCCCACTCGTCCATCCGCGAGACGTCGAACTTGCCCATCTCCTTGGTCAGCTGGAGATTCAGATCGTAATCATCGGCCTCGTCGGCGAGCGTCTCCATCTCGTCGAGGAAGATCACGTCGTCGCGGGTGGGCGCGGAGTGGATGTGCACGATGTCGGGTGTCTGACCGTGCGAACTCAGCTGCCGCAGCATCGCCATGACGGGAGTGATCCCGCTGCCCGCGGTCACGAACAGGATCTTGCCCGGAACCGGCTCGGGCAGGTGGAAGTCGCCCTTGGGCGACTGCAGCCGGATGATCGTCCCGGGGCTGACGCCGTCGACGAGATGCGACGACAGGAATCCGTCGGGGTTCGCCTTGACCGTGATCGCGATGGTCTTGTCCTCGTTGGCGCCGAACGACGTCAACGAGTACGACCGCCAGTGCCACTTGCCCTCGATCTGCAGACCGATCCCGACGTACTGGCCCGGTTTGTACGACTCGGGGAACCCCCAGCCCGTCCGGATGGTGACTGTGGCGGTGTCGTCGGTCTCCTTGGTCACGTCGAGCACCTTGCCGCGGAGCTCGCGCGCGCTCCACAGCGGATTGATCAGGTGCAGATAGTCGTCGGGCAGCAACGGGGTGGTCGCTCGGGCCACCAGACCCCGGATGATGTTGACCTCCGGCTTCCGGGCCTCGACCCCGGCCGCCGGCCGCTTGCTCCACTTCAACAGGTTCACTCAGACTCCTCCCCTAGAAATCCCCACGGCTGGAGTTACTGACCGGTATTACCCTTCGGTGCACGACTGTACACATCAATCGGTGACCGCGATCACAGGATTTGATACTGGCAGGTCACGGCCGGCGCCGCGACCCGTTCGGTCACCAGGTGAAGGCGCCGCCGGTCCAGATGCCCGTCGCGATCAGCGCGAAGAGGAGTTCGATGCCGATCGTCTTCACCGCCGCCTTCAGCGCCGAGAACGCGCCCCGCCACGCGCCGTCGAAGCTGCGCGTGCGAACGAGTTCCGATGCCAGCGCGCCCACGATGAAGCCGAGCAGCAGGCCGATGACGGGGACGACGAAGAAGCCGACGATGCCGACCAGGCCCCCGACCACGATCGTGCGGTTCGGGATCGCGTCCGCGCGCAGCGACCGGCCCGCGATCAGGTACTTGAGCACCTCGCCGACGCCGATGACGACGAGGGCCAGAGCGAATACCGACCAGGCCCAGCCACCCACGACGAGGGCCCAGACGAACAGTGCGCCGACGATGAGCAAGGTGCCGGGCAGGATCGGCACGACGATGCCCACCAGGCCCACCAAGATCACCGCTGCGACCAGCAGCTCACCCCAGAACGGCACCCGGACCTCGTCCGATCACTCGCCGGGCTTCGACGACGCACCGGGGCGCGCGTCGGCGGGCCGGTCGTCGGTCTTGACCATCGAGGTCATCGCCGGGGCCTGATCGTGCGGGGCCTTTTCGTGCGGGGCCGGCCGTGGCGGCGGGCCCGACGGACGCGGCGGGGTCCCCGACGGGGGTATCGGCGCGGGCGGTACCGGGCGCGGACCCCCGGCCGGCCGCGGTACGGGTGGCCGGGGCCCGGGCGGCGGTCCCGGACGACCGGGCGGCGGTCCCAGCGGCGCACCCGGTGGTTTCAGTACACCGGGAGGCGGACCCACGGGTCCGCGCGGCGGGCCGACCGGGCCGGGCGGTGGCCCGGGGCGTCGCGGAGGCGCCGGGGGCGGGGTCGGCGGAAGGTTAGTGGCCTTGCGAACGGCCGGGCGGCCCGGCACGGGTGTGACGAGCGACGCGGCGCGGACGGCACGCTCACGCGCGACCGGCACGTCGTCGGCTGTCGCGGTGACCACGCCCATGCGCCGGCGGTGGAAGCTCTCGGGCTTGCCGAACAGTCGGATGTCGGTCTCGGGTACGGCAAGTGCGGCGGCGACGTTCTCGAAACCGATCGCCGGCTCGTCGAGTTGCCCGTAGATGACGGCCGAGGCACCCGGGGACGCGAGCGTGACGTCGACCGGGAGACCGAGGATCGCGCGGGCATGCATCTCGAACTCGGACAGTCGCTGGGTCGCCATCGTGACGAGGCCGGTGTCATGGGGCCGCGGGCTGACCTCGGAGAAGTAGACATCGTCGCCCTTGACGAAGAGTTCGACGCCGAAAACGCCGCGCCCGGCCAGCTTTCCGTCACCGAGCGCGGTGGCGATGCGCGCCGCGATCGAGGTCGCCGAGGCGTGCGCGTCGGTGCTCATCTCATGGGGCTGCCAGCTCTCCACGTAGTCGCCGTTGATCTGTCGGTGACCGATGGGCGCACAGAAGTGGGACGTGAGCCGGCCGGTGGCCGGATCGATCGCACGAACCGTGAGAAGGGTGATCTCGTAATCGAATTCGACGAAGCCCTCGACGATGACGCGACTGCCCTGCACCCGACCACCAGTGTTCGCGGTCTCCCAGGCCGAGGCCAGCTCCTCGGGGCCCCGCACGACCGACTGTCCCTTGCCCGACGACGACATGACGGGCTTGATCACACACGGGAACCCGACCTGGCGGGCCGCGACGGTGACCTCCTCTAGAGTGTCGGCGAAGAGATACGGCGATGTCGGCAGCCCGAGTTCCTCGTCGGCGAGACGTCGGATTCCCTCGCGGTTCATGGTGGCGACGACAGCGCTCGCGGTGGGGATGACCTCGGCGATACCGCGTTCGGCGACGTCGACGAGGGCCTCGGTGGCGATCGCCTCGATCTCGGGCACCACGTACGCGGGACGATGTTTGTCGATGACCGCGTGCAGGGCGGCGGGGTCGGTCATGTCGATGACCTCGGCATGGTGGGCGACCTGGTGGCCGGGCGCGTCGGCGTAGCGATCGACGGCGACGACCTCGACGCCGAGGCGCTGGAACGCGATCACGACCTCTTTGCCGAGTTCACCTGCCCCGAGGACCATCACCTTGGTCGCGGTCGGACTCAGCGGCGTGCCGATGACGTCCGGCGGCCCGGTCGTCGGCGCCGGCTGGGCTGCGCTGGGCGCACTCTCGCTGTTCGACGTCATCCTCAAATCCTACTTGCCGCCAGCACAGATCCCGGCGCACTCCTCCACCTCGTCGAACACACCAAGGACCGTCGGGTGATCATCCCGTCACCTCGTGCACGAAGCACCAGCGCCACACCTCGTCCGGTTCGGCCGAACGCATGACCGGGTGCCCGGTCTCGTGGAAGTGACCGGTCGCGTGTCGTCGCGGGCTCGAATCGCAACAACCGATGTGCCCGCACGTCAGGCACTTCCGCAGATGTGCCCAGTGGGTCTCGCCGATCGCGACACAGTCCTGGCAACTGCGGTCGTCGCCCGATGCCGGCGCCGGGTCGGCGGCCGGCGCGGCGTCGAACGACTCCAGTTCGACGCAGCGCGCCGTGCTCGAGGCGTCGGAACCGGACCCCGGCGGCCCGGGCGCGGCCGCGGACGATGACTTCCGCCGAAAGATCTTCATGCCCGACATTATCCATCGGGCCGGCGCGATTAGAGTCGCTCGAATGGGCGCATCGCTACTGCTGGTCGCGGTCATCGCCGTGGCGGTCGCCGCGTTGTGTCGTCGCTATGGCTGGTCCTCGCCGCTGGTGCTGGTCACCGTCGGTCTCGGGATCGCATGGATTCCCGAGTTGCCCTCGGTGGCCCTGGAACCCGAGCTCGTGCTCTTCCTCATCCTGCCGCCGCTGCTGTACTCGGCCGCGCAGGAGAGTTCCTATCAGGCGTTCCGCGCCAACTGGCGTGCAATCGGATTCCTGGCGGTCGGCCTACCGCTGGTGACGACCCTGGTGGTCGGATACGTCGCATACCTCGTCGTCCCCAATCTCCCGCTCGCCGCGGCACTGGTCCTCGGCGCGGTCGTCGCGCCGCCGGACGCGGTGTCGGCGCAGGCGATCGGCCGCCGGCTCGGTCTGCCGCGCCGGATGATGACGCTGCTCGGCGGCGAGAGCCTGCTCAACGACGCGACGGCCCTCACCGCGTTCCGGATCGCGCTCGCCGCGGCGGTGGGGGCCACCGCGACGGTCGGCGAAGGCGTCCTGACGTTCGCGGTGGCCGCCCTCGGCGGCCTGGTCGTGGGCCTCCTCGTCGGGGTGGTCGTGTCCTGGGTGCGTGTCTGGCTCACCGACCCGCCGATGGAGACAGCGATCGGCATCATCGTCCCGTTCAGCACGTACTACGCGGCCGAGGAACTGCACGGTTCGGGTGTCATCGCGGTGGTCACCGCCGGTCTCTACCTCGGCCACCGGTCGGTGCGGCTGGGCTATGCGACGCGCCTGCAGGACGAGGCGGTGCGCAAGTCGATCGACACCATCCTCGAGTCGTTCGTCTTCTTGCTCATCGGGCTCCAGCTGCCCATGCTCATCGAGGGTGTCGAGAACGAGTCGTGGACGCAGATCGCCATCGACGCCGCGGCGGTCCTGGCGGCGACGATCCTCGTGCGCATCGTCTGGGTCTACCCGGCGACCTATCTGCCCCGACTGCTCTCGCGACGGATCCGCGACCGCGAGCCGCCGCCGAGTCCGGCGTCGGTGTTCGTCGTCTCCTGGGCCGGTATGCGTGGCGTGGTGTCACTGGCCGCCGCGTTCGCCATCCCCGTCTACACCGAGACGAATGAACCGTTCCCCGCCCGCGCCGAGATCCTGTTCCTGACATTCGTGGTCGTGGTGGGGACGTTGCTGATCCAGGGCACCACCCTGCCCTGGGTCATCCGCTTCCTCGGAGTGAGCGGCGACGAGCGCGCCCAGGACCGGCTGGCGTATGCGGCCGCGCAGGACCGTGCGTCCCGGGAATCCGAACGGCGCCTCGACGATTACGCCACCGAACTGTCCGACGACGATCCGCGCCGGCTCCAGGTGGCGATGCTGCGCAAGTGGATCACCACGCAGCGCAATGTGGCCTGGGAGGAACTCGGCCGGGGTCCCGAGGATCTCGGCGAGAGTCCGACGTCCGCCGGGGCACGACTCCGGACGGAGATCCTGCAGATCCAGCGCGCGGTCTTCATCGCCGAACGCGACGCCGGACGCATCGACGACGAGGTGCTGCGAATCGCGTTGCGCCGGCTCGACTTCGCCGAGGGGCAGGGCGACCGGGATCCCTAGCTCCCTGAGGAGCCCGGAGCTTGCAGGCGACACCCCCCTCGCTCCCTGAGGAGCCCGGAGCTTGCGGGCGACACCCCCCTCGCTCCCTGAGGAGCCCGGAGCTTGCGGGCGACACCCCCGTCGCTCCCTGAGGAGCCCGGAGCTTGCGGGCGACACCCCCCTCGCTCCCTGAGGAGCCCGGAGCTTGCGGAGCGCGTCTCGAAGGGTCCCCCATCCGAACGAACCCGGGGAGTTCTGCCCATTCCCACTCGACAAGCCCTGTCCTACCTTCGCTCTCATGAACACGACCATCACCCGCCTGGCCACTGCCGGCGCTTCCCTCGTCCTCACCGCCGGCGCGCTCGCCGTCGGCACCTCGACCGCGGTCGCCGCGCCCTCGGCACCGTCCTGCGATCCCGGACAGCGGACCGTCACCTCCGTCGTCACCGCCCGGTCGGCGGCGTCGATCTGTCAGTGGCGCGCCGACGGCACCCTCGAGTACCGGGGTGTCGCGCGTTCGAGTGGGAACACCCTGTGCATCCCGGTGTCCGAGGTGCACGTGCAGGAGAACGGCAGCGGCCGTCACTACTACGTCGCCTACAACAACGGGTACAAGTACTCGGTCTTCGACGGACTGGGCCTCAGCATCGTCGGCCCGGACGGGCGGCTGATCAGCTCCGAAGACGCGATCGGCTGAGCGAGGCCCTCACTCGTCGTCGACGAATGCGGCGAACACGGTCGTCTCCTCGGTCCGGCCGCGCAGCGAGGTGGTCTCCTGTTCCTCCCACCACTCGGCCTCGTCCCGCTGCGCGGCCTTGACCGCGCGTCCGGAGGCCAACGGCCGCCGCGGATCCCGTTTGGCCAGTTCCGACAGGCGGGCACTCTCGTTGACCGGGTCGCCGATGACGGTGTACTCGAATCTCTCGATGGCACCGACGTTCCCGGCGACCACGGCCCCGTGGCTGACCCCGATACCGGCCGACAGGTCGGGCACCTCCTCGGCCAGGCCGCGGGCGATGTCGCGCGCGGCGGCGAGCGCGCTGCCCGCGGCGTCGTCGAGATCGATGGGTGCGCCGAAGATGGCGAGCACCGCGTCGCCCTCGAATTTGTTCACCAAGCCGTCGTGTTCCTCGACCGCCCGCACGATGACCGCGAAGAACTTGTTGAGGATCTCGACCACCTCGGTCGGGCGTCGTTGCGCGGCAAGCGTCGTCGAACCGATGACGTCGACGAAGAGCGTGGCGGCGAGACGTTCGGTCCCGCCGAGTTCCGGGTTCGACGACATGGCCGCCTCGGCGACTTCGTGGCCCACGTGCCGTCCGAACAGGTCCCGTATCCGTTCTCGCTCACGCAGTCCCGCGACCATCGAGTTGAAACCCACCTGCAGGTCGCCGAGTTCGGTGCCGTCGTAGACGACGAGGTCGGCGTTGTCGAGGTCACCGTCGCTGACTCGGTTCATCCCGGCGCGCACGCTGCGGATGGGGCCGGTGACGCTCATGCTCGACAGCAGCGTCAGCAGCAGGCCGGTGAAGAGTGCGGTGACCCCGAGGACCGTGGCACCGACGAACAGGTCGAGCTTGGAGGTCTCGTCCCGCGCGAGCCCGAACGCCAGCACCAGCAGGATGCCGATGATCGGGGTCGCCGAACCCACCATCCACGAGACGACCGAGCGCGCCCGCACACCGGTACGTTTGCGCCGGCGGTGGCCGGCCGAGATCAGTTCCGCCGCAACGGGACGCAGGGTGAAGTCGATGAACAGATATGAGATCGCCACCACCACAACACCACTGAGGCTCACCACGAAGATGGTCTTGGGGATCAGCTGTGGGTCGACGATCCCGTACATGATCGTGAGCATGATGGCGGCGATGCCCCACAGGAATCCCTGCACCAGCGACAGTCGCCACGGCAGCCGCATGGTCCGCCGGGCGTCGCGTTTCGTCGGGGTGACATCGCGGATCGCCCACCGCAGATCACGGACGCCGACATAGGTGCCCCACCCGATCCCGACCACGAACGCCGCGGTGATGTAGACGGGCACCACGATGAAGTTGACCCACCACAGTTCGGCGGTGAAGATGGTCGGCTGCGGGATGCCGACCGCGGTGAGCGCGACCGCGACGATCGCCCCGAACAGGTTGGCCACCACGATCGACGCGGTCAGCAGGGTCTGGATACGGATCCGCTGTTTGACCGAGCTCTCGCCGACGGAGCCGAGCAGGATGGACCCGTAGTCGCGACTCCCCCGCTTGGCACGCATGGGCACTAGCTAATCACGAGCAGACCGCGAATCCGCGACGAGCTCGCCGAGCGGAGCATCACCCCGCCCCAACCCTGCTCCCTAATCCGAAAAAGCGACCCCATTGCTCCCTGAGGTGTGAGGAGCGCAAGCAACTGCCCGCCGCCCCACTGGCCCCTGAGGTGCGAGGAGCGCAAGCGACGAGCCACGAAGGGCCTGGTGAGACACGTTGCGAGCCCTTCGTGGCTCGCTTCGCTCGCACCTCAGGGAGCATGAAATCAGACGCTCACGGGTGTTCTTTCGTAGACCCTCGACGGCCGCCAAGCCGCCGAAACCCCAGGAGCGAAGGGTCAGACGATCTCGCGCCGCACGATCGTCTGGTCCCGTCCCGGACCGACACCCACGCACGAGATGTGCGCACCCGAGAGCTCCTCGAGCCGCAGGATGTAGTTCTGCGCGTTCTGGGGCAGTTCGTCGAAGGTCTTGCACTGGGAGATGTCCTCCCACCAGCCGGGCATCTCCTCGTAGATCGGCTTCGCGTGGTGGAAGCCGGTCTGGGTCATCGGCATCTCCTCGACGCGCTCACCGTCGACCTCGTAGGCCACGCAGATCGGCACGGTGTCGAGGCTGGAGAGGACGTCGAGCTTGGTGAGGAAGTAGTCGGTGATGCCGTTGACGCGGGTCGCGTAGCGGGCGATCACGGCGTCGAACCAGCCGCAGCGGCGAGCGCGACCGGTGGTGACACCCACCTCGCCGCCGGTCTTGGCGAGGTAGGCGCCCCACTCGTCGAAGAGTTCGGTGGGGAACGGCCCGGAGCCCACGCGCGTGGTGTAGGCCTTCAGGATGCCCAGGACGGTGGTGATCTTGTTGGGTCCGATGCCGGCGCCGACCGCGGCGCCACCGGCGGTCGGATTCGACGACGTCACATACGGATAGGTGCCGTGGTCGACATCGAGCAGGGTGCCCTGGGAGCCCTCGAGCAGCACCGTCTCGCCGTTCTCCAGGGCCTGGTTGAGCAGCAGCCGGGTGTCGGCGATGCGGTGCCTGAATCCTTCGGCCTGCCCGAGGACCTCGTCGACGACCTGCGCCGGGTCGAGGGCCTTGCGGTTGTAGATCTTGACCAGGATCTGGTTCTTCAGCTCGAGCGCCGCCTCGACCTTCTGGGTGAGGATCTTCTCGTCGAGGACGTCGGCGACGCGCACGCCGACGCGGGCGATCTTGTCCTGGTAGCAAGGACCGATGCCGCGGCCCGTGGTCCCGATCTTCTTGTTGCCCAGGAAACGCTCGGTGACCTTGTCGATCGCGACGTGGTACGGCATGAGCAGATGCGCGTCGGCGGAGATCAGCAGGCCGGAGGTGTCGACGTCGCGGTCCTCGAGGCCACCGAGCTCGGTGAGCAGCACGCCGGGGTCGACGACCACGCCGTTGCCGATGACGTTCTGCACGCCGGGCGTCAGGATGCCGGACGGGATGAGGTGCAGCGCGAAGGATTCCCCGGTGGGGAGTACGACGGTGTGCCCGGCGTTGTTGCCACCTTGGTAGCGGACAACCCAGTTGATCCGGCCTCCGAGGAGGTCGGTCGCTTTGCCTTTGCCCTCGTCACCCCACTGGGCTCCGATAAGCACGATCGCGGCCATGTCCGGTACTCCTTTGTGTGGCGCGCTTGGGACCAAACCTGACCAACACTACTGGGTCGGCGCGCTCGATACGCTATCCGCGTGCCGTTTGCCCTTCTGAGCCAGACCAGCCGCGCCGACGACAAGAAGGCCGTCCGCGCCGCGGTCGCCGACGCCCTCACCGATCCCGACGTCACCCGACTCGTCGTCGAGCCGCGCGTCGCGGAGCGCTTCGCACCGACCGTGGCGCACGAGAACGACATCTTCCTGTCCCAGGTGCTGGCCGCATTGATGGTCACCGAACGACTCGACGTCGAGATCGCATACGTCTCCGCCGAGGCCACACCCGCGACGCGTCGCTACCGGTTGCCGCACGGACCCGCGGCCCGCGAGCTCGCCGAACACGGCACGGCGGTCGCGGTGCCGCTCATCCGCGACGACGCCGCGACCGTCATCATCGGCAGCGCGCGTCACCTGGGCGCCGAGGGCGCGAAGCTGCACGGTGAGACCTACGTCGACAACGAGCGCCTCTTCGACGGCGAGGTGCGTTCGATCCTCATCGAACCGACCCTGACCGCACCCGGCCTCCGCGCGCAGGTGGAGCGGATGTTGTTGCCGGGCAAGTGGTTCACCGGGCGCGCGTGTCAGACGGGCGGGACCAACGTCGTCGTCGAGCGCGAGGGCGTCGTGAACCCGCGCGTGCTCAAGCGCTCGACGTTCTACCGCCACGTCACCGATCTCCTGCTGGTGCGCCCCTGATCCGGGACTCAGCCGACCGGCCGCGCCTGGGGGCCCGTCGTGAGGTGGAGATCGTCGCGCCGGATGAGCGTCGTGGCCACGACGCTGATGATCGCGGTCAGCACGAGGTAGCCGGCGGCGAGCCACGGTGACCCGCCGGCCGCCCCGATCAGCGCGGTGAGGATCAGCGGCGTCAGACCCGAGGCGTAGATGCCGGAGAACTGGTAGACGACCGACAGTCCGGTGTAGCGCACCGGGGTCGGGTACAGGCTCGCGAACAGGGTGCCCTGCGCGCCGTAGAAGAGTGCGTGGATGACCCCGAAGACGATCACCAGTCCCACGGTGAACCAGAGCAGGTTCGAGGTCCCGAACAGCACGAACACCGGGTAGACCGCGACGCCGTAGGCGGTGATCCCGATCAGGTAGATCGTCTTGGCGCCGTACCGGTCGGTGAGCAGTCCGGAGAACGGGAGCAGGGCCGCCATCACGAGCGAGGCGATGGTCACGGCGACCAGCACCGGGACCTTCTCCATGTCCAGTTCGGTGGTCGCGTAGGCGATCGCGAAGACGCCCCAGGTGTTGAAGGCCGACCCCTCACCCCACCGGGCGAGGAGGCCGAGGACGGTGTTGCGCGTGTTCGGCGGGACCACGACGTCGCGCAGTGGTGCCGTGGACTTCTTGGCGAGCTCGGCCACCTCGGCGAACGCCGGCGTCTCGTCGACCTTCAACCGCACGACGAACCCGATGACCACCAGGACGATGCTCACCAGGAACGCGATGCGCCAGCCGTAGGTCAGGAACGCCTGCTCGTCGAGGGCCACCTGCAGCAGCGCGAACACTCCGGTGCCCAAGGCGAGTCCGAGGGCCAGGCCGATCTGCGGGGTGCTCCCGAACAGACCGCGCTTGCCGTCCGGGCTGTGCTCGACCGACAGCAGCACCGCACCTGCCCACTCCCCGCCCAGCGCGAAACCCTGCACGATGCGCAGGAGGAGCAGGAGGATCGGGGCGAGCACACCGACCGTCTCGGCGGTGGGCAGCACACCCATCAGGGCGGTCGCGACGCCCATCATCACCATGGTGATCGCGAGCGTGCGCTTGCGGCCGATGCGATCACCGATGTGCCCGAAGACGACTCCGCCGATCGGGCGCACGACGAAGCCGACCGCGAACGTCACGAAGGACAGCAGGGTGCCGACGAACGAACTCTGGTCGGGGAAGAACAACTGGTTGAACACGAGGCTCGCCGCGGTCGCGTAGAGGAAGAAGTCGTACCACTCGACCGTGGTGCCGAGAAGGCTTGCGGCGACGACGGTCCGGAGCCGTTTGCGACGTTCGACGTCGGTCTCGCCGGCGAGCACGGGTGGAAGTGTGGAGGTAGCCATGACCGACACACGGTAACGACGCGGCGACCCGATCCGACGACTACGAATCAGCGTGAACGAAAAGTTGCGGTCGGCGTCCGCACCTCGCCGCCGCCACCGGAGGTGCGGTCGGACCTCAGCGGCCCGCGGCGAAGTAATCGTCGAGTGTCACCATGCGCAGCTTCCGATTTCGGATGATCTCGACGAGTTCCGGATACACCTTGGTCACCGGATCGTGATTGGCGTGGCCGATGACGATGCTCTGCGGACGGAAGTACTTGCGCGCGCAGCGGATGAGGTACCTCTCGGTGATCAGGCCGGAGTCGGACAACGAGCCGTACCAGAGGGTCGGCACCGTGTAACCGAGGTCGGCGGCCACCGCGTCGACGCCTGCGTTGTGGTACCCGAACGGCGGGCGATAGTACGGCGTGCCGTCGACACCGAACTGGTTGCTCAGGAACCGTTTGGTCCGGCGCAGTTCGTCGGCCACCCCGCGCGAGGACAGCTCGGTGAGCGCGGGATGACTCCACGTGTGATTGCCCAGCTGGATCTGGCCGGACTCGACGAGCGGCCGCAGGGTGCTGCGGTGGTCGGTCCAGCCGTCGAACGAACCGGTGACGAAGAAGGTGAACCGGGCGCCGGTGTCCCGGGCGAACTTCACATAGGCGCCGATCACCTCCGAGCTCGCGCCGTCGTCGACCGTGAGCGCGAGACACCGGCCGGGACCGGGCAGTGCGGTGATGGCCCCGTCGGGCAGCGGTCGGCGGGTTCCGACCGCCGGCGGCAACAGTCCCGACGACGGGACGGGCGTCGTGCTGGTCGGCCGCGGCGGGGTGGACGGCCCATCGGCCGGGTCGATCTCGGCCGCCGGGACCGGCGTCGCGCAGCCCACGAGGACGCCCGAGGTCAGAGCCCCCACGGTGCCGGCGGCGAGCACCGCGAGAAAATCGCGTCGTTCCATTCGCCGCAATGTAGGGCATAACCGACATTCACGGCGCCACGACGCACGGTCACCAGGTCATCTCGTCACGACAACGTCGCTGATGGTCGTCGGGGTCGATCTGCACCGTCGCATGTTCGAGGCCGTGGCGGGCCAGGACGGCCTGTGCCGCGGGCAACACCTCATCGTTGGGCCGGCTGCTGCCGAGATGCACGGTGGCGACGTCCATCCCGGTCGTCAGCGTCCAGACATGAAGGTCGTGCACGTCGTCGACGACGGGGATGTCGGCCAGATCGGCCCGCAGGGCCTCGACGTCGATGTGGGCCGGCGCCTGCTGGTTGAGGATGCGCAGCGCGTCGAGCGCGAGTCGCACCGCCCGCGGGACCACCCACAGCGCGATCAGCACCGCGACGACGATGTCGGCGTAACCCCACCCGGTCGTCATCGCGACGACGCCGGCGATCAGCACGCCGACGCTGCCCACGGCGTCGGCCAACACCTCCAGGTAGGCGCCGCGAACCGCGATCGACTCCTTGGCGTCCGCCCGCAACAGCAGCATGACCCCGAGATTCACCAGCAGACCGATCAGGGCCACCACGATCAGCGTGAGGCCCGGGACCTGCGGGTCGCTACCGATACGCTCGACCGCCTCGTAGAGCACGAAGACCGCGACGCCCATCAGCAGCACGGCGTTGGCCACGGCGGTGAACACCTCGGCGCGATGCCACCCGAAACTACGGGTGTCGGTGATCCGCCCGTGCCGGCCGAGCAACAGCGCGATCAGCCCCATGACGAGTGCGACGACATCGGTCAGCATGTGCCCGGCGTCGGCGATCAGCGCGAGCGAGTTCACCAGGATGCCGGTCACGAGCTCGACGACGAAGTAGCCGCCGATCAGCCCGACCGCCAGCACCATCGGCCAGAGCCGACGCTGTCCCGCAGCCGCGGCGGGAGCGTGCGAGTGCGAATGTGAGTGCCCCATGATGCCGGTCAATATATGCAGAACTTCGCATATGTGGCAACAGCCGGGTCAGCTCCGCAGGGTCGCCAGCGCGGAGGATCGGCGGAGCCCCGCGGTCATCAGCAGGTCGACGAGCAACGACCGGATCTCGGCCAGCAGGGCGGCCTCCGACAGTTCGCTGTTGGTCACCAGATCGGCACGCGCCTTGCGCACGATGCTGCGGATCACCCGCGCGGCGTCGGCCTGATCGGGTGCCTCGCCGGGGTCCGCCATCATCATCGCGCGTAACACCTCGAACGCCCCGGCGAGATCGTCGATGATCTCGATCAGCTCCGGCTGCACCGCGACACCCCGCTGGGTGAGGCCGAGGGAACGCCGGGCGATGATCCGGAAGTTGCGGACCGCGTTGTCGATGGGGTCGGCCGTTGCCGAGATCCGGTCCAGCCGCATCCTCGATCCCCAGTACAGGGGCGAGATGCGGGTGACCTCGCGGCCGCCGGTCATGTCCGATCGCATCTTGTTGATCTCGGCCTGCGTCCCGCGACCTGCTTCGAGGGCGGCGGCGATCAGCTCCTCGTCGCGTTCGCGGAGTCCGGTGGCCAGCCGGCGAGCGGCATCGCGGACCGTCGCCAGGACGCCCGCCGCGTCGCGTCGCGCTCGGCTGGCCGGGTTCACCGGCAGCAACGCACCCACGAGGATGCCCACCAGCCCGCCGATGAGGGCGTCGATCGCGCGATGGAAACCCGCCACCCCACCGGGCGGGAGGAGCGTCGCGACCAGCGCGGCCGACGAGGCGGCCTGCATGGGGACGAGCGGACCGTCGTCGAGGAAGACCGCCACCAACATCGCCAGCGCGACGACGACCATGATCTGCCAGGCGCCTTCGCCGACGAGACTGATGAAGAGGTCGCCGACGAGGATGCCGATCGCGACGCCGCCCACGAGTTCGGCGGCCCGGCGCCAACGCTGTCCCAGGGAGAGCCCGAGCGAGATCACCGCGGCGATCGGCGCGAAGAACGGATCGGGATGATCGAAGATCTCCACCGCGATCCACCACGACGCCCCCGCCGCCAGCGCGCACTGGACGATCGGGACCAGCGACACGCGCAGCCGGCGCAGGCGGCTCTTCAGCGGCGCGGGCATCGCATTGAACACCCGGCGCGGGTACGACGGGTTCGCGGCACTCGGAGCCATCAGGCGGACGTCATCCGCAGGTGACCGATCGACTCGGTGCGATCACACGAGGCCGAGTTCGGCGGTCGCGCGCGGGTCGCTGTCGTTGAGCAGGTCGAGGCAGCGCAGGTGCTCGTCCTCCTCGCCGATCAATTCGGCGGCCCGGGCCAATGCCCCGACGCAGCGGAGGAAGCCGCGGTTGGGTTCGTGACTCCACGGCACCGGCCCGAAACCCTTCCAACCGTGGCGTCGGAGCTGGTCGAGGCCGCGGTGGTAACCGGTCCGGGCGTAGGCATAGGCCGCGATGACCGCGGCGGTGTCGATGTCGTCGCCGGCGGAGGCCGTCTTCGACGACTCTAGAGCCGCCTCGGCCAGGTAGGCCCAGGCGATCGAGGCGGTCGGGTGTGCAGCTGCGACCGCGGCCGGCGCGGCGCCGTTGAGCAGGTCCGATTCGGCGTCGTCGTCCCCGGTGAGCAGAACGGGTTGCGGGCCGAGTAGATCTCCGAAAGACGTCATGTCCTCTATTCAAGCACCGCCTGCGGACTCCGACGCCGTTCGCTCGCGGCGGCCGGCGCCCATTCGATCAAATGCCCTAGTGCTGGACCGCCGGGCCGTTCGCTAGGGTGAATGGCGCAATCGGTCCTGCTGCCCGCCGCTGAACGGCGACGCCGGGCGGCCGGGCCGTAGTCGTGCACGGGCGAGATGCGGGGTGATTCAGTCGATGGCGCGATCCGACAGGCCGAGAGCCGCTGTCACCAAGGCACTGTCGACGCTCAAGCAGGTGCGGGACGAGCGCCGGGCTCGTCAGACGGACACGCGGCCGACCCCCGATACTGTTCCGACCGGCACCGACGCCGCTCCACCCAGCACCAGCAGAGAGGGTCACGAGCCACCCGTGGACGATCCCACCGAGAACGAGACCGCCGACGACACGGCCGCCCCGACCGAGGCGACCCCGGCGGAGTCCACGACAGACGCGTCCACGTCCGAGGAGACCACCACGCGCAAAGCAGCGACCGACAAGGACGCGACGGACAAGGATGCGAAGCAGCCCGCGGCACCCACCCCGAGAGGTGGGCGTGGGATCGACGGCGCCACCCAGATCATCAACCGCGACAACCTCCCGTCCGCCGAAGACCTCGAAGACCTGGACGACATCGACCCGCTCAGCGAGGCGCCCGACACCGCGGAGACCGAAACGACCGAGCCCGACGACGCCGAGGCCGCCCCGCCGGCACCGGCCCGGCTCGGCCCGAGCGACTCCGCGACCACCGTCATCCGTCGCTCGGACCTCCCGGACGCCGCCGAGCTCGAGGACCTCGACGACATCGACCCGACGGCCCCGGAGCCCGAGGCAGCGTCCGCCGGAGAAGAGAGCGCCGACTCCAGGACCGAGGGCTCCGACGCCGAGACCGCGTCCACCGAGTCCGGGTCCGCGCCCGAATCCGAGTCGGATCAGAACACCGGTGCGGCCGCCGAACCAGCGCTTGCCGACGACGACACGGACCCGTCCACGGGCACCGCGGTCAGCGCCGGTGTGGGCGCGGCGGGCGCGGCGGCCGTGGCAGCCGGAACGACTCGTGACTCCGACGACGAGTCCGAGGCCGACGACGAGTCCGAGGCCGAGTCCGAGGCCGTGGATACCGACGTGGCGCCAGACGAGGCAGCGACGGACGAAACGGCAGCAGACGAGGCAGAGGCGCACCAGGACCCCGTAGCCGACTCGGACGCCGAGAACGAGCCGGCCGCAGCCGAGGCCGAGGGCGTCGAGGCGGAGGGCGCAGAGGCAGAGGGCGTCGAGACCGAACCAGCACCGGCGGAGCCGGTCGCGGAACAGCCTGCCCCGGACGAGACCCCCGCGGACGCGGCGACAGCAGACGACTCGACCGCAGACGACTCGGCCGTGACGGAGGTCGACTCGCCGACCGAGACCGATGCTGCCGCCGACGCTGACGCCGACGCCGACTCCCCCACCGAGGCGATCGCCGTCCCGACCGGCGAGGACACCGACACAACCGAGCCGGACACCACCGACACCGACACCGAGGACGACGACTCCGGTTCGGGCGCGGCGACGGCCGTCATCCCGGCGGCAGCAGCGGCATCCACCGCCGCCAAAGCCCGGACCGAGACCGACGCGCCGGCCGACGACGACGCGCGGACGACCCCGGAGCCGGCCGTGGCCGCCTCGACCGCCGGATGGACGACCACCGACCGCGAACCGCAGGTCATCCCGGGTAGCGGCCCCACGTCACCGAAGAAGAAACGCGGCAAGGGTCTGCTGATCGCGGCGGCAGCGGTCGTGGTGGTGATCGTGGCCGTCGTCGGCGGCATCTTCGCCTACAACAGCCTGCGCGCACCAGCGCCCGCCGACGAGGCCGCGACCGTGGCCATGGATTACACGACCGCACTGTACGAGGGTGACCTCTCGACCCTGCGGTCGGTCACCTGCGGCGAGCTCAACGCTTTCTACAGCGATTTCGACGACGCCGCGTACCAGCGCACCTACGAGGCGCAACGGGCCCGCAACGAACTCGTGCAGACGCAGGCGATCAACGCGGTCCGCGTCGTCGAAGGCGGTGATCAGGCCGTCGTCGAAGTGGTCGCGGTACACACCAATTCACCCGATCAGCCCGAGACCGTCACGCTGAACCTGCAGCGCGACGGCGACGACTGGAAGGTCTGCAACCCCACGTGACGAGCGGACATCGGTCCGGCCCACCGCCGGCCGGCCCGGGTGACCGTTCTGCGCCGGGCTACTTCACGCCCCCGTCCCGACCGGCACCACCCGCGGGCACGACGCCACGCCGGGGTCTTTCGACGGACATCCGTCCCGTGTCGGACAACCGGGTCCGAAGCAATCGAATCCGCCCCTACGACGTGGGTTCGCCGCAACGGTCCCGGTCGCGCGTCGACCCGGCCGTCATCATCGCGGCGCTGGTGATGGTCGCGCTCGCCGCCGCGGTCGTCGTCGGGCTCGCCCTCACCTGAGCCGGGCCCCCGGACCGGCGCGACGCACGGGGTCGATCACCCGAAAAGACAACTGCCCGCACCCTTTCGGGGTGCGGGCAGCGATCGTGGGACTCTCCGTCAGGCAGTCAGGGACTTGCCGTTGGACTTGAGGTCGTTACACGCCTCGACGACGCGCTCGCTCATGTTGGTCTCGGCCTTCTTCGACCAGCTGCGCGGGTCGTAGACCTTCTTGTTGCCGACGTCGCCGTCGACCTTCAGCACACCGTCGTAGTTGCTGAACATGTGGCCGGCGACCGGACGGGTGTAGGCGTACTGCGTGTCGGTGTCGACGTTCATCTTGACGACGCCGTAGCTCAGGGCCTCATCGATCTCGCTCTTGAGCGAGCCCGATCCACCGTGGAAGACGAAGTCGAAGGGCTTGGCTCCGTCACCGAGGCCCAGCTTCTTCGCGGCGACCTCCTGGCCGGTGTTGAGGACATCGGGGCGCAGCTTCACGTTGCCCGGCTTGTAGACGCCGTGCACGTTGCCGAAGGTCGCGGCGAGCAGGTAGCGGTTGCCCGAGTCGCTGGCACCGAGGGCCTCGATGGTCTTCTCGAAGTCTTCGGGGGTGGTGAACAACTTGTCGTTGATCTCGTTCTCGACGCCGTCCTCCTCGCCGCCGACGACGCCGATCTCGATCTCCAGGATGATGTTGGCTGCGCCGGCCTTCGCCAGGAGCTCCTTGGCGATCTCCAGGTTCTCGTCGAGCGGCACGGCGCTGCCGTCCCACATGTGTGACTGGAAGAGCGGGTTGCGGCCGGCGTCGACGCGCTCCTGCGACACCTGCAGCAGGGGGCGGACGTAGGTGTCGAGCTTGTCCTTGGGGCAGTGGTCGGTGTGCAGGCCGATGAGGACGTCATATTTCTCGGCGACGACGTGCGCGAACTCGGCGAGCGCGACCGCACCGGTCACCATGTCCTTGACACCCAGGCCGGACCCGAACTCGGCGCCACCGGTCGAGAACTGGATGATCCCGTCACTGCCTGCGTCGGCGAAACCCTTGATGGCGGCGTTGATCGTCGACGACGAGGTGCAGTTGATCGCGGGGAATGCGTAACCGCCCTTCTTCGCCTTGTCGAACATCTCGGCGTACTGCTCCGGGGTTGCAATGGGCATCGACGGATCCTCCAGGGTGTTGATGTGCTCTGGTGTTCGGGTTCTCTCGCCGTCGATTGGTGCTTCGGTGGCGAGCAGCCGGACTTCCCGCGGCCGGACTTCACTCAGTATGGCAGGTGCGACATCACCCGGCGCGGGCACCATTCGTGCCCGGACCTGCTGGAAACCGGCGGTGGCGGACCCGTGAGATTCTGTCCTCGCCCCACGCGCAGGTACTCTGGGTCCCCGTGATCGACTCCGCGCTTGCCACCACGACCACCAACCTGGCGCTCCTGCCGGGATTCCTGGATCCGGTGAACCTGCTCAACTCGTTCGGCACGTGGATGCTGGCCGGTCTGCTGTTGGTCGTGTTCATCGAGTCGGGTCTGCTGTTCCCGCTGCTCCCCGGCGACTCGCTGCTCTTCACCGCCGGGCTCATCGTGGCGGCGAAGTCGGCGGAGATCGAGCCCTTCGCCCCGCTGTGGGTGCTCCTCGTCCTGATCCCCATCGCGGCCTTCCTCGGCGACCAGGTCGGGTACTGGATCGGCAAGAAGGCGGGATATTCGCTGTTCCGGCCGGACGCGAAGATCCTGAAGCAGGTCTACATCGAGGAAGCGCACGAGTTCTTCGAGAAGCACGGTCCGGTGACGATCATCCTCGCGCGCTTCGTTCCCATCGTGCGGACCTACGCCCCGCTGGTCGCCGGTGCCGCGAAGATGCGGTACCCGATCTTCCTCACGTACAACATCATCGGCGCGGTCGCCTGGGGTGCGGGAGTCACGCTGCTCGGCTACTTCCTGGGCCAGATCGAGTTCATCCGCGACAACATCGACTACATCTTCCTGTTCATCGTCTTCATCTCGGTTCTGCCGATCATCACCGAGATCGTCAAGCGCATCCTGCGCTCGCGCAAGAAGGTCGTCGAGGAGGAGCCCCTCCCCGCGTCCGACGACGCGAATAACTGAGCCGCCGAGCAGCTGGTCTGCGAGAGCAACACCGCACCGAAATAACGACAACCATTCCGGCGGTACGGCGAAACCGCAATGACGACAGTCGGATTCAATCGTTGGTCCCGCCGTGGCCTGGTGTTCACCCGCGTGCTCGAAACTGGTCATATTCATCTAGATGAATAGACCT